>NZ_JBHINT010000042.1:7184-147103 GCF_042195145.1 Bartonella sp. CL434QHHD | reverse complement strand
AATTCAACACGCTTTGGAAAACTGCCTCCCTTGATAAAACCATGGGGTAAGATTTCTTTCTTTCCAAACAGTGTGTAAGTTACGCCGCGTTTTGTTTCGTTTACTTTAAAAAATTTAAGAGGTATCGGTGTTCCAGAACCAATGATATCTGTCTCAAGAAACCTTGCTGTTGCCTTTTCTTTAATATAAANAAAATTTAAGAGGTATCGGTGTTCCAGAACCAATGATATCTGTCTCAAGAAACCTTGCTGTTGCCTTTTCTTTAATATAAACACCTCTTCTTATACGCTTTATTTGGGCTGATGAGATGTCTGCAACTTGCTTTTCAGTAAAGCGTTCAACTTGTTTTGCTGTTGTCTTGACACCAACAAAAGGTTTAGCAGCATTTGCACGCTTGAGACGTGCGTAGACTTGATTAGAAACTTCAACAAATGGATTATTGGGTGTTGATGGTTCAAAGCGAACAGTGCTTTTATTGTCTCCAATAACACACATTGGCTTAGTGATGACAGCTTTCATCATTGCTCCTTTTGAGTCATAATTAATGACATCATTAGTCAAATATTAATTTTTGTTATTTGAAAAATTGATTAGCCAGAACTAGCAAGAAAACAGGGCTTTCTAGCCACGTTTCAAGATCACATTTTACTGAATTTTTAAGGGATATTTTTGAATTTTAGACGCAATTCAACTAGTGCCGTACTGTCATTCAATACTATTTTTTACACCATGTCAACAAAAAAATCTATATTTTTTATTTTAAAATAGAATATATAGATTTTTCTAAAACATTTTAGATTTTATAAATTATTGTGAAATTATTATAGGAGGGAAAGACAATGACAGGTCCAGAAATATTAGATGCCATGTATATAATATCAATGATAGTTATATCCCTCTTAACTATAGCGTTTTGTTTGCCTGCCGCCTTTTGATTTTCATTAATAGTTTTCGGATCATATGCAATTACACGCTTTTGCAAAAAAAATCGAGAGTGAGAAATTTTTCCAGATTGATGAGCTAAATATTAAGCTCGTGACGGGCTGCTGTTGCCAAAAAAGCAGATCTTGTTAAACCTCTCTCTTGTGCACAATTATCAATTGCACGTAAAAGCCCTCGTTCAATTGATATATTTGTGCGTACCACTTCTGCATCATTTTCAATAAAGGGGACTTGTATTAAAAAAGCTCCTTCTGACAAAGCTGTTTTGACAGATTCCCGTTGTATGACGTCTTCAAATTTTGAAGGAATAGGCACTCTATCTATATCTTCACAATAAAGTTGGAGTGCTTCTGTTGCATTTGCGATTAAATTTTCTTCCTCATCAGCAGCGGAAAAAAGTTCCTCAAAATCAGGAAACTGAACACCAAAAGCAGAGTCTTCATCTTTATGAACAAGAGCAAAAAATCTTTTCATTCTTCTTCTCCTTCTTTTAACCAGCCTGCTTGTTGTGCGATAGAACGTGCTGTACCAATCGGAAGATTTTTTTAGGATGTGGAACGATAACAACCTTATCATCTTTCTATACATATTTTTTAAATTTATGATGAGAACCTTTTACTTTGATAAGTTCAAAGCCATCACGCTTTAATTTTGCAATGATTTTTCGGCTATCTTGTTCCATTACCTAAACTCATAATATGTAAATATATACACATTTTAATGATTTTTCATCTGATGTCAATTCTTTTTTAACGGCTAAAATGCTTATGAAGCGCATTAAGAACAATACGCAAAGAACTAACAAGATGTGTTAGCGATTGATCTTCTATAACAAGATATTGTAATGCAGCATAAAGATTATACTGTCTATAGAGGTGTTGTGTTTCTTTGATAACCTCTTTCGTCTCTTCATAACAATGAGTTGCTCTTTCAATCCACCGTTTTTGTGCCTCCTCATTTGATGAAGGAGTAAAGTTATCATAAATTGCATTAGGCAATGCTTTTGCACATAGGTAATTGTTTTTCACTTCAAGATATTTTTGCGCATCATTATATTGGTCTTGATTGATTTCGCCTTGCAAATAAAGCCGCCCGATATAGGTACCGGAAAGCGGACTTTTAGCCTCTTCTATGGTCAAGCCAAAGCGTTTGGCACGCATTTCAATTGCCAATTTATCCCATGGGTTCATGCGGTGTTTTTGCTCGTGAGATGCGTCCGTTTGGTTCTCTCACACCCCCCTTAATCCGAGGACGACCGCGTTTTGCACGTTTTTTTCTTTTTGTCATATTTTTTTCAATCAGAATGGGACGCTATCGTTAAGAGCTGTTCTATAATCTTGAGCACCTGAAGCGATAGCATAATTTTGAGAAGTAATGGGTGAAGGGAATGCCGATTGCTCTTTTTTTGCATCAAGCAAATACAACTCGCCTTTGAATTGTGGTAAAATAATCTCTGTTGTGTAACGGTCATGCCCATTTTTATCTTGCCATTTGCGTGTCTGTAATTTGCCTTCTACGTAAACCTTTGAACCTTTGTTTAGATATTGAAGTGCAATTTTTGCTAAATGTGGATTAAAAATCATAACAGAATGCCATTCAGACTTCTCTACTTTTTGATGTGTATTTTTATCTGTATAGCTTTCAGAAGTTACCATACGAAAATTAACCACTTCTGCTCCAGAATTCATTGTTTTGCTTTCGGGATTAGCACCAAGGCGCCCGATTAAAGTCACTTTATTTAGCATATTTGTAGCCCCATTAGATTAGCAATTTATATATACAAAATCTTAGCATAATTTGCTTATTTTTTCAATTATTTCAAAAGTATATTATTGTTTTTAACATATAAAATTATGTTTACGGTGTATAAAATAAGGAGATCAAGGTATTTTATTTTGCAAGCAGCGTTTCTTTTCCGTTCTCACCATGAATTCCTTGAACACTGTTAGATCTTGTTGTGAAAGACACTTACAAACGTACTAATAATTTCACGGTTAAGTGGATCAGAAGAACTCATTATAAAATTCTTTCGGCAAATATCAGCCTCTTTTCTTAAAAGAGAAGCCATGTTTTGATCTAAAGCGTACAGCTTTATGATCTTTTCTTCCATTCCTACTGGAACAGCTGCAAAAAAACGAGAAGAAGATAGAGAATGGATAAGCAAGCAATATCGACAAAAGATCTTGCCAAATGGTCAGAAGAACATATTAAAATTTTGTTAGATAACAAAAGAGTAGAGGATTTAAGAACGCCACCTTCCATATATATAACTGGACCCCACTTGCCAACAAAAGGCAAGTGGACGCTTCTTTGTTTAAAGATAAAAAACAATGCACAAACTGTCATCCACGTTTTAAATATAAAGCTAAAAGATGGTTCTCGTTTTATTCTTGGATATGGCATCATATACAAACCTGAAACAAGATGGTGGCAAATGCAATCACCATATGTTAATCCTGATGCCAGTCCAACGTCACACAAATCACGCGGCCGCTGTGAGGAAGCAGAGAATTTTCGAACGGGACAAGAAATCGATGTTAATATTTCTATAGCTCCCTCAGAAGATAAGTACACAGGAATCCTTATTTTTGTAGCAGCGCGTGAAGAAGATATAAAAGCCCAAGTTACTTTAATCATTACTCATACATCCCCATTGAAACCAGAAACAACAATGACTGTAACTACACAAACCAACCTCATAGACTTTAAAAAATTGGATTAACTCAGATTCAGACACACACTGCATGCATCATCTATTAATTCAATTTCTTCTTTTCTTTTTTCGATGAGTTTATCCCTTAAGAAATCAAGCTTACTTTTGACTAAGGCTGTAAACAAGATCAGCTCATTTAAGCGATAAAAAGATGACAACTCTTGAGAAAAATAATTATCAAACCAAGTTGTAAAAGCTTGCGTAAACACAGATAAAAACCATTGATTAAAATCATCGTACGGAAATAACGGAAAATATTTTCTATCATCACGCGCAAAGATACTATGCAGCATATAGACAAGAAAACCTGTTGATGAGGGATCTATCCTTATTTCAAAACATGCATCTTCAGGCGAACGGAGACCATAATATATGGTTTCCTGTCCAATCTTATTAACAAGATCAATCAACTGGACTTTGCTTATAGTGATCTGTGGGACATCTATCATCTCTGATCTTTCTTCTTTAAGAGTGTGAAGGGTGCTGTTGATGTTCATTCTTTTCTTCATATTGAGATTGCAACATTTCATTTTGTTCACATGGCTTCATGCAAACAGTGGAACCCTTGACAAAAGAAGGAGTTGGAGGAGATTGTTCATTCCATAACGCTTCGAGAAGATATGCAACGGCTCCTCTTGAAGGAACACCATATTTTTCCCAACGCCATACTGTTGACTTGTTGACGCCTAACCGTGCTGCCATTTCTTTCAGAGTTAAATTCAGATTTTTACGTAACTGTTTTACTGCTATTTTTCCCATAAAAAATAATATGCATTATGAGCACTTAAAAGTCAAGTCGAAATGCATACCAATTATATGCAATATGAATATATTAAGGAGATAAAAATGCTTAGTAACACGATAGACCAATCTGCTAGATTAATAAAAGCGCGTTTAGCGCGTGGTTTTAGAAGTGCTAAAGAAGCAGCTAGATATTTTGGCTGGAACTACTCTAGCTATATACAGCATGAACAAGGATTAAGAGGAATATCACGGGCATCTGCGAAATATGCAAAAGCATTTAGAATTAGTGAAGGATGGTTATTAACTGGAGAGGGAGAAGGCCCCTCCTTTCCAATTCCTGCCACAAAACAAACTGTTGATGAGCAAATTATTAATCTACTGCAAAAAACAACTCAACCAGATAAAGAAACAATTCTTCACCTTTTAAATCGCCTGCATGCAGAAGAAAAAAAATAAAAGCTTTTTTCTTTCATTACTAAATATAGAAACCAGATGCATTATTTTGTTATCTAATTCTATATCACTTTTTATTGTTTTCATAACCATTCACCTTCCCCTTTCATGAGAATCGTCATTTAGAAAAAATCTTCTTACAAGATTTTTATACCGTTAAAAATAAAATACACATAACGCATATTTCTATTGTTGACAAGTATGCATTATACGTATTTATTTATTCCATAAACCACGCACAAACAATCGCCAAGAGGTGTTAGGGAGGAAAAATTATGGATAAGCCAATTCTTATAAATTCCAATGAAATTTTATTAGTTGCCTACGATAAAGATCAACACATTGCAGAGTCTGGACCACTTGATGCAATCCAAATCTTTCGCATCAATCCTTCTGAGAATAATTGTGAAGATATCTCTGAAGAAATTGCAGAAGCATATGTAAAAGAAAATATCGAACATCTCCATGAGGATAGTGAGGTTTATGACTTTGTACGCGAAAGTGATGTTTACCAAGAACTTTTAGACGAGATCGCAGACGAAAAATATAATGATGAGATTTACGGTACTTACGAACAACAACACCGTTTGCGTGTATGTGATGTGCTTTAAAATCTGAGGGCGCATTTAAAAGCGCCTCCTTTCATTCAACAATCCCACCAATATGAGGTCTGTAATGGAAAAGCTTCTTGCTACTCAATACAATATTATTCAGCATCAAAAGGTTCAAACTATTAGCGTTCGTGATTTATATACCTTTTTAGAGGTAAAAACCGAGTTTAGAAAGTGGATAACAAACTGTATTAAAGAACTTAGCTTTAGAGAAGATGTCGACTTTGTACTTTCTACTAAGAATTATCAAACTCCTCACGTGGAAATCCTTTTAAAGATTATGCTCTCACTTTAGACACAGCAAAACACATTGCCATTTGTGAACCTGGTCTCAAAGGTAAACAAGTGCGTGAATATTTTCTGAAATGCGAAAAAAAAGCAAATTCAAAAATCGATTATTCAAATCCTGAAACATTAGAAGATTTCTTAAGACATCTAAGACAGCAAATTAAGCACAATGACAATGTTGCCACAACGAACGGAGTGAAGCATGCATAATTTTATCACAACATCTGAAAGAAATTTTCAAAACACAACAGTTCAAACGATGTCTAGTCGTGAAATTGCAGAGTTATGCGGTAAGCAACATGCGCATATTATGCGTGATATTCGACAAATGTTAGGAGAATTATATCCTGAAGGGGGTCAATCCAAATTTGGATCCACCTATTTAGATAAACAGGGTAAGCCCCAAAACTGTTACAACCTTCCTAAACATGAATGCCTCATTTTAGTTTCTGGTTACAGCATGACATTACGTGCTAGGATTATAGACCGTTGGCAAGAATTGGAAAAGCAAGCAGTAATACCACAAATCGACTACTCAAGTCCTCAAGTTATGCTTGGTGTTTTAACGTATCTCAAAAATGAAAATGAACAAAAAGATAACATTATTGTAAATTTAAAACCAAAGGCAATGGCTCTTGAAAGCTTACAGCGTCATAATGGACTCTTTGGTCTTACAGAAGCCGCTAAAATACTCGAGATGCAACCAAAACAGTTCATTCTCTTCTTACAGAAAAAAGGTTGGGTTTACAGACGAGCAGTAGGTGGAAATTTGCTACCGTATCAAGACAAAATCCAAAAGAAACTTATGGATTGCCCAACCATTACACTTAAAACCGCAAATGGAATAGAAAAAGTCATTCCTTGCGCAAAAGTCACAGCAAAAGGAATTGGTGTGCTGTCTCAAGAGCTTAAAAGACAAAGCATGCATTAAGAGGAGGTTATTATGATAAAAAAGAAATACGAACTGACTGATGAAATCGATATAGTTTATAAGCGCCGATTTTTTAATTTTTTATTTGACAAAATACTATCAGTATGTCTATTGTCGAATCATGTGCCTAGAAAACACCTTAAAATACCAAGCGGATTGGTTGCCGAAATAATCAGTCTTCTGAACATTAAAGATTTTGACTCATTATATGCTGTAGCATATAACGGTCTTGTCGGGTGTAGTTACACTATACAATACCCTCACGGGAAAGGTGTGACGACGGACTTGGTACCGTGTTTTCTAGCACCCGGCACTCTTTTAGAGTGTCAATAGAAAACCTCTATTACCAAGGAGTTCACAGTGAACACACTTATAGAAATTAAAGAAAGCACTGCTAATAGTGCTACCACTCAGACTATGTCGAGTCGTGAAATTGCAGAATTGTGCAGTAAAAGACATGACCATGTGATGCGCGATATCAAGAAAATGCTTGAAGAACTTAACGCCCCCAAATTTGGGGTGGTTGATTTTAGTGGTTATTACCTTGATAGCAAAGGTGAAAGCCGCCCTTGTTATAACCTCCTTAAACGCGAATGTCTAATTCTTGTTTCTGGTTACAGCACTGCCTTACGAGCAAAAAGATCATGTTATTTCAGAATTAGCACCCAAAGCAAAGGCTTTGGATGGTTTAAAACGCTCTGATGGTTTGTTTGGTCTTATTGAAGCAGCAAAGATGTTAGAGGTACGACCAAAAGATTAAACAGATTACTTGCGTAAACATGACTGGGTATATCGACGTGCTCCAAGGGCGCCGCTGTTACCTTATCAGGATAAGATCAAGAAAGGATTCATGGATTGTCACGCTATTACCATTCAAAGACCGGATGGTACAGAAAAGGTGCTGCCTTCAACGAAAATCACATCCAGAGGATTGGCTTGTTTGAGAGAATAAATCTTTGGGGGTGTGCAATAAATCCCAGTATCGACTTTTTATGTGATTTGTGGATAGCGTTGTCTCAGTTTGTCAATTGTGAATACGTAGATGACAAAGACTGTAGTGCCTTGGTTGACATCATGAGCGTAGTAGAAAAAGCTTTGATTTTAAAACTTCAAGATGAAATTCCAAATATTACAAAGATTCTAGCAGTTTTAACGGATTTTGGAGATTCAGAGCTGCCCCATAGAATGGATTCTTTGTTGCGAGCTTATGATCCGAGTTTGCAGAAGTCTGTCACGAAAGCGGCTTAGTTTTAAACAATTGATTTCATCTCCTCGTCCTATAAGACGAGGAGGGGATTAATTAACATAAAAAAGAGAAAGGTAATGAGATGATATTTGATGATGGAGATAGATATGTAACGACACGTGAGTGTGCACAGCTTTTTAGTGTATCCACAACAACGATTCGCAATTGGGTGCTTCAGGGTTTGTTTCCGGAGCCATATAAGCTAGGGAGAGCAGTGAGATGGAGAAAAAAAGAGATCTTAGACTTCACTCCAAAGAAAAATAAGGAGCAAATAAGAACAAATTAGGTAAAATTATATAAACTGTAGAAGGTGGTCTAAAAGGTGGTCTGAAAATAGCTATTTAAAGAAAAAATCTATATATTTCAATATGTTAAAAACAAAAAGTGGTGCCCAGACGCGGATTCGAACCACGGACACGCGGATTTTCAGTCCGCTGCTCTACCAACTGAGCTATCTGGGCATGCTTCATAAAAAACATAAAGCGTTTGCGGTTATAACATTAAAATTTTCTCTGTCCAGTCATCAAAAGAAAAATAATTGATTTTTTAATAAGTTTATCTCCCTATTCTAGAGCGTTATCAATGAATCTTTATCATAAAATAAATTTGATAGGTATATTGGACACTTTAGTGTATTGTTATTAGAATGCTGTCTTATCGTGGTGGTGATACGAAAAAAAATTAAAAGAATCAATCGAGAAGCATGATTAAGAAAGATTTTTTTATAAAGTTTCCGTGAATTTTAAGCATACGAAATAATAGACAACATTTTTGACTTTTTCTAAAAAGATTGTTGATTAGTCTTTATAATAATTTGTTTTTCTTTATAAAGAAAAAAACATCTAAAAGGGGAGAAATAATGATAATGTTACAAAAACCAAGTAGTCGTCCCAATAATACTAATTTTTCTTCAGGCCCTTGTAGTAAACGGCCTGGTTGGACTCTTGATGTTCTTAAAAATGCAGTAGTTGGGCGTTCACATAGATCTAGAGAAGCAGAATTAAAACTTGCTGAAGTTGTTAATTTAACCCGTGAGATTCTTGAGGTTCCTTCTGATCATCGTATAGGAATTATGCCCGGTTCAGATACCGGTGCTGTTGAGGCTGCTCTATGGTCTCTATTAGGTGAGCGTGGCATTGATATGGCGGCGTGGGAAAGTTTTGGATTTGGGTGGAATAAAGATGTTGTCGAGCAATTAAAGCTTTCTGATGTGCGTCGTTTTGAAGCTCCTTATGGTGAAATACCAGATTTAACACAACTTGACTTTGATCGGGATGTTGTTTTTACATGGAATGGGACAACTTCTGGTGTGCGTATTCCTAATGCGGATTTCATTCCGCATAAACGGGCTGGATTGACCATTTGTGATGCAACATCGGCAGCTTTTGCGCAATATCTTGATTTTTCAAAATTAGATGTTGTTACTTTTTCATGGCAGAAAGTTTTGGGAGGTGAGGCTGCACATGGTATGGTGATTTTAAGTCCTCGTGCTGTTGAGAGGCTTGAGAATCATGTTCCAGCTTGGCCTATGCCTCAACTTTTCTATATGACAAAAAATGGAAAATTGAACGAAGATATTTTTAAAGGAAAGATAATCAATACACCTTCTATGCTTTGTGTTGAGGATTTTCTTGATGGGTTGAAGTGGGCAAAGTCTCTAGGAGGTGCAGCGGCATTAAGAGCACGGGTTGAGAAAAACTTTTCTGTACTTGATGCTTTTGTTCGCAAAACGCCATGGTTAGAATATTTGGCAAAAGATCCTGAAGTGCGTTCTAACACCGCTATTTGTTTAGATATTGTGGATCCAGTGATTACTGCTTTGGATACGGAAAAGCGAGTATCTTTTATAAAAGCGGTTGTGAAACGTCTTGATGAGGAAGGGGTTGCTTATGATATCGGTTCGTATCGCGATGCTCCTCCTGGGCTTAGAATTTGGGCGGGTATAACAATTGAGGCTTCCGATCTTGAAATTTTGACACAATGGCTTGAGTGGGCGTTCCAAGTTGAAAAAGCACAGCTTTAAATAATTACTGGTGATTTTCACAACGTATTTTTAAACAAAAAAGGATACGAAAGATTATGATGATCTTTCGTATTCTTGTATCAGACAGACAGCATCTAAATATTACGTGAATTGTAAAAGATTAAGAGAGAGAATGAATGCTCTGTCAGGTGTTGGATACGCACAAATTAAAATCTCTATTTTTTTTACTTTGTTGTAGCAAAAATAACAGATTTAAAATATTTTGGTATTTGCTTATCTTTATTATCATAAATTTGAAAATTTAATCACTTGAAGATTGAGAAAAATCTGAAATGAGGAGTCGCACTTGCTCTAAGGTTTCGTTATAAAGAAGTGTTTGTTTTTGAATGCTGGTTTTTTTAACCAAACACGACGGAGAAAGTTATGGCCAATGTAGTTGTTGTCGGTACACAATGGGGTGATGAAGGCAAAGGTAAAATTGTAGATTGGTTATCTGAGCGAGCAGATATCGTGGTGAGGTATCAGGGGGGGCATAATGCTGGCCACACATTGGTTGTTGATGGAGTCAGTTATAAATTATCACTTTTACCGTCTGGTTTAGTGCGTGGCAAGTTATCAATTATAGGCAATGGTGTTGTTGTTGACCCTCATCATTTTGTTGCAGAAGTAAAAAAACTATGTGATCAGGGTGTAAAAATCACACCAGAAATTTTGCGTATTGCTGAAAATGCTCCTTTGATTCTTTCTTTGCATCGTGATCTTGATGCAATTCGAGAAAGCGGTTTATCTGGTTTAAAAATTGGTACAACAAAGCGTGGTATTGGACCGGCTTATGAAGATAAGGTGGGACGTCGTGCTATCCGAGTGATGGATTTAGCAGAAAAAGATACACTTATGGCTAAGATTGAGCGGCTTTTGAGGCATCATAATGCTTTGCGTCGTGGGATGGGTGTTGCAGAGATTGATTCTCGAGCACTTTATGATGAATTGATGCAAGTTGCGGATAAAATTTTGCCCTTTATGGATTGTACGTGGCGTCTTTTAGATGAAGGTTATCGAGGAGGGAAACACATTCTTTTTGAAGGTGCGCAAGGTGCTTTATTAGATAATGATTTTGGAACTTATCCTTATGTAACGTCATCTAATACAGTTGCTGGGCAAGCATGTACAGGTTCGGGGATGGGACCTGATGCAATTCATTATGTTTTGGGTATTGCAAAAGCTTATACTACACGCGTTGGAGAAGGGCCGTTCCCGACAGAGCAGATAAATGATATTGGTGAATTTCTGGGAGTGCGTGGACATGAATTTGGTGTTGTAACGGGTCGAAAGCGTCGATGTGGTTGGTTTGATGCTGTCTTAGTACGTCAGATGGTAACAATTTGCGGTGTTCAAGGTATAGCATTGACAAAACTTGATGTTTTAGATGGTTTGGATGAAATAAAAATTTGTATTGGTTATGAGCTTGATGGTAAAAGAATTGATTATTTACCTTCTTCCATGGGAGCTCAGGATCGGGTGAAGCCTGTTTATGCAACATTAGAAGGTTGGAAGGAAGAAACAGCACATGCATTGAGGTGGGAAGATTTACCAGTGCAGGCTATTAAATATATACGCTATATTGAAGAACTGATTAATACAAAAGTGGCTTTATTATCCACAAGTCCAGAGCGTGAAGATACTATTCTTATTACGGATCCCTTTGTTAATTGATTATTATTTTTAGATTTCTATATATGTTCTCTGTGCGTTTTTGTCTCTTTTTACAAAAAAAGTTTTTAAGAGCACGTAAGAGAAAGGTGCAAAATAGCATTGTTTATTTTTCATATTCATTTTACATTGTTGCGATAGTTGTACCAATATTAAATGGCAATCAATTTAGAAGGCTAAAATAAAGTTTTTTGGCTTTACTATTGATTTTTTCTCAGTTTAAGAGAGATTATAGAGGAAATGGTAGATTTCGTTGGAATCTTAAAAAAGACAATTAATGCACAAAATAATATTACACCACAAGTGCGTAAGCGGATTTATAGGCGTGCTACCGAAACACTAGAACATCAATTTTTAACAGCAAAAATACCACAAGCAATAGCGGATGAACAGAGAAAGATTCTTCAAAGTTCTATTGCAACTGTTGAAGGAGAATATTTAGCAGTTGAAAAGAAGCGGCTTTCTTCAGTTATTGGGTGGAATCCCACAAATATAAATGAAGATAAGAAATATACAAAAAAAACTATATTACCAAAGAATAATGAATTTTCAGAGGTAAATATAAAAAGAAAACAGGATTTTGTTACGCGTTCAAAGGATAACAAGGTATTTGATGAGCTTTGTGTATCAGATATACCAGATGCAGAGCCTGTTAATATGGAGGCTGATGTGCCTTCTCAGCATGTTAATAGCAGTGTGTTAAAGATTTCTCCTTCGCAGGAAGATAATCCGCATATTGTTTCGCACATTTTTTCTCAGGCTTTACGTCGTGCTAATAAATCGTTAGTGCAAAGGCGTATTGTAATAAGTGCTGTTTCTGTTGTTAGTTTTGTTGTTTTAATTGTTGGTATTTTTTTTGTTGGTGAGCGTGTATTTGTATCAAATGATCATCAGTTTTTAGAAGAAAATCTTCAAGCTTCTCACAGAGTACCAAAGGCATTTCCAATTAAGAGAAAGTTAACACAACGCTTATTAGAGGATGGAAGTGAAATTGATGTTGGTTTAAAACAAGCGATAGATTCTTCGGATGAAGAAGTACTCTCAACAGTTGTTGATAGCAATTTGCAATCGCTTGAAAAATCAGGTGAAGCTGTTTTCTATCAAGCACGTACAAATTATGATGCAGAAAAGATAGCAACGGGAAGTGCTCGCTGGACGCTTATAAAAGAATCTCAAGTGAAGGGGGCTCCAGAAGAAACAACTATACAAGGTGATATAACAATTCCTGATGAAGGGGTATCATTACGGTTAATTTTACGTCGTAATACCGATCAGTCATTTCCTGCTGCATATATTATGGACCTTGTTTTTATTCTTTCTGATAAATTTTCAGGTAAAGCTATAAGCAATGTTCAAGCATTAACCTTTAAAGCAAGTGAACAATCCATTGGACAGGCTTTAACAAGAACCATTGCTGCAAAGATTAACGATGACTTTTTTCTTGTCGCATTGAGTGGTAATCATCCATTTCTTGATCGAAATTTACAATTGATGCGAGAATTAGATTGGATGCGTTTGGTGTTAACGGATAAAAACGGGCGTATAAGTGAATTAACCTTTGCAAAAGGACCAACAGGTAAGTCTATTTTTAATGAAGTTATTGGACAATGGCTTGCACAACAAGATAAGTTAACAGTTCTTGGTCAAAAAAATAAAACATAGATGCAAAAAAATAAACGGCTGTGAAGAATTTTCTACGACCGTCTTTATCAATTATATACCAAATATATTCAATAAAGCTTTACATATCAATAACTTAAAGAATTCGATAGGCTAATTTACAAGTATAAAGCCAAGGCATGCTTTTTTTCATTTTCACATTTAAAGAATGTGCAAACCATTGGCTTTATACTTAACTCTAGGTTTTATACTTGACTTTGAGATAAAGTAGAATCTTTGATAGAGTTTTGCACTTTTTCAAATGCACGCATTTCAATTTGTCTTACTCGTTCTCGACTAATATTAAATTCACCAGAGAGTTCTTCTAGGGTTAGTGGTACATCGTTTAAACGACGCGCTTTAAATATACGCTTTTCGCGTTCATTGAGATTGTCCATGGCATTTATGAGCATGGAACGGCGATTTTCTAATTCACTTTTTTCAATTAAAATTTGTTCTTGATCGTTAGATTCATCCACCAACCAATCTTGCAACTCACTGTTTTCCCCTTCTTTTGTTCGAATTGGTGCGTTGAGTGAAGTATCACCACCAAGCCTACGATTCATTGATACAACTTCATCTTCTGTGACATTCAACTGGATTGCAATTTTTTTCACTTGTTCTGCATTGAGATCGCCACTATCAAGTGCTTGAAGTTTACTTTTTAACTTACGAAGGTTGAAAAACAAACGCTTTTGATTAGCTGTTGTCCCCATTTTCACCAAACTCCAAGAGCGCAATACATATTCTTGGATTGATGCTTTAATCCACCATATTGCATAGGTTGCAAGACGAAAACCCCGCTCTGGTTCGAAACGTTTAACAGCTTGCATGAGTCCAACATTGCCTTCTGAAATGACTTCCCCAATGGGAAGTCCGTAGCCCCGATATCCCATCGCGATTTTAGCTACGAGACGCAAATGGCTGGTTACTAGCCTATGCGCAGCCTTTAGATCATTATGCTCACGGTAACGCTGAGCTAACATATACTCTTCTTTTGGCTCAAGCATTGGAAAACGACGCACTTCTTCCAAGTAACGGTTTAAACCACCATCACCTGTCATTACTGATAATAAATTCATATGGGCCATATAGCACCCTCCTTTTGTTTGAATTCCCTGATAAGGCAAATTCTATGTTTTAGATAGCTAACTATCCTCATAATCTCACTCTAGCATATTTTTCAATTTTGTTCAAAAAAAGATATTTTATTGTGAAATCTTGAGAAGGGGAAAAGTTTCAATTCACTTTTTTAAAAAGTTTAATAAGTTTAGCCATATCTTGAGGCAGTGGTGCGGAAAACGACATAACTTTACCGGTAGAAGGATGTTCAAAAGTAAGACTTGCAGCATGGAGTGCATGTCGGTTGAATTGATCGATTGCATTTCTAATAGTGGGGTTGAATGTGTTTGATTTTGTTTTAAAAGCGTTTCCATAAACTGTATCGCCTATGAGTGGATGCCCAATATGAGTCATATGAACACGGATTTGATGGGTGCGTCCAGTTTCCAAGCGACATTCCAGAAGGCTAGCAAAAGATGTTGAGTCTGCATGAGAGCCATATTTTTCAAGCAGAGAAACATGTGTAACAGCATGACGAGCATAAGGGTTTTGGTTATGGATGACAGCTTGCTTTGTCCGGTTATGGGGCGAACGGCCAAGTGATGCATCAATTGTCAAGACATTGCGCTGAGGTGTTCCCCAAATCAAGGCATGGTAGCGTCGATCTAATGCGCAGGTACGTCCATGATCAGAAAATTGAGCACTGAGACTTTTATGAGCTAGATCATTTTTTGCAACAACCATAACACCGCTTGTATTTTTATCAAGACGATGGACAATGCCAGGGCGTTTAACACCACCTATACCAGATAAACTATTCCCACAGTGGTAAATAAGGGCATTAACCAATGTACCGGTCCAATTGCCATTCCCAGGATGAACAACAAGACCAGCTGGTTTGTTAATAACAATGACATGATCATCTTCAAAAAGAATGTCCAATGCAATGGCTTCAGCGCTAGGTTCTGCATCACGAAGGTCAGGCATTTCCAATTCAATTATTTGGTTAGGTTTTAATTTTGTTTTTGGTTCCTTTATGAATTGACCATCAATTTTAAGACAGCCTTCACGGATGAGGGTTTGCAAACGCGAACGCGAGAGCACATCATGATATTGTTTTGCGAGCCACTGATCAAGACGTTGCCCAAGAGCACCTTCATCCGTTATTTTCTGTATTACCATACGATTCCTATTAAGTTTTTAATAAGATTTTACCAGTACGAAATTGCTTTACTATCGAGAAATTCTTTAATTCCCCAATGTCCTCCTTCACGAGCGCGCCCAGAAAATTTTACACCTCCAAAGTAGCTTCCACTGGGTAATCCATGTCCATTAACTTCTACCATACCAGAGCGTACTTGTGCCGCAATACGACGACATTTGTTGCGATCTTGCGATTGAATATAGTTTGTAAGACCATACTCAGTCTCATTCGCTAAAGCGACGGCTTCTTCTTCTGTACTAAAAGAAAGAATCGAGAGAACTGGACCAAAGATTTCTTCTTTAAAAATACGCATATGAGGTTTTACATCAGCAAAGACTGTTGGACGGACATAATAACCGCGTTCCATTCCTTTTGGTAAACCAGTCCCGCCTGCAACAAGAGTTGCACCTTCATCAATTCCCGATTGGATAAGATCCTGAATTTTATCATATTGTTTTTTTGAAACGACAGGTCCAATATGATTTCCTTCTTGGCAGTTTGGTCCTACTTTTGTTGTTTCTGCAATATCTTTGGCTATTTTTATGGCTTTGTCATAGATGCTCTGTTCCACAAGCATACGAGTCGGTGCATTACAACTTTGTCCACTATTATAAAAGCAATGTCGTGCACCACGTTGAATAGCATCTGAGTCGGCATCAGCAAAGATAATATTCGCTCCTTTTCCACCAAGTTCCAGACAGACTCTTTTTAAAGTAGCGCTGGCATTTTTAGAAATATCTTTTCCTGCTCTAGTTGAACCAGTAAAGCTGATCATTTCTAAATCTGGATGTGCAGAGAGGTAAGAGCCGACAGTCGCACCATCACCATTGATTAAATTAAAAACACCGGCTGGAAGTGCGGCTTCATCTAAAAATTCAGCAAAAAGCATAGCAGAAAGAGGCGCAATTTCAGAGGGCTTTAACACCATGGTACAGCCAGCCAAGAGAGCAGGAATAACTTTAAGAGTTACTTGATTCATGGGCCAATTCCATGGCGTAATTAATCCTACGACGCCGATAGGATCGTAGTGAAGGATTGCTTGCTCATTTCCCTTTATTAAAGTTTCTTGGAACGAAAACTCTTTATAAGCTTCGATAAAATTGCGAATATGGGAACTTCCGGTTGCAGTTTGCGCATTAAGCGCCATATCAATCGGTGCTCCCATTTCCATTGAAATGGTTTTTGCCATGTCTTTGGAACGTTTTTCGTAGATCTCTAGAATTTTTTCAACAAATCCAAGACGCTCATTTGGTGACGTTGTTTTCCATTTTTGAAACGCTTCTTTAGCCGCATTAATTGCTTTATCGGCATCTTTTGTACTTCCAAGGCTAATGACAGCACAAGCCTCCTCTGTTGATGGATTAATGACGTCAAAATCGTGAGGAATGCTTGGCTCATCCCATAGACCATTGATATAAAATTTCCGTTTATTAAACATAATTCACTCCCTTTTTTCTATTTGTATTTATGTAATTATGATTGTCTTAGTCTAAGCCTTTTTAAACGAGGATAACAAGGGTAATCTTATAAAAACGCGAGAAATTAGATTATATCGTGATAATTGAGCATGGAGAATTCAATAGAGCAATGCTCATTGTATTATTGAGACTAGTTTCTCTTATGAAAAGGGAGAGAAAGAGAGGTATAGACAATTTTCTTGAATCTTTTTTATCATGAAGTTTTCTTCAAAACAAATGAAATACGAGCTCTATGACACCATAAACTGAGCAATTTATATCGTAAATATGCAAAAGGCAGATTATGAATATGCATTATGGCATTATTTTTTTCATTAAAAAGTAACCATCAGCAAAAGGTTATTAACCTTCGTATGATAGTTTCTACGAATTCTTTTTGAAAAGGTTATTTTTCTCATTGCTATAAATTTGTTGGGTGCCATGCATAATTCGAAAACAAAATCTATTTCTACGTCTTCTTTTTCTGATGATAGTACGGAAGGTGCATCAAGAGAAGATTTATCTGTTAAGATTACTGAGATATTTCCTTATCCGGAAGTGTGGAAAAAGGCATTTGCCCTCGGAAAAAACGTCCGTTTCACGAGAACCCCAGAAGTTGAGATTTTGCGTCGTCGTATAGAAACAGATCCAGTTTTTGCAAAACAGTTTAAAATTTTTACGAAGCAAGATCAAAAAAAAATTACAGATACAGATATTGTACGTTGTAACAAGAAAACAACCAATATTCTTTCGACAAAAAAAGTCATTAATCCTCAATCAATAGAGAATAAAACATCAGTTTGTCATTCAACGGTTCTGAAGCAGTTGTCACGACAAGCTATTCATATGCCGTCAGCAAATATTCCACTTGAGGAGGATGAACAAGAACGTAAATTACAAGTGGAAAATGTGCTACAAAAAATAAAACCTGCTTTGCATCTTTCCGATGATGCATTTTTTGAGTGTGAATCTTTGATATTTGAACATGTGGAGACTCAAACTTCAAAAGAGGATGGAATATCAATTGATACGACAAATGAAATTACACCGGATATTCCCACAGCCTTTGATGAGTCAATAACGGCTCTTTACCGTGT
Source organism: Bartonella sp. CL434QHHD (assembly GCF_042195145.1). Lineage (NCBI taxonomy): Bacteria > Pseudomonadati > Pseudomonadota > Alphaproteobacteria > Hyphomicrobiales > Bartonellaceae > Bartonella > Bartonella sp. CL434QHHD. The sequence continues at coordinate 129,002 of NZ_JBHINT010000042.1, read as the reverse complement.
TCTTGAATACCGCTTTCCACAACTCTATGATTCAATTACATCAGAATCTCCAGCGGAAAGGATGCGAGGCGTTGAGAAAATTTCTGATTTAATGCATACAAATAATGATACTACTAAAGAGAGTCATTCTAAGCTTTCTGTTGAAGATTCTGCTCATACGTTAAGTAATACAGGGGCGTTAAGCGATGCAGGAGCGAGTATAGAGACTGAAAATAGCAATAATACTGTCGCCAATAATACTGTTGATTGTATAAACAAAGCCGTCACAAAGAATTCAAAAGATTTTTCTGTGATGCAAGCAAACAGTAAAACTAAAACATTGCAATCTACTCGTAGGCCATTAGGTAATTATGATTCTGCTTTTATGCAAAATATTCAATCTATTGACTGTGATGTTTATGAATTTCCTCCGATCAACTTATTACAGGAACCTGTTTTTCATGAAGGTACGATGATTCCTCAAGAAACATTAGAACGTGGTGCTGGACTTTTGGAAAGTGTTTTGGAAGATTTTGGCATTAAGGGTGAAGTTATCCATGTTCATCCAGGGCCAGTGGTAACAATGTATGAATTTGAACCCGCCGCGGGCGTAAAGTCATCGCGCGTTATTAATCTTTCTGATGATATTGCGCGTTCTATGTCTGCTATTTCTACACGCGTTGCTGTAATTCCTGGACGTAATGTTATCGGGATTGAGTTACCCAATGCGGTTCGTGAAACCGTTTATTTACGCGAATTAATCCAAACACGTTCTTTTCGTGAAAGTGAATTTAAACTTGCTCTTGCTTTGGGGAAGGGGATTAATGGTGAACCGGTCATTGCAGAATTAGCAAAAATGCCTCATTTATTGGTTGCAGGAACAACAGGATCAGGCAAGTCTGTTGCAATTAATACAATGATTTTGTCGATTCTTTATCGTATGACACCAAAGCAGTGTCGTTTGATCATGGTTGATCCTAAAATGTTAGAGCTTTCTGTTTATGATGGCATTCCACATCTTTTAACACCCGTTGTCACAGATCCCAAAAAAGCAGTAACAGCTTTAAAATGGGCGGTTCGTGAAATGGAAGAGCGTTATCGCAAAATGGCTAAGTTGGGTGTGCGTAATATTGATGGTTTTAATGCACGCGTTGCACTTGCAGCTCAAAAAGGCGAAACGATCATGTGTACTGTTCAGTCGGGTTTTGATAAGGAAACAGGGGAAATGCTTTATCATGAAGAAGCCATGGATCTCACGCAGCTTCCTTATATTGTTGTGATTGTTGATGAGATGGCTGATCTTATGATGGTGGCAGGGAAAGAGATAGAGAATGCCATTCAGCGTTTAGCGCAAATGGCGCGTGCGGCAGGTATTCATCTTATTATGGCAACGCAACGTCCTTCTGTTGATGTTATCACCGGTACAATTAAAGCAAACTTTCCTACCCGCATTTCTTTTCAAGTAACGTCAAAAATTGATAGTCGTACGATCTTGGGTGAACAAGGTGCTGAAACGCTTTTAGGTCAGGGGGATATGCTTCATATGGCTGGTGGTGGACGCATTGTGCGCGTTCATGGACCTTTTGTCTCAGATGAAGAAGTTGAATCCATCGTTGCACATCTTAAAATGCAAGGAAAACCTGATTATTTGGCAACGGTAACGGATAATGAAGACGATAACAAAGAGGATACTTCTGCTGATTCAGCGGCTGAAATTTCTGAGGAAGAAAATTTTGATGAAGAGGGTGAGGAACTTTATAACCAAGCTGTAAAAATTGTTATGCGTGATAAAAAATGTTCAACATCTTATATTCAGCGCCGACTTTCAATCGGCTATAATAAAGCAGCTTCTCTCGTCGAGCGGATGGAAGAAAAAGGCATTGTTGGAGCCGCTAATCATGTTGGAAAACGTGAAATTTTACTCAATGAAGGAAAATAAACAAACGCATTTAAAAATATGCAATTTTTTAAATATCTGACAGTTATTATTTAAATGTGCTTGTTTTATTTTTTTATATAATATTAAAAATTTAAATGGAGAGTAATAAAGCAAAAGCGATCTTTTGTATTAAGACTTCTGATGAGGTAAACAAGCTGATATCAAAGGAGATTATGAGATATTTTAACATTTCTAAATGATCTGGAATATAAAGAAATTAAACAAATCTTTATATGAAGAAAGATAATTTGTGTTCTCTTTTTTACAGAGAAAATTTTTAATAAAATAGTGCGGTGGTATATTTTTTCTTTTGTAGCGATTCTAATGAAAGAAAGATCTTTGTATGAATGCCTTCAAATGCCAAGAACTATTGGTAACATTAGGGGCTGAAATTAGTATAATGATGGTGCTAACCAGCTCTTTTATAAGTATAAAAATGGTAATGCACAATGCCTTGATATCCTCTATAGGGACTTTTACATTACACCATTTACAGATGACGTCGTAAAATAAGCTTGGGGATCTTGGGAGATATCTTTTCAAAAAAGGCGCATGAATGTGTAAAATAAGTGTATTCTTTTTGAGTACTATTTATGCGAGGGAGATGTTACCATTATTGTAACAAGATTTATTACATAATGGGTGAATAAGCAACAAGAGCTGGAAGCTTCTTTTTATTCTTGTTTTGTTGATGAAACAGTCAAAATTTTGCTACAGACAATTTATATGAGATATCAAGTTATTTTAACCAGAACAGATAATTGTAAACAAATTAGCATTATTCATTTGAGAGTAAATCCAACACTTTTTAGTTTTAGTTATGCCATTAAAAGCAGATGAGTTAAAGTTAAATACAAATGAATTAAAATCGCAGCAAGAAGCTTTTCGTTTTACACCAGAGCTTTTGCCACGGCCTTTTACGTGGGAAATCGATCACAATGGTTTGTTTTGTGAAGTCTCAAAAGAGCTAGCTGAAGTTGTTGGCCCTCTCTCTTCCTCTATTTTAGGGTGTAGTTTTCATGAACTTGCTCATCAATTTAATGATGATCGATATCTGGTTCTCAGTCGTTTTATTGAAACGGCTATGCCTTGGAGTAAAGAGATTGTTCAATGGCCTGTTGATGGTTGCTTACAATGGCTTGATGTTGAATTGTCGGCTTTGCCAATTTTTGATGTTACAAAGCAGCTTAAAGGGTTTCGTGGCTTTGGTGTTTTAAAAATACAAAAAAAAGTCCAAGAAAAAAGAAATGAAAAGCTAGCAACAGAAATACCATGTCTTACGGAGATAGAACGCTCAGCTTTTCATGAAATTGCAGAGCAATTGCGTGATGAATTGAATTCATCGGTAAAAGAAGAAAATTTAGTTGAAGAAACAGCTATTCAGTTACCATATGCACAAACATTGCCGGTAAATGCTATAGAACAAGCTCTCGTAAAAGAGCCCGCTGCAGTTTTATCATTGTTGGATACAGCAACAGATGGTGTTTTATGGTTGGATGAAGAAGGCTTTATTCAATCAGCGAGTAGGGCAGCCTTAGCATTAATGGGTTATGAAATAAATGAACTGCGAGGACAGCCACTCTCTTCATTATTTACTTTTCAAAGCCGACTTTTGGTTGAAAAATATTTTAAATCAATCCGCATGGAGGGAAAAAATCAGGTTTTAAATCGCAGAGAAACAGCTGATTTAATGACGAAAAATCATAAAAATATAACCGTTTTGATAACGATTGTATTTTTGGCAAAGCAAGGAAATTATGCTGTTATGTTGCGTGATAGGACACAAACAGTTCCATCAGGAGAAAAAAAAGCAGAAGAGGATAAAATCGTTGGAGTTGTTCATGAAATACGAACACCTTTGAATGCTCTTATTGGTTTTGCAGAAATTATGAGAGAAGGCCGTTTTGGTTCGATAGAAAATGAGCGCTATCATGGATATTTACGCGATATTATTTCCTCTGGAAAACATATATTATTGCTGATTAATCAATTACTAGAGTGCTCGAAGATAAATTATTCTGGTTCCGATAACCAGATTGATTCTTCCCTTATTTCTGAAACATTTGATGTGATATCTTGTTTACGTGCGACGATAGCTTTTCTTGAGACACAAGCCAATCAGAACGGCATTATCATGCGTATTGTTGCTCCACCTCATGTTCCATTTATTCCTGTATCACAACAAGTGTTTCGCCAGATTATATGGAATCTTCTTTCCAATGCTATTCGTTTTACACCTTTGGGTGGACAGATTATTGTTCACGTTTCTTATAGAAAAGAACGTGTAAAAATTTCAGTGAGTGATAATGGTATAGGGATGAACGAAGAAGAGATTATACAGGCACTGCAACCTTATGGTCAAGTAGAGCGCAAGGATGGCCGATCTGGTGATAGCGCTTTTATGGGAACAGGTTTAGGGCTCCCAATGTGTAAAGCAATGGTGGAAGAAAGAGGGGGACAATTTTTACTGTTCTCCAAACCCAATTACGGAACAACTGTGGAAATGTTTTTTCCTCGTGTTCCATGATGTAAATCTTGCATAAAATTATTTTTTCTTAGCCAAAAGATCTCTAATTTCTGTTAACAGTTGTTCTTCTGAAGACGTTTTTTGGGGGCTTTCTTCTTCTTTTCTACGGATTTTGTTCATAGCTTTAACGAATAAAAAAAGCACCCAAGCAATAATGAGAAAATTGATAAGTAAAGTAATAAAGTGTCCATAGCTAATGGTTGCTCCAGTTGCTTTGGCGGCACTCAATGTTGCTTGTTTTTCGCCAGCAAGTTGAATAAACATATTAGAAAAATCAATTCCACCTGTAATCAATCCAATGATTGGCATAAAAATATCATTGACAATTGAGTTGACCAAGCTACCAAAAGCACCCCCTATAATCACACCGATAGCAAGATCAATCATATTACCTTTTAGGGCAAATTCTTTGAATTCTTTAAGCATTGCATTTTCCCCTTTATGTAAGTGATATACGGTAATTTACTTACCGCTTTTGATGAAAAAGGAAAGGGCAGATTTTGTTTTTATGATTATATTACAATATTAATATTATTTTCAAAGACTTTATAAGGTTTAATAAAGAGCTTTAGGGTTCTATTTGGATTTTAGGGCTCTATTTGAATTTACATAGAACCTTTCCTAGAAAAAAGCTTTTTTAATAAAAACTATATCTGCTTTTTCAACAGAAAGTAGAAAACTGTAGCTTAATTTATATAATTGCCTCAAGATTTTTATGTTAACATTAAAAAGAGAGATTTTTACACAATACCACAGTAAAACTTATAATTTAATTCCTCTTAATTTAGTAAGCGATAATAGAAATTAGGAGGGCATTATGGCTTATCTAAAAGCTATTTGTACTGGGTTGCATGAGCTAAAATGGAGATAATTCCGATGGAAGAAACACATTTCATCTGCTGGAAGATTGTATCAGTTTATAAATAGCAGAGCTCTAGGGTTTGCAAGATCATTTTGGTTTGGAAGTCGTTGGTATGATAGGTGTGAGTTCAACAATCAACTGTCATTACTTAAAATATATGTTAGACAGAGCACTTAATAGATGCAAAATTGTATTTAACGCATCAGAAATGGCAAAGGAAACAACACAGATTCTTCAAAATTCTATCAATAGAGTACAAATTGATTGAACATTCTGTTGCTAATAAATGGTGCAACAATAGTATGAATTTAGATGTTTTTATGAACCATGTATCCTATAAATACTAGGAAAAAAATAGCTTTATAGAACAAGCTTTGTTTCTGTTGAAAACAATATTACACAGAGGAACTTTGGGAATAGAGGGCATTTGCATGCATATTTAAGAGAATTATGAGCTTGCCTGCATAAGATGCCACAAAACCATGACTATGGTAAAGAGCCATTGATGTTTCAATTCATGCTGCATTTTATAAGATTAGGATTCATATTTTAATCTTTAAAAAATGTCGAAAAAGAGAAACATTTTTAAAGAATAAAAAGTTCTTTACACAGTATATATCAATATAAACATGTATGGCTATTATATGATGATTTTTCTTCTAGAAGGGGAATATTATTTGGATAATATGCTTTCTTTGATTGGAAATCTTTTGTGTTAAAAGATATAGGTGAGGTGCGATGGATCATTTTTATGTTGTGGAGAAGGATTAATGAGTTTTTTTCGTTGTATTGGCCGTTCTGCCTTATTTATGTTGGATCCAGAGCAAGCACACGGTTTAGCGATTCTCGGGCTGAAAAGTGGATTAAATGGTTGTCAAAAGGTTATCGACAAACGTTTGTGTGTAACTGTTGCTGGTCTTGAGTTTGAAAATTTTATTGGTCTTGCAGCGGGGTTTGATAAAAATGCAGAGGTTGTAGATGGTATTTTTCGTTTAGGATTTGGTTTTACTGAAATTGGGACAGTGACACCAAAGCCTCAGATTGGAAATCCTAAACCACGGCTTTTCCGTTTAAAAGAAGATGAAGCGATTATTAATAGAATGGGCTTTAATAATGACGGACATCAAGTTGTTTACAATAGATTGCGTGCGTGTAAAAAAACTGGTGTTATAGGAGTCAACATTGGAGCCAATAAGGATACGGTCGATAAGATTGATGATTATACTGTTGGTATTGTTCATTTTTATGATGTTGCTGATTATTTTACGGTTAATATTTCTTCTCCTAATACACCAGGTTTACGTGATTTACAGGCCCGTGACAGTTTGCATCTTTTGTTGAGTGCAGTTTCGAAAGCGCGAAATGAGCAAGAGAACAAGCATGGATTCTCCATTCCTATTTTTTTAAAAATTGCTCCCGATTTATCAGAGAAAGAATTAGATGATGTTGCTGAAGAAATAAAACTTTCTGATTTTAATGGACTGATTGTTTCTAACACAACTCTTTCACGCCAGGGGCTTAGCAATAGTCACTTCAGTAATGAACAGGGTGGGCTTTCTGGACGTCCACTTTTTGAGCGTTCTACTATTGTGCTTGCAAAAATGCGTAAAAAATTAGGGAAGGAGATTGCAATTATTGGTGTTGGCGGTGTAAAGGACGCACAAACCGCTTTGGAAAAAGTAAAAGCTGGTGCAGATTTAATTCAATTATATAGTGGGATGGTTTATGAAGGTCCAGATCTTGTCATAACTATTCTGCAAGAGATTTTGCAGATGATGCAACAAGATGGAGTTGATAACATAAAAAGCTATCGTGATCATAGTCTTGAACATTGGGCAAAATTTCCTTTGTAAAAAAACGCTTTTTTCTTCACAAAAAATTGCGAGATTTTTTTTAAGGGGCTTGCAAACTTTGTTGATTTTCCTTATGTCACATAAGCGTAAGAATAAATGTTTACGAAATCGTGAACATTTATGATACATTTTCTTTTTATGCGGTTGTAGCTCAGTTGGTTAGAGCGCTGGTTTGTGGCACCAGAGGTCGTAGGTTCAAATCCCACCAACCGTACCAAGAGAGACGTCATTTCTGCACTAATCGGTGGATTTTGTGCTACTGGTCTCGCGCATATAGGAGCCTGCAAATATGCTGCCATGCGACTTTCTAGTGTCCTCCATGAGATTGAAATAGAGAATCTTGAGGTGGCGGTAACGCATTATTGCAAAGACAAACCCTGGCTAGGGTTTGGTCATCCGATTATGCAACGGGATGTCTGGGTTGATTTCTTTTTTTTTACGCTTTCAGGCGCCTATGCGCCCCTTCAGTTCGCTTGCGCGATCTATTTCGGACAATACAGGACAGCAACCCAATGTCGATTTTCTAATTGCAAGCATCATGAGCAAACATCGGGCTGCTCCTGAGCTGGGATTGTTGGCTTTTTTCGTTTGTCGTATGCCGATACTTCTCGCGCACTATCAAGCGCGGTTTAGCACTCATTCCTTCAGTTTATCATCAAAGGATTTAAGAGAAAAATATAAAAAGGTCTCCCAATTATGGCTATAAAGCATCACACCGAGCCAAATTTCTTGGGTATATGTCAGAGTATTACCTTAACCGCACCGATGCGTGCTTGCGGGCAAATCGATATTTCTCACTGGAATTTAGCCCATAACTATTTGAAACAGGGCTTGTTACTCGAAGCCTTGCATCAGTTTTCAGTTCGATTCGCCACCGTGGTGGCTAAAAACTCGGATCTCACTTATCGCTATCTCCCTGTTATGGTTGAACAGTTTTTCTCTACCACCCATTTTGATAGCGATCGGTTATGCGTTGAAGGACATATTGAACGCATTAATGAGGCCTACCGTATTCACTGTAAGGCTAGCACATATGACAATGGAAAGGCCGTTATTGCGCAGGCAATCATCATGGTCAGTAAGGTCTGCTTCTTTAGCTCGTGTTCTGAGAAAGCCGCTCTTCCATTACTAGGCGATTTATGTAAGATTTCCTCCGTAACCGGAGATTCTTGTACTTTTTCCTTTAATGCGCATCACCCGCTTTTTGAGGAACATTTCCCCTCCCGCGCCGTATGTCCTGGTTCACTATGATTGAGATGGTTCTGGCTTTAGCCACGCAGGGTAGGACAAAAAATATCGCATCTGTTGCGCTGAAAAAAGTAAAGTTCATTGAAGCAGTTTATCCGGGAGATACCTATCAGTTGACCATTAAACAGGATACAGAGTATGAACCGGGTGGCGTTTTTTATATTCATACGGAAACTAAAAAACGAAGCACTTGCGGTAAGTTTTCTATCAAATATAAAAAGGAGGATGCGCCATGTTTAACATAATAATCTCTTTTATTCCGTGGAGTATTTACTCCTGGGTTATCAATGGAAACTTTTTAACTCTGGTCGAACGCTCTCTCATCTTAACTGTGATTTCATTGTTCATTATTGCTGTGAATATTAAAATTGTCCGGCAGGGAGAACCCGTGATGATTACTAACATTCTGACAGTTATTGTCCTGTTTGTTAATTATTTCGCTGGATGGTCTACACTTTTACTGAACTACCCCACAGTTTTTTGCTATCTGTCACTTGCTCTGGTTTCATTGATTAGCTTGCTGGTAAAGAAACCCTTTACCATTTTTTATGCCAGTGCTGGTGTTTCTGAAGAAAAACGCAAACATATCCTATTTTATCTCATCAATAAATATATTACATGGATTTGGGTAATCATCTTTTTTGCCAATGGCCTTCTAGTGGCTTTTTTTACATGGACCCCGCAGATTTGGTTGGTCACTATGGGTTTAATTTGTACTGGTATTCTTTTTTCTAAATATCTTCCTAACATCATGCAATATTTTTATCGCATCAAACATCATGGAGCATAATATGTCATTGTTTAACATTCTGACCGGAACCCCTTTATGGGCTTGGATTTTGCTTATTTTTCTCATTGCGAGGGGAATAATCGCATTGAAAGATAGGGAAACGAAGGTTTACCGCCTTTTTCTCTTGCCGTTAGTCTTTCTTTTTTTGGGCGCAAGCGATGTGATTAACCAGCTGGCTTTCCCACGCTGGGGAGCAATCGCAATGTTGGCAGGGCTGATGATCGGCTTTGGCGTTGGCTGGTTGCTCTGGCGTGCTACTGCGCGTTTAAAAATCAAAGAGGGAACGGATTTCATTATTCTGCCTGGTACGCCGTTGACGCTGACATTTATTCTTATCGCTTTTGTCATCAAATTCACATTGATTGTTTTTCTCAAGGTTGTACCTGATTTGAAATATGCATTTGATTTTAACCTTCTTTTTGGTCTTTTAAGTGGGTTTACTGGTGGTGTGTTGTGGGGCGGCACATTAAATTTATATATAGCATTTCGAAAGAATCCAAATTAGTTCCTATATCCTTAGCTGTTGATGCTTCTGTCAAGTATTATGATACAGAAGCGTCCGCTATTTTACGTTGAAACTGCGGCTGCTATACGACTAAGTGGCCTTACGCCTGAGTATGCAAGAGCGGCAGAGTTTGTACAGTCTACGCCATAATATGTGGAGCACTCTTGCGGGAATGAGTGCATTATTATTGCGATATACATGTAACCCTCTAGCTAATATTATATTAGTAAGGCTGTTTTTTGAAGCCGCTTGTAATTACGGTGTGTTTTTAAAGAGAACGTTCGAACCGATGTATCGCTTGCAGTACCATTTCTCTTTATAAGACTATTATCATTTCTTTTAGAAATCTGCACTTCTCACCTTTTTTGCGTATGATCGATAACGTAGTTAAGATCCTTGAGATAGTGAATTTTTATCTCTTTTGCTAAAAATGCCCAAACCATCTTATTTAGTCGAGACTTTGTTTAAGAAGGGATCTTCTAAATTTATTTTTTCAATAGGATATAAATTTCTCGTTTTGGGTGCGCGGTAAACTTATAGCAGCAATAAGCTTAGGTTTATTGGTTCTAAGCGTGGAGGGAGTTGAGCTATCCAATGCAAAAGAATAAATTGCACTTTTGTCTGACTTTGTGAACACACACTATTTTCTGGACTAATCGAGGAAATAGAACATTCATGTGTTTGAGAGGATTAGACAATGAGTTGTAAACAATTAGAGCAAGAAATAGCCACAGTAAAGTATACGTCAATGTAGGAGCCCAAAGCCTTATGGCACACTTATTTCAGTGACGATTATTTAGGACAAACGCATCATGTGCTTGTGGTGCCAAAAGGCTATCAATGAGGGCAAGATTTACAAAAGCTTGAAAGTTATTGCCAAGCATATTACCGGCATCAATTGGAATAGCCATTTGTTTTTTGGCCTTGTAAGGCGGGGATGAGAGGATGACAGGGGACAAGAAAGGTGCTTAAACAAGCGATAAAACCAATACGCGGCGCTATATATAGACGTAAAACCGAAGAAGGTTTAAAGCAAGAGTTTAACTAACGGGACGACAAAAAGAAGCAGACGAAAGCTTTGTTAAAGCTTACCGTCATGAAGGTTGGAAATTAATACCAACGTTGCTGATAATGTAAAAATCATGCCGCAATATATTTAAGGAGCGAGTGCAAGAGATTAATACATTCCTATGGCAGATTGTAAAAGCATGGTTTATACATGAGCCTAATTATATGATTGATAAGGCAATACAAATCACTCAGGGACAAAATGATAAGAGCTATATTTTATTATGAATCTGACACACAGTATAAAACCTATAAAGGCAAAGCGTTTTATGGCATGGGAAGGATTTTCAGCCTACTGGTGGGCGTTTGAGGGTGTTTTTATTTTACCTTCCGTAAAAGGTATTTTAGCAAATCTTGCTTGTGCGGACAAGGGAAAACTAGAAGTGGATGCTGACATAATCCCTTGTGAAATGGTTTTTATTGCGTCGAAATACATGATGAAGAAATTTATGTTTTCGTTGGCAGTGATAGTACTTGGATGTGCTTGTGCCAATTGATAAGCTTATTGATAATATTTGTAAGTGCCATAATAGCACACAAGAAAAAATATAAAATCGCTGTCTTTATTATGCCAAACAGCGGCTAATTTAGAGCGCGAAATTATTGCTTTTGCAAAGTAAATCAAAGAAAAGCAAAATGATCAAAATGTGGTAATGCGAATTTATTTAGCTGACTTGCGTAAGCAAAAAGAAATAAAACAAGCACAAGAAACTTTAAAAAATAAAGAGAACAGCTTATACGACATTTTTCATGAAAGTAAATTTGCAGAGGATATAGAAATAAATAGGATAAAAGGAATTGCGACGTACAAAAGAAATATTCATAGACATATTTTATACTAAGCGTAACGGAGAAGCGCAAAGATGAGTATAATAGCGGGTGAAGATAAAATAGAGGGCATGAGTCAAAGCCCTATTAATCCAGACATAGAAAAGTTAAAAGCAGTCTTTCCGCAATGTTTTGCTGAGGGAAAGCTGGATATAGATCAGCTTCTTAATCTATGCGGCGAATATATTGATAATGATTTTGAGAAGTTCAAATTTGAATGGAAGGGCAAAGGAGCAAGTTTAAAGCTTGCGCAAAAGCCTTCACTTGCGACATTGCGCCCGAAGCGCGAGGAGAGCGTAAACTTTGATAATACACATAATCTTTATATTAAGGGCGATAATCTTGAAGTGTTAAAACTTATCCAGCGGGCTTATTTTGGCCAAGTGAAGATGATCTATATAGACCCGCCCTATAATACGGGTAATGATTTTATCTATGATGATGATTTTAAAGACCCATTGGCGCGATATAAGGAAGTGACGAGCCAAACGACAAAATCGAACCCTGAGACAATGGGGCGGTTTCACACGGCTTGGCTCAATATGATTTATCCGCGCTTGCGTTTGGCACAGACCTTATTGCGTGACGATGGGGTGATTTTTATCTCAATAGATGATCATGAAGTTCATAATTTGCGCAAAGTATGTGATGAAGTGTTTGGCGAAGAGAATTTTGTTGCGCAGCTGGTGTGGAGGAAACGCACTGGTGCTAATGATGCGCAAAACAATGTAAGTACAGACCATGATTACATTTTGTGTTATAGTCGCAGGCACACTGTTTTTAGTGGAGTACAAAAGAGTTTTGCAAATTATACCAACCCCGATAATGACCCGCGCGGGCCTTGGATGGCTGATAATTTGACATGCAATAAAACAGCATCAGAGCGGCCAAATCTTAATTACCCGATTACTGATCCACAAACGGGTGTAGTTTACCAGTGTAATCCCAATCGTGTATGGGCTTATGAAAAAGGACGAATGGCAAACATCATCAAAGAAGGCAAGGTGATCTTCCCAAAAAACGGACAAGGTACGCCTACTTATAAACGTCATCAAACAGAAGTTAAATCTCAAACTAAACCATTTAGTACAATGCTTGAAACAGATATGAATTTTATAGCGACCAAACAATTACGAGAACTTTTAGGCGGCCAATTTTTTGATCATCCCAAGGGTGTGAGTCTTATAAAGCAATTGATTGAACAGACGACCAGTGACAACGACATCATTTTCGATTTTTTTGCTGGTTCTAGTACAACGGCGCATGCAGTGATGGCTTTGAATGCTGAAGATGGTGGTAATCGCAAATTCATCATGGTGCAATTGCCTGAATTATGTGATGAAAAGAGCGAAGCCTATAAAACTGGTTATAAAACTATCTGCGATATAGGTATTGAACGTATTCGCCGCGCTGGTGCACAAATCAAGCAAAAGCATGAAGCAGAACTCACAAGTGAGCAGCCTCTAGACACCGGATTTCGCGTTCTAGAGCTCGATAGTTCCAACTTTTCCATATGGGACGATAGCCCGATTGATCCGAATGCACTTGATGTTAAAGAACAATTGCAAATGCGCTTGGATCATATTTTGCAGGGGGTGAATCCCGAGCGCTCTCATCAAGATATTATCTTCGAAATCATACTTAAATATGGTTGGCCACTGGATTTAAAAATTTACCCTTTACCAATCAATGGCAAAAAATTCTATTATATAGGCGAGAGCGAAGGCGATGTCTTGGTAATTATAGCCATAGACCCGCCCTTTGAACCCGAAGATGCGGAAGAGATGATAAAGTATTTGCCCGTAAAAATCGTAGCGCTTGATGCGGCCTTTAAAAGTGATGAGGCGCTTATTAATTGCGACTTTATCTTTAAAGACAATGAAGTAAGTTTTGATAAAATTTAAACTATAGAGAGACGATTGGGGCGGCGATATGAAACTTAAATTTAAACAACAAGAATTTCAAAATGATGCGGTTAAAAGCGTCATTGATTTATTTAAAGGCCAACCACGACGGAATTCTTCTATTTTCTTGCATTCAGAACAAGGACAATTAGCGTTAAATGAATTTGGTTATGGTAATCAATTATTGATCAGTGATGAAAGCATATTAGCAAATTTACAAGAGGTGCAACAGAACAATAAACTCTTGGCGAGTAAGACGCTAGAGCAAAAGCAGTTTTCTATTGAGATGGAAACGGGAACAGGCAAAACTTATGTCTATAGCAAGACGATTTTTGAGTTAAATCAACGCTATGGCTTTACCAAATTTATTATCGTCGTACCAAGTGTTGCTATTCGCGAAGGGGTGTATAAATCACTTCAGGTAACAAGGGAGCATTTTCAAGCAGAGTTTGATAATCTGCCCTATCGTTATTTTATTTATAATTCAAAAGATCTTTCGCAAATTCGCCAATTTGCAAGCTCTACCAATATTGAAATTATGATTATCAATATTGATGCATTTAAAAAAGCAGAAAATATTATCAACCTTCCGCAAGATAGACTGAATGGCGAAAGTGCTATGCGCTATATCCAAGATACAAATCCGATTGTGATCATAGATGAACCGCAATCGGTGGATAATACAGCAAAAGCGAAGGAGGCTATTGCGAGCCTTAATCCGCTTTGTGTTTTCCGCTATAGTGCCACGCATAAAGATGAGATTAATCTTTTATATCGTTTAACACCTGTTGATGCTTATAAAAAAGGACTGGTAAAGCAAATTTGTGTTTCTTCTAATCAGATAGAGCAAAATTTTAACCGTCCCTATATTGCCTTGAAATCCGTATCTCACAAACATGGCTTTAAGGCGCGCTTAGAGTTGGATATTGCGGGAAAGAATGGCACTGTGAGCCGCAAAACAGTTACAGTGAGACAAGGCGATGATCTGTATCGCGTTACGGGCGGGCGTGAGCTTTATAGGGGTTATATTGTTTCGGGTATCAATTGCATGGCGGGGGATGAAGCTGTTGAGTTTTCTGATACTGAAATTGTCAAATTTGGCCACGCCCTTGGTGATGTGAATACAATAGAGCTTAAACGCGCGCAAATTTATCGCACTATAGAAACACATTTAGATAAAGAATTGCGGCTTGCGCCTTTAGGGATTAAAGTTTTATCACTTTTTTTTATTGATGAGGTGGCTAAATATCGTAGCTCTGATGAAGAGCCAGCACTTTATGAGCGTATGTTTGAAGAATGTTATGAAGAGCTGTTGGCGAAAAAGAAATATGCCTCCTTGCGAACTAAGTTTGCACAAAATGTTCGAAACGTGCACGGCGGTTATTTCTCGCAAGACAAAAAAGGCGTCTATAAGGATACAAAGGGCGACAGCCAAGCTGATGATGACACTTATAACACGATTATGCGTGATAAGGAGTGGTTATTATCTTTTGCATGCCCCTTGCGTTTTATCTTTTCGCATTCGGCCTTGAGAGAAGGCTGGGATAATCCGAATGTGTTTCAAGTGTGTATGTTGATTGAGCAAAAATCGAATTTTACCGTACGGCAAAAGATTGGTCGCGGTTTGCGCTTGTGCGTAAACCAACACGGTGAACAGGTAGAAGATAAAGATATAAATGTGCTGCATGTCATGGTGAATGAAAGCTTTGCTGAGTTTGTGAGTACATTGCAAAAAGAATTAGAGGCGGATATTGGTTATAAACTTGGTACATTGCAGATGGAGCATTTGGTTGGCCGTATTTATGAAGATGTAAAATATGTGGCCGCTAAAGTGGAAGTATCGCAAGCACAAAAAATTGTTAAAATACTTGTTGCAAAAGATTTTATTGATGAGGCAGGTGTCGTTAAAGTAGATCAAGATTTAGTAGCGAGCGAATTTGATGCTATAGGGGCGGAGGAAATGCCACGCGAATTGCGTCAAGAAATTGTGAAAAAAACTGATGCGGGCGCGCTTATTAATGTTGAGACGCTGCAAGATCTGATTTATATGACAACTGTGACAGAAACAAAAATTCTGTCTTCGCAAGAGGCTGCTGATATATTGGTTGAGTTGCGTGAAAAAGCCTTGCTTACATCAGCAGGAAAAATCACAGATACATTAAAAGCGCAATGGGCGACTGGGACGTTAGATTTAAGTGAACGTTTTAGTAAAGGGCAGAAGCAGGCTGTGCTGCAGGCGCTAGAAGCGAGCCAAGCCATGCCGATTATTCGTAATGCTACGCGCGAGGTGCGGGTTAAGCTTAAAAAGCAAACAGTGGCTTCACCAGAGTTTTTGGCCTTGTGGGAAAAGATCAATAAAAAGACCACTTATCGTGCAAAGCTTGATCGCACAGAGTTTGTTGCCAAAGCAGTGGATGCAGTGGAAAAAATGGCGCCAGTTGCGCCCGCGCATTTGGTTTATCAGACAGCAGAGATAGAACTGGATAGTGCTGGTGTGACCTATGAAGAGCAGTTATTAAAGCAGAGTGCGCTTGATTATAGTTTTTGTGCACTGCCGAACATTGTACATTATTTGACCTTAAAGCTGAAATTAACCACAAAGACAATTATTGGTATTTTGACCAAGAGTGGCCGTGAGCATGAGTTTGTAAAAAATCCACAAGCTTTTTTAGAGCGCATAGAAGAAATACTCAATAAAACCCATGTTAATCTTACAATTGATGGCATTAAATATTTAAAGCTGGTCGGGCAAGAATATAGTGTGCAAGAGCTTTTTACCAGTGAAGAGCTTGTGGCAAATTTAGAGCGTACAGCTGTTGTGAGTGAGAAGAGTGTGTATGATCATGTGGTTTATGAAAGCAGTGTGGAGAAAGAGTTTGCACAAAGTCTTGAAAATGATCCTGAAGTCAGATTGTTTTTTAAACTACCAAGAAGTTTTAAAATAGCCACTCCCATTGGTTCTTATACGCCTGATTGGGCAGTTTTTTTAGAGCGAGATGGCGAACAAAAGCTTTACTTTGTGCTGGAGACAAAAGGGGCAAATAGCGAGTTTGATTTGCGACTTAAAGAAATACTGAAGATTAAATGCGGCAAAGCGCATTTTGCTGCACTGCAAACGAGCGTTGCGTTTAACGACCAGCCGGTGATAAATTGGCGTGAATATAAGCGTACTTTGCCCGAAGGGGCGCATGAGTTTCCAAGTGCTGCGGTGGTTGTTACAGAATGATTGGAGCATGAAATACTTAAGGGGGAGGGGAGAAAAGATTTTTATATCAAAATAATAAATTGATAAAAGGTAGTTATAATGTACACTTCATGTTGAATTTAATTGTTTTCATTTAATACAGGAGGTAAAGTTATGAAAACTAAAGATATGTATAAACCCCTGAAAAAAAATTAAACGGGTTGATGTTGCTGCGCTCAAAGCCCGAGCAAGTGAGCAGAAAATGGCTGCTTGAGGCGCTTCTATGAATTGAAGTTTTAAAATATATAAAGCTGGCGGCAAAAAAGCTGCCAGCTTTATAGCTTTTGGATATATTAATGACGATAGATTATGAAGTTAAAAAGTTGCTCTATGGCTGTGGGGCAATGAGCGGGGTTCGGCTGATTACAGGTTCCTTCCATGCTTTTTTTTTCTTGTCTATGGGCGTTAGTATAGCACAGTTAGCCTTATTACAAATTGTATTTAGCGCGGCTATTTGTATTTTTGAAGTGCCTTGTGGGATTTTAGGAGATAAAATTGGCGTTAAAAAAAATGTTATCTTATCATGTTTCTTTTTTTCGCTCTTCTTCTTTTTATGTATTTACGCGCCTAATCTTTCTGTCTTAATTCCGGCAGAAATTATATATGCTTTAGGCTTTGCTTTATGTTCTGGCGCTGATAGCACATGGATTAAAGGCTTAATCGATAGCGGTGGTTACAAAGGTAGTTTGGTCTACCACCAAGTAAACGCCTATAAGCGGGAACTAACGGCATTCATGAATACGGTTGCTGGTGCTCTAGGTGTTCTTATTGTTTTGTGTATGGATAATTATCAGTCGGCATATTATTTTTGTTCTTTCGGGTTTCTCGTGCTTGTATTCTTGTTTAGTCGGGTGACGGGGATAGGTATTGCATCCGCTTCGGATAGTCAGTCAATAAAATCGGGTTCTTTGTTGCATGCAACAGAAGCTTTTACTTATTTAGTTACCTCAAAAATCGGGTTATATTATATATTGATATGTGGTTTTATTGTTGCTGCATTGCAGCCAATATTTCATTTTTGGCAACCTTTTATTTTGGGACAAACAGGAGTATTAGACAATGCAACAGGAAAGACTAAAATTCTTATTCTTGGCCTGTGCTTTGTGTCTTATACTCTCGTAAAATACTTATTTAATCGCTTTGTAATTAAATATCTTATGCAAAAATATGCTCCTATGGCGATAACTTTGTGCTCACTCGTCCTAAGTGCTGTTGTTATGCTTGCTCTGCTTCTCGTTGCAAACAGTTGGGCTCCTATTATTTTATTCACCGTATTTCACAGTTTTTTTTCTGTTCCTATGACGCAGTTTGAAGCAGAGTTTTTTAAACATATTCAACAAAAGAATGCAAATACGGTTTTATCCATGGTTAGTTTTCTTGCGCGTATTTTTGGTATTTTAGCGCTTGTGCTGATTGGTTGGTTGGCAAATAATGTTTGTATAGAAGCAGCTTTTTGTTTTGCCTTGGTTTGTATATGTTTAATTATCCCGCTTAATTTGGCTTGGCTTTATACTGATAAAAAGTTAATAAAAGACGAGGAGGTTTGAAAGTGAAGATACAGTTGAACAGGGACTTGCCTGTGACTTACATAAAGACACAGGAAAAAATAGTGTGTGGGTCATCTTATATGGATTGAGTCGAAATTAATAGCTGTCCATCGTTTTTAGTAGAGATGCTTACCGATTTGAATACATCAAATGATTGTGCGGCTATTAGCCAGAAATATCGCGAACGAGCATATCAAGAGGATATGATATTGATGTGTTGTTAAATGAATACTTCAGATTGGATTCGGAGGTGGACAAAATTATTATTTTTGGAGAGGGCAATCATTCATATGAAGTCTCTATAGTTTTGTGATGTGGACATGGTGCGTATAGTTATAGAATGCTCTCCTAGTGAGTGCTAGATGGTGCTTTTGCGTCCGTAAAATATTGTGCGTTGGTTGTTGAAATAAAGTTTCATAATTTTAGATCGTAAAGCGGTGGGGCATCGAGGTGCCTTATGTATCATAAATGCTCTTTTTTAATTGGTGTATAGGCACAATGGATTGTAAAAATGCTAATGCCTGTGTTTTTTGACAACTTGGTCGGCTTTGTTTTTTTACGTATGTAAGCAGCGAGTAAGCAAAGGTTAGCACAGGTGTATTACTTGCAGTACCAAAAAGTTTGATTAAAAATACTAAAAATGGATATACAAGACGAACAAACGGCTCGCTGAGGATCTTTTATCAATGACTGTAGTTGCTTGGGGGCATAGTATTGTACAAAAAAACGCATGGCATAAAGTCCAAAAAACCAATAAAGGTGCATTGCGCTTCTTTTTTAAGAACTGGGCATCTCCTCTTACCTTAATGCGTTCTCATTATGCATCCTTTACACAAGACTTGCGATGGAAAGACTTTACGGAAAAAATCAATGTGTTTTGTTTAAAAGATCCGAGCTTAATATGCCCTTCAATATGGAAAGATATTTCACAATGTTTGTTGTGATGAAGCAATTGCTCTCTCTTGGCATGCCACTGGCTATAGGGTTTATCTCTCAGATGATGATTTCCTTCACAGATGCAGCGCTTGTAGCGCATTTAGGCGTGCAAGCCTTGAGTGGTACAATGTTAGCTCTGAGTATATTTAGTTTTGTTATGTTGTTTGGGCTAGGTATTATTACCGCGGTTGCACCAAAACTTGCGGAAAGTTTTCGCAGACAAGATAGATATGCATTAAAGGCATGGTTTGATCAAGGAATATGGCTTTCCCTTGTGATTGGAATGATGAGTGCAATCATTTTACTCAATACGAGGAATATTTTGTGTCTTCTCGGCCAAGATGAGACAATTGCCAATATAGCACAGGAATATAATAGTGGCGCTGCTATAGGAGTGGTGTTTTTTTATCTTTATGTGAATAGCCGAGGATTGCTGTCAGTAATTGGTAATCCACAGCCCTTAACTTGGGTTATGCTTGCGGCTATCATCGTGAACTTTTTTATCTCTTGGCTGCTTATTTTTGGTATAGGTTCTGCAAGCGGATTAGGTGTCTTTGGTGCAGGAATTGCGAGCAGTTTGATCCGTATTTTAATTGTTATTGCAGCAGCAATAATTTTGTCCCGCAATTCTGCTTTTCATTCTTTTCGCTTTAATTATTTGAGACCAAAGTTAGAGATTTCACGATAATAAAATTGCTGCGAGTAGGGCTACCTATTGGTATACGTATTCTTATTGCGGAGGGCTTTCCTTCGGTTATTGCATTCATGATTACGGCTTATGGGATCGAATCTTTGGCCGCACATACGATAGGGATGCGACTCGATATGCTTATTTCTGTGGTGGCTTTGGGGATTTCCAGCGCAGCCGCGACAATAGCAGCGTGGTATAGAGCAGATAGGAATAATATGGCTCTAAAACAGCTGCGTATGAGTGTCACAGTTTTTGCTGTAGCTTATGTCTTATTTTTATCAGTGGTTGTTTATCTCTCTTATGAATTTATCCTTACAACCATCTTTAATATTTCTGAAGACAGCGTTGTTGTTTTCTCTTGGAAGTTGCTTCCGTTCATCTTATTGTCTTTTGCTTTTGGCACTTTAGGAGCTATGCTCAATGGCATACTTGTGGGTTTGCTTGATACGTTTTGGTCAACAATTGTTGTAGCAATAAGTTATTGGGGGTTAGGCCTATTTGGGGGAGCGCTAATGGCAAATTTTTTTGAATATGACTTTATTGGCTATTGGCTTGGCATGATTGGTGCAAGCTTAATCGTTTCTCTCTTTAATTATATGCGCGTGGGTTATTTAATAAAATGCAATCCTATGTTTGGGGCAGAGTGAGTGTTATAAAAGCGCTTGTAAAGCACTAGCTGTGAAGGCTTAGCTACTCACCATCCATAGAGGCTGTTTTTACTTCTATGGAGATAACAATATAGGTTACAAAACTTGCTTAATATTGAAAAGAAGTGTCTTTGATTGTAGCCTCAATATTATTTGTTGAGTTTTTAAAATAATATGGGTTTATTAAAATCATTCGGCTACAATTTAAGAGTAAGTTCGGTAGATTGGAAGAGTTTAATACCTTAAAAAATGACGAGAAAAAACGTGCTTATATTCATACGCCGTTGAGGAGGCATTTAAAAAAGTTGTTGTTTTTATAAGTCATTACCATTGTGATGCTAAAACGCATGCATTTGTCAAAACAATCGCAGACGCTAACGATGTTATTCTTGCAAGCCCTGTTTATCACGGGTCTTATTCAGGGGGATTGAAGAATGCTCTTGATAATTTAGAGTATAATGCTTTTGGGATAAAGTTTTTGGTCATCTCTCTCATGACAATATAACCCAAAATGCGCACTGCCCTGTGTATATTTGGTACCAATTGTGCATACGCTTTATGGACAGGCGCTGCAATATCAAGTTGCTTCGGCTAAAGATGATTTTGCGTTTGAGAATGAAAACCGCACACGGAGACTTAGCAGCGTAAATGTACGGGCTTGCTGCGCACATCTTGCTGATAAAATGTACAATAAGGGTGGAGGATATGATCAAAAATGATAGGAAATACCGTTATTTAGTCATTGGTGGTGCAGGAATATTGGCTCCCTTCGCCGGTTATTAGGGCTGAGCAACGTGATTATCGCAGCGCGTTTTCGTTCTCATCAATCCAAAATTGAGTTATTTCAGACAAGGGCTAAATATATATTTTGGAGATTATTATAAGCCATAGGCACAATTTTTAAAAGGGGTACCCCTATGGACGGGCTTGAAATATTGCATATTATGGGGGGCATTCGCCTGCACATGTATTTTCGTGTAGGTTGAGATTGAGCGGTTGGCCTTCTTACCGAAGCCTCTGCGTATTGTTCATGTTTTTGGTTCTAATGCAGAGGATAAAATAATCTCTGGATGTGCGCATCACAATGAGATTGATCCCATATCTGTAAAATTAGGTCGGAAAAGGCGATCATATGGCCGGCGGTGGTCAATGAGAAGAGTGTATATGATCATGTGGGGTTTATAAGAGTAATATTGAGAAAGAATTTGCGCAAAATTAATGATAATGCCTCCGAAGTAAAATTATTTTTTAAATTGCCAAGGAGCTTTAAAATCGTGGCGCTCATAGGCTCTTACACGCCGGATTTGGGGGTGTTTTAGAGTGAGATGGCGCGCAAAAGCTTTATTTTGTACTGGAAACAAAAGGAACGAATAGCGAGTTTGATTTGCGCCTTAAAGAAATGCTGAAGATTAAATGTGGCAAGGCGCATTTTACCGCCCTTGAGACTGGTGTGGTGTTTAACGAGGCACCGGTGATGAGTTGGCGCGATTCTAAGCGGGGGATGGTGGTAGAAAGAGTGGGGGGCTGTGGTAGGAGTGGGCGGCACGAATGACGCTGTCTTTAATTGCGTACCGCCAAGCTAATTTTGTGCTTTGCGAAATTAGCCAAGGCTTTTGGACGTACCGCGTTTACCGCGTAATAAAATCTTATGAATATCATGCAGAAGGCGCGCAGAAATGGGGGATTGCGTGTCTAGCTTCCCAATGCCGTAATTAAGTACAGCCACAAATGAGATAGCTCTTCAATATCATCAGTCGCACTGATACTTGTTCTTTATTTTCAAACAATAATAGGTCAGATGGTAACGATTATGTCCTTTCTATCTGAGAAAAGAGTAGCACCGCTTGCGTATATGCACGAGTAAAAGTCAATCAACATTGGTCTGAGGTAAAAACAGCCAATTATTTCTAATACACCTAAGGATTTCATAGCTTGCTCTAACGGTTTATATAAATCCGCCCTTTTAAAAGGTGGATTGGGTGGAAAATTTATTGGGATATAGGCTTTATGAATCTCTCGAACTAAGCTTCCTACTATGCAGGCCCTAAGGCGTGATTGCATATATGGTCGCATCTGTTGCTCGTTGTGTAGGCAGAGATCCTAAATTAGGAAAGGAGGGCTGGTCTTTTAATTACAAAGGAAGAATACGGCGCGTAAGTGCAACAAAATGTATTTTGAGGAGCGGTAAAGGGGTGAGGCATTTGATGTCCAGCGGGTGACGGATTAACTGGAGTATAAGTAGGCATTGCTAGGGCGGAGTTTTTAGTTAAGAATTGCGCTCTGTGCGCTATAAGCTCTCTGCATCCTTCATATAGGCGTTGGATCATCGCCCAATGCAACGTAAAGGGGCTGTTTTGTCTTTAGCGCTTGTTTGGCTGCTTCTATAGTGCCGCTGGCTCTATCAGCCATTATGGTTATAATTTCCTCGTCCAAAGAACAGATCAATCGATTGCGTAATAGGGTATGTGTGCCTTTTTTGACCGTGTCTTTTTTAAAAAGCAGCTGTTACCTCGTGGCAGGATTGGGTGTGTTTATATGATCAGCCTGCCAAAGAAATGGAAGCGTTATCGCGATAGCCACCAATAGTAGTCCAGCGATAAAGGCGGCAGCAAACTGCAATGATATAAAAGAACCAAGGACGCCGACCAAAAAGCTTCCGACCGGCATTCCAGCATAGCCTATCACCCGAAAAGCAGAATTAGCTCGCCCGAGAAGTTGCTTTGGTGTGAGGCGCTGCCTGAAGGCGGTAACACCAATAAACCATAAACTTGCTCCAACGCCAGCGATAAAGGTGACGCCCCATACGACGACAGCACTTTTTGAAAAGGCTGGAATCAGCAGCAAGACAACCGTTCCTAAACCGTCAGTGAGAACAGCTAGGCGCACCGGTGCATAACGTATACGCGGCGCAAATAGGGCACCTGCCATTGTTCCAAGCGCGTAGGCCGCAAACATCACGCCATATTGGCTGCTATGTAGGCCCAGATACCGACTGTCGGTAACGAAGAAGATGAACGAGGTTAGGAATGCTCCAAATACCACCGATAGAAAGAATGTGAGTAATGTAAGGGAGGTAAGATGCCGATTTGAAAAAATGAAACGAAAGCCGGCAATAATATAACGGAAAGTGATGTTTTCTTTATCAAGTGTTGGCGATGTCGGAACAGCACGGCGAGCGGTAAAAATCAATGTGATAAAAAGCACGATTAACAAGCCAAGAAATAGCAGTGTGCCATGCCCTAAAATGCTGCTTGTTATGACAGGGGCAAGAAAATAGGAGACCCCGAAATCTAAAAACAAGACAATTGAGTAGAAGGTCATCAATCGCTCTCCCTCCATGATAAGTGGTGGAATCGTCATTATATAAGCTTCGGCAGAAACGACGATGAATCCAGCAATGGTTGCATAGAAGAAAATTTGTTCGGCTGGAGCAATCTGTATCATGAGCAGTATGAACAGGACAATATGCAGTAGCATGAAGATGAGGAGAGCTGTGGTGGCAAGTTTTATTTTGTCGCAGCGATCAAGTAAAGCGCCTGCAAGGATGCCGAAAATTGGCCACGCTAATGAGAAGAGACCTTGCGCCCAACTTACTCCGACTACGCCATATCCAGATTGTCTTGCTAATAGCGGGATGGCAGTGCGCAAAGCACCGCTGAGTAAGGCGAGCAGACTAACGGTTAGGCAAAAATAGCGTATGTTCCTGTTGGCAAAAAGCGTGAA
Source organism: Bartonella sp. CL434QHHD (assembly GCF_042195145.1). NCBI lineage: Bacteria > Pseudomonadati > Pseudomonadota > Alphaproteobacteria > Hyphomicrobiales > Bartonellaceae > Bartonella > Bartonella sp. CL434QHHD. The sequence goes on along the minus strand of NZ_JBHINT010000042.1, from coordinate 104,711 downwards.
CATTCTTTTCTCCTTAAGATGCCATACAGGTTTCCGCTGTTCCATCAAGTACGGCGGTTGTATTCAGCATGTTTGCGACATAGCCGTCCAAGATATTCCTATCTGCCTGAGGTAGAAGAAAATACATAAGGTTGGAATACCATTGCCAACCACGCTGAGTCAGCTGGAGATCGTTATCACTTTCTACGATGAGACCTGCACCTATGAGCTGTTGTAGGTTATTGTATACGAAAGAGGGGGGTGCGGTCCAGTCAATTCTTTCTTTTTTGGCATAACCGTTATAAGGTAGCCTCATACACAAAGCCTTGGAGGCTTGTTGCTCCGCTGATACCCAATTGTAGTATACTTTGGATTTGCCTTTAAGTTGTATGTCGGTAATGTATCCGCTTCGACTGGGATTGGCTCGTGTGACGAGTGAGCCGAGAATCGACATTGCTGACGCCCCGAAGCCAACCACATAATCGTCATGATAACCATGCAAATATTTGTGATAGCGGAAATAATTAGCTGAACTCGTTTTAGCGAGCGTTAGAGGAGTGTTGTTGGCAATTTTGATATAGGAATGCCCATTACACGGCGCATAGCCGCAGCTGCGCATAACGATGTCGCTAAATAAGCGAAGCATCTGTCGATGCTGTAGGCTGGATGGCTTTAGCCCTTTTTGTGCGTAAGACTTATGCAGTTGCGACGTGATAGCCAGATTGTTGATTGCATAGAGGTTGATGGTTTCAGGGTGAAGCTCGCTGGCTTGCTTCAAATCGTATAATAGTTCTTCGGCTTGCTGGCTGTGCTGCCATATAGTAGGTCGAAACCGACATGTCCAATTATCTCTTGTGACCAAGCCACGGTATTGTTGATTTGTTCACGTGTTGAGGTGAGGTTAAACAATGATCGGAAACGCTCAATGAAACTCTGTATACCGAAGCTGATCCGGTTAACGCCGATCTCACGGGCAGCATAAAGTTTATCACGTGTGACGCTCTTCGGTTCGCTTTCCAGTGTAAATTCGGCTAAGGAAGAGAGCTCAAATTCGGCATGCAATACTTTTCCGATGTGTCGGATATTATCTGCGGACAAAAGCGACGGTGTGCCGCCCCCTATATAGATGCTGCGGATGTGCCCTCTAAGCGAGCGAATGAAATTTCCTTTGTTTCTGATCTCTGTGGTAAGCGCTGACATATAAGATTCGATTTGCTTAACGTGCTTGTAGGCTCCTTTCTGAAAGGGACAGAAGGAACAGATGGTTTCGCAAAAGGGAATATGCAAATAAAGAGAAATGGTACGCGCTTATGGAATTTTCTTACTGTGCGCTAGTTTATTAAAGTCTAGGTAATCGTAAAATTCATTTGAAATAGTGCGAAATAACGGATATGTGAAGTTGTAAATCGTCTTGAGTTGGTCGAACTTCACAAAAGGATGATCCACGAGTTGCATAACTTACCTCCCCCAATTTCTTAACTCGCACTATATTATTGACGGGCGACTGGTGACCCAATCACCCGAGTGTATTACCAAAGATTTTTACGGAACATAATGAATCCTCCTTTTGTAGAAGTTATATGTATTATACATATAACTTCTTATATGAACAGGCGAGCTTGTTTAAGAGGCAATGTAAAGATAAAAATATAAAAGAACTTTCTCTTGCAGCCTTATGGTCTGATATTGTAATTGGTATCCTGTTTTACGTGGTCGGGCTATGAATGCCTAGGGCGAGAAAAAGCAGGGTATTTTAATGGACGTGCGGGGCATCATTGTTATGTTGCTGGGACTTGGAATTTGCGTCTGGTTATGAAATATCATTAGTGCAAAAAGATGATTTTAAAGGTAGATATATATTTTTTGATATCCCTGTAAAACTTCGAGAAGAGATAGAATTATCTATTAGAAAACATATAAATGTCCAGTGTGATAATATTATCGAATTACATGACATCATCGCTCTTGCCCGCCATTTTGACATATTGCCTAAAATCTCATTGAGATTGTGCCATGTACTGGCAAACGGGGATAGATTGCGTTTTGGTATGACTGCGGCGGAGTTACGTGCCGCATTATCTTTGCTAGAATCCAATAGGATTAGGCTTAATGGGGCGCCTTTGCATGTGGGCTCTAATTTGAATTCGACTGAGTTAATAGTATCCACCTTAACTAAGGCTGGAAAGGATATTTACGCATTGAAGGATCAAAAAAGTTTTATCAGTCTAGGCGGGGGATATCCGACTTCCACAGCGTTCTGCGATGCCGTGACGATCAATGACGAATACCCTCGTAAAATTTATGAGGCATTATCACAATTGGGTTGTGATTTACATAAGCTTACGGTAATTATTGAATCTAGGCATATTATATCTGAAGATTATGGTTATTTATTTTCTATAAAAGAGCAGAGTGGTACGAACTTAATTACAATCTGGGCTCTGGGGATGTGTACTCAATCTGCACAGTATCACTAGGTCATAAGTCAAAGTATGTGAAAGCAACTGATACAAAAAAGATTTTACGATGGTGGAAGATCGACGATGAAGGACTTTAGTTCAAAGGAAATTGATATTATTGTGTTCTCATATCCTGATTTTTTGGCTTTTTAGATATAAATAACACACCTCCTAGTGGGCTGGAGACTATCAAATGTTGGATCACGCATGGCGCAATTAGCAAAAATTCCTATCTATTGGATTTGGTATGCTCTACTGGATTCTCAGCTCTAAATATTGTGTGCGAAGTGCAATGTCAAGCGGTGGAAATTGATATAAGTGCAGAGTTTGTACCATTCGCTCAGAACAAGGTTGATAGCTCTGTTATGCAGGCGATGGTTAAGTTTCATGTCGGAAATGTTGAGCGTATGTCTTATCCTGAAAATACATTTACGCATATTATGGCGGGGTGAGTGTTTGTAAGCACTAGCTGTAAAGGCTACTCACCATGACTAGGGTGTTTACTTCTATGTGGATAACAATAGAGTTACAAAACTTGCTTCATATTAAAAGAAAAGTTTCCTTTCTTTTAATTAAGCATTGCGACAACCAAAAGGAAATTAAATATCTCGCCTTTATTATTCTCACCAATGTTTGCTTATATATGATTATTTGAATCGGAATTAGGTTACGTACAATATGGTATTTCTCGCTGTTTTATATAAGGAGAAGGTTAGCACCGATGTATCGCGTGCAATATCATTTTTTTCACTATGGTGATAGGATAGCTTGTTGAGCGTAAAGTTCTTTTACCTTGATGGATCTTATAGTATTATTCAAAATATCAGTTGATAAATTTTTTTCGTGTCGTTTATGCATGGGCTGATACAATAAGAATAGGACTTGATTGTTTTTAAAGTTGGTATGTTATGGATGTAAAAAATGGTAAACAAACGAAAAGTAAGAATTTTAAACCTGTTTCTCGTTTTCTCAAAAGTTTACGTGGTGTGCACAATTGGGAACAAGTTTCACAATGGCTTGCTTTCCGTAAGGTAGAGGATATTGAATGTATTACGCCTGATCAAGCAGGGGTACCACGGGGCAAGATGATGCTTTCTAAAAAATTTACATCGGAAACATCATTGGCATTGCCTTCAGCAGTTTTTATGGCAACAATTTCAGGGGATTATCCGGAAGATGGTCATGGTTTTGAATATCCTAAAGCAGATGGTGATTTACGCCTTGAGCCTGATCTTTCTACGTTAAGCATTGTTCCATGGGAAGATGCTCCTACGGCACAGGTGATTTGTGATCTTGTGTATCAAAATGGTCAGGTTGTAGATTACACACCACGCAATGTTTTACGAACGGTGGTTCACTTTTACACAAAAATGGGTTTAAGCCCTGTTGTTTCACCAGAAATTGAGTTTTATTTGGTACAAAAAAATCCCGATCCTGATTATCCGTTAGTTCCACCGGTTGGTCGTTCTGGACGTTCAATTGGTGGTGGACAGGGGTATTCCATTGCTGGTGTGAATGAATTTGATGATTTGATTGATGATATTTATCAATTTTCAGAGGCACAAGGATTGGAAATTGATACCCTCATTCATGAAGAAGGAGCAGGTCAGTTTGAAATTAATTTACGTCATGGTGATCCTATTGAATTAGCGGATCAAGTTTTTATGTTTAAACGAACAATTCGTGAAGCAGCACTAAAACATAATATGTATGCAACTTTTATGGCAAAACCCATTCAAGGGCAGCCGGGTTCTGCTATGCATATTCACCAATCGGTTGTTGATAAGAAAACCGGTATGAATATTTTTACACAGGAAAATGGTGAAGAAAGTATCTGTTTTCGCCATTTTATTGGTGGATTGCAAAAACATATGCCAGGGGTACTTGTGATGCTTGCACCTTATGTGAATTCTTATCGACGTCTTGTTCCTGATAATTCGGCTCCTGTTAATTTGCGATGGGGATATGATAATCGTACTACAGCTTTTCGAGTTCCTCGTTCTGCTCCTCAAGCGCGGCGTGTTGAGAATAGACTTCCTTCATCAGATGCGAATCCTTATTTAGCCCTTGCAGCTTCTTTAGCGTGTGGTCTTATTGGTTTGCAACAAAAAATTGAGCCGGATGAGCCAGCGACTAATAATGTAAACGCTGATAATATTGAGTTGCCGCGTGGACTCATTGAGGCAGTCAATTTGTTTGAACAAGATACAGTGATACGTGCTATTTTAGGGGATGTGTTTGTCAGTACTTATGCTGCAATCAAACGCCAAGAGTTTGAAACTTTTATGGAAGTAATCAGTCCGTGGGAGCGTGAATATCTCCTGCTGAATGTTTAAATTTTATGACGATGATTGATTATAATTCAATTTCTCCAGGAATTTCTTGGTATGAAGATGCTTTAAGAGAACGTCCATCGTATCCTTCTTTTTGTGAAAACAGACAGTGTGATGTGGTCATTATTGGAGGCGGATTTACGGGTCTTTCGGCTGCTTATCATTTAGCCAAAGCTGGAGTAGGTGTTGTTTTATTTGAAGCATCACGTTTTGGTGATGGTGCTTCAGGGCGCAATGGTGGACAGCTGGGAACAGGGCAACGGCAATGGGTAGAAACATTAGAAAAAAAGTATGGTTTTGAGCGAAGTAAGGCTCTGTTTGATTTGGCAGAAGAAGCTAAAAGAGATATTTTAGCTTTATGCACAATGCCTAATTGTCCGTGTGATTTGATAGGAGGACAGCTTTCTGTAACTCATAAAAGGCGTGAGCTTCTCTCTTATCAACGGCATATTGAGGCGATGCAGCGTTATGGCTATCACGCGCTTACTTTTATGGATAAGGCTGAAACATTTGAGCGACTTGGATCAACTTTTTATTGTGGTGGTATTTATGATGCGGATACCGGTCATATAAATCCCTTAAAATTGATTATTGGGTTGGCAAAAAGAGCACAAGATGCTGGTGCTAAGCTTTATGAGAAGTCACAAGTAACGACCGTAAGGCGCAAGGGAGCACATTGGAAAGTAATAACAGAAAAAGGCAGTGTAACAGCAGAGCATGTTTTACTTGCAACAAATGGGTATAAACTTGGTCTGGAGCGTTTTATTGAAAAAAATATTGTTTCTATTCGCTCTTATATTGGAGCAACGGACCCATTACCAAAGCATAGTTCAATTCTTATAGGGGGGGAATCGGTTGATGATTCCCGTTTTATGGTTCGCTATTTTCGCAAAAGCATTGATAATCGTCTCTTATTTGGTGGTGTAGAAAGTTATGATAATAAGCATCCTCTAAATTTAGATGAACGTATAAAACGGCAAATTGTTGAAATTTATCCTCAATTACATTCTATCAATTTAAGCCATCGGTGGGGAGCAACGGTTGCCATCACAGTTGAACGCATGCCCTATGTTCGCCAAATTTTTTCAAGGATGACTTATTGTGGTGGTTATTCAGGGCATGGCGTTATGCTGGCTCCTTTCGTGGGAAAATTATACGCAGAATGGTTAACTGGAAAATATGAACGTTTTTCCTATTTCCAAGACTTAAAGGTTTCATCTTTTCCGGGGGGAAGAGTTTTGCGTTATCCGCTTATATTTTTAGCAATGCGTTGGTTTTCTTTATTGGATCGCCTTTAATGGAAACATTGCTTGAAATGAAGAAAATTAATGGCTTATTTAGTATCTGTCTGCTTTAATGATGAAAGCTTTTATAAGTGATATGGGATTTCATAATCGAATAGAAAAATAAACAAGTTCATGGTGCGTAAAATTATTCCAGTTTCTTCCTTTGATTGTATTGTTTTTGGTGGCAATGGTGATCTGGCGTTGCGCAAGCTTTTGCCGGCTTTGTATCATTGTCAGTGTGCTGGGCAATTCAGTGAGCCAACACGTATTATTGGGGTTTCGCGCACTTCCTTAAGTCGTGAAGAATATCAAAATTTTGTCCGCATTTCTTTAGAAAAACATATCCATCCAAAAGATCTAAATTCAACAGAACTCAATCGTTTTCTTGCACGTTTAACTTACGTTTCTGTTGATGTTTCCTCAAATCGAGGGTGGGAGGATTTAGCCCTCCTTCTGTCACAAGATTCAGCGGATATTCGAGCTTTTTATTTGGCTGTTGGTTCGTCACTTTTTGCTGATATTGCGATGAAGTTGGAAAAAAATGATTTGGTGACACCACAAACACGGATTATCATTGAAAAACCAATTGGTTGCGATGTAAAAACAGCGGTTTCACTTAATGATGTATTTGCAAGCGCCTTTAATGAAGAGCAGATCTTTCGTATTGATCATTATCTTGGGAAGGAAACTGTTCAAAATTTAATGGCATTGCGGTTTGTTAATACACTTTATGAACCGCTATGGAACTCCAATTATATTGATCATGTTCAAATAACCGTTGCTGAATCTTTAGGGTTAGAAGGGCGTACAGAATATTATGAAAGCACTGGTGCTTTACGCGATATGGTTCAAAACCATATGCTACAATTACTTTGTTTGGTTGCGATGGAAATACCATTTACCAACAGTGCTAATGCTGTACGTGATGAAAAACTTAAAGTTTTACATTCTTTAACACCGCTTGATGTCCATAATGTAGGGCAGCATACTGTACGTGGGCAGTATCTTTCTGGTCTATCAAATGGTATATCTGTAGAGTCTTATTTTGATGATTTGGGAAGAGTGAGTAAGAGCGAAACATTTGTAGCCCTTAAGGTTAAGATTGATAACTGGCGTTGGGCTAATACGCCTTTTTATTTACGAACAGGTAAGCGCATGTTCACGAGAATGTCTGAAATTGTTGTGGTTTTTAAACCTATTCCTCATAATATTTTTAATGTGGATTTAGATGAAATTTTTTCTAATCGGCTTGTAATTCGTCTCCAACCTGATGAAGGTGTAAAACAATGGTTGATGATTAAGGATCCAAGTTATGGCGGTATGCGGTTTCGTCACATTCCATTAGACATGAGTTTTGCTTCCGCATTTTCTGAACGTAATCCTGATGCTTATGAACGTTTATTAATGGATGTTATTCGTGGAGATCAAACACTGTTTATGCGTCGTGATGAAGTTGAGACTGCTTGGCGTTGGATTGATCCAATCATTGAGGGGTGGGAAGCAATAAAACAGCCTGTTCACAGTTATAATGCTGGTTCGTGGGGGCCGTCTGCTTCGATGAGCCTCATGGAACGTGATGGGCGTATATGGAACAATTTAGTTTAGAGCAATAAGTATGTATAGAATGAATATTGACCGTTTAGATTTTGAAACCCCTCAGACTTTAGCCTTGGCATTGGCAGATCGAGTAGCCGCAGAGCTTAGTGTATCTGTTCTTGAGCGCAAGAGAGCAGTTTTAGCGGTGTCTGGTGGTAAAACACCAGCATTGTTTTTTCATTATTTGTCAAAAGCGGATATTGATTGGCAAAATATTATTATCACTTTGGTCGATGAACGTTTTGTCCCTACACACGATGAACGTTCAAATGAACATATGGTACGGTGTCATTTGTTACAAAATTTTGCCGAAAAAGCACGTTTTGTAGGGCTTTATCATAAAGCAATTACTGCTGAACTTGCTGCTTTTTCAGCGGCGAGTCGTGTTAATACTTTGCCTAAACCCTTTGATGTTGTTGTTTTAGGAATGGGGCAGGATGGACATACGGCTTCTTTTTTTCCTGATGCTGATCGTTTAAAGCAAGCGCTTGATTTACGAACACAAGCACTTGTTTTACCCCTTCATGCTAAGAGTGCTGTTGAGCCAAGACTCTCACTAACTTTGCCAGTTATTATGCAATCTCGTTGTATTATTCTCCATTTTGAAGGTTTTCAGAAACGCGATTGTTTTGAAGAGGCTTGTCAAGACGGGTCTGAAATAGAAATGCCTATTCGGGCAATTTTGCGTAATTCCCCTCATCTCGTTCAGGTTTATTGGTCGCCTGCAGAAAATGAAATAAGTGAATCAAAATATGCGACACAAGGTGAATAAAAACGTAATCTCTCTCAATGAATGAGGGGCAGCAACAATGAAAGGGGGAGAGAAATATGGCACTTTCCAAGACAATTGCCACAGTTACACGAAGGATTTATGAACGGTCTCAATCAACACGAGAAATTTACTTAGATCGTATTGCAAAAGCACAAGTTCATCGCCCCAAACGAAGTTTTTTAGGATGTGCCAATCAGGCGCATGGCTTTGCTGCTTGTGGTGCAACAGATAAAGAGCGTTTGAAGGGAAATATTGTTGGGAATATTGGCATTATCACGGCATATAACGATATACTTTCAGCGCATCAACCTTTTGAAAAATTTCCTCACTTAATTAAAGAGTCGGCCCGTATGGTTGGTGGTGTTGCACAGGTTGCAGGTGGTGTTCCCGCGATGTGCGATGGTGTTACGCAGGGAAATGCGGGGATGGAGCTTTCCCTTTTTTCGCGTGAAGTAATTGCAATGGCGACAGCTATAAGCTTATCACACGATGTCTTTGATGCAGCATTGTATCTTGGGGTGTGTGATAAAATTGTACCAGGTTTATTGATTGGTGCACTAACATTTGGTCATTTACCAGGAATTTTTATAGCAGCTGGTCCCATGACGAGTGGTCAAGGTAATGATGAAAAAGCGAAGATACGTCAACTTTACGCGGAAAATAAAATAGATCGCCAAACACTTCTAGCATCAGAAGCACGTTCTTATCATGGGCCAGGAACATGTACATTTTATGGAACAGCTAACTCTAATCAGGTGATACTGGAGATGATGGGGCTTCATATGCCTGGAGCTTCTTTTATTAATGCTAATACACCGTTGCGTGATGCTTTAACAAAAGAAGCTACGAAACGTGTACTTGAAATGACAGATCTTGGTGATCATTATAGTCCACTTGGTATGATCATTGATGAGCGTTCTTTTGTGAATGCCATTGTAGGATTAAATGCAACAGGAGGTTCTACCAATCATGCGATTCATTTGATTGCTATGGCTGCTGTTTGCGGTATTAAATTGACATGGCATGATATTGCAGAAATTTCATCCGTTGTGCCTCTTTTAGCGCGCATTTATCCTAACGGTTTAGCAGATATTAATCATTTTTATGCTGCGGGGGGAATGGGATTTATTATTCGCGAGCTTATCGAGGCAGGCTTGGTCCATGAAGATGTTTCTACGGTTTTTGGTAAAGATCTCAATGCTTATGCAATTGAAGCAAAGCTTTCTGCTGATGGTCATGTGGTGCGTGAAGCGGCTCTTAAGGAAAGTGGTGATCATAAGGTGTTAGCAGGGTGGAGAAAGCCATTTCAGTCTGATGGTGGTCTTCGTGTTTTATCAGGAGATTTGGGAACAGCTATTATAAAAGTTTCCTCTGTTAAACCAGAGTATTGGCAGATTAAAGCACCAGTCTTTGTTTTTAATGATCAAGAGGAACTACAAAAATCTTTTAAATCTGGAGTGTTGCATAATAAAGACTTTATCGCTGTTATTCGCTATCAAGGACCAAAAGCCAATGGTATGCCAGAGCTTCATAAATTAACGACCATTTTAGGCGTTTTACAAGATCGCGGTCAAAAGGTAGCATTGATAACCGATGGGCGTATGTCAGGAGCGTCAGGAAAAATTCCTGCTGCCCTCCATGTGACACCAGAAGCAGTGGATAATGGCCCCATTGCACGTTTGCAGGATGGTGATATTGTTTTTCTTGATGCTCATGAGGGTAAATTAACTCTTTTGGAGGATTTAGCAAAATTTAACGCGCGACAAATCATACCTCCAGATCTTTCAAAAAACGAACATGGTGTTGGACGCGAACTTTTTCATGTTTTTCGTCAATCCGTTAATCGTGCAGATCAAGGGGCATCTGTTTTTATGACATGAAAAATGCAAAAATAATAAGCTGAATCATATACAATGAAACCATATACAAGGAATTGTTACAATTCTTAGAATTTTGGTATAGGCAGATTGTGTGATCGCGCAGCAGCTTTGAGTGTATTAACCATAAGCATGGCAATTGTCATTGGTCCAACGCCTCCTGGAACAGGGGTAATCGCAGCAGCTTTTTCTTTTACGTTTTCAAAATCGACATCACCAACAAGACGTGTTTTCCCTATACCTTTTTCTGGTGCAGCAACGCGGTTAATACCGACATCAATAACAATTGCACCATCTTTTATCCAGTCTTTTTTAATCATTTGTGGACGGCCTACAGCTGCTACTAGAATATCAGCGCTTCGACACACATCATCAAGGTCACGGGTACGACTATGGGCAATTGTCACAGTAGCATTTGCTGCTGTTAAAAGGGCAGCCATAGGTTTTCCAACAATATTAGAGCGTCCAACAACGACAGCATCAAGTCCAGATAAATCTTGCCCACAGTGTTGTTCAATCATCATCATGGCACCAGCTGGAGTGCAGGGAATAATTGCATCTTCAAGTGCATTTGCCGCGAGTTTTCCTACATTAATATAATGAAAACCATCAACATCTTTTTGGAAAGCAACGGCTTGTGTTATGCGATTTGTATTCATATGAGCAGGGAGAGGCAGCTGTACCAAAATACCATGAATTTTGGGATCAGAATTTAATGTTGCAATAAGTTGAAGGAGTTCTTTTTCTTGTGTTTCTTTGGAAACGGCATGTTTGATTGAAAGAAACCCACATTCTTCGGCTTTTTTATTTTTTGAGGCGACATATACTTGACTTGCAGGATCATCTCCAACGATAATAACAGCGATACTAGGTTGTATATTATAGTGATGGCGGAGCTTTGCTGTTTCGGCCTTAACTTTCACAATAATCTCTTCAGCAAGTTTTTTTCCGTCGATAATATTATTCATTCAGAGATCCTTTCGGTAAGGCTGTTTGTTTTTGTTTGTAAAGCATTTTCTAATAATACGATAGAGTTTTATAGCAATATTCATATGAGAACAGTAAGAATGGTTTTATAATGTTGTGGATTTATAGTTTTGAAGACTTTTAAATAATTGCTTTATAAAGAAGCAGCAACATTGCTGTTTGAATAAATTTTGGATAAAGAACAAAAATAATGAAGATACAAAGTGGATATAGTGAATTATAGGGTTATAAAAACTTTTTATGATCATTTAAGTTTGTTTTTAATCTGTTATAGGGGGATAAGTATAGAGGGATATTGTGCGCATCAGAATAATAAAACTTTTGAGCGGAATTTTTATTACAATTATCTTTTTATTGGGAGTGGGGATTCTCGTTTTACCTTATCTTATCTCTACAGATGCGATTCGTATTCGTTTAGCGCAGGATTTGAGTGCATGGACGGGTTACAATGTGCAATTGCGTGATCCACCGCGATTACATCTTTTTCCTTATCCTAAAGCATTTCTTTCTGGCGTTACTTTAACATCAAAAATGGATGATGTTGCGCCATTAATGGAAGCTGAATCAATAGAAGTTGATCTTTCTGTCGTCGATCTTCTTTGGGGACATATTTCTTTTTCAGAGACGCGGATTATGCGTCCTCAATTTGTTATGGAAAAGCCTGTTAAAACAATAGCAGATTTTTTTGATCGGTTTTCTCGCTCACAAGGTGCATTAGGGTTGGCAATACGTAATACGCGTGAAATATTAAAACATAATCCTGAACATCCAGAGATAGAGCAACTTTTAAAACAACCTTTTGGGCGGATTGTCATTAAAAATGGTGTTCTTGTGTATCACGATAGTTTTTCAGGAGCAGCAGAAAAAATAACAGGATTAAATGCAACTTTAGATTGTCCGAAATCAACTCAGGAAGTACGGTTACGCGCAGATGCGCGTTGGCGTGGAGAATTTACAAAGTTATCAATTGATGCTTCTCAAGCATTGTTGCTTCTTGCAGGAGGCAAAAGTCATATTAGGGCAAGTCTCAATTCTGTACGTGGGGGAATAACTTTTACAGGAAAGGCTCGGTTATCTGAATATTATATTTTTGACGGAAAAGTATCGATGCGTTCTCCTGGATGGAATCAGACATTGTCTTGGGTTGGTGGAAATCAGTTTTGGGGACATAAATTAAAAATACCCATTGTATGGGAATCTCATTTTTTAGCGCAGCCAATGCATATCCAAATGAACAATGTTACATTTACGATGGGAAAAGCCAATGCGCGAGGAGCTTTAAAACTCGATTTTCAAGATTATGTACCAAATGTCATGGGCTCTTTAGCTTTTGATAACCTAGACCTTAGCCTCTTGAGTTCAATATTTTTTTCAGGCAAAAAGAAAAATGCCTGCTTTGACATGAGAACTTTTGATCGTATTGGCGTGGATATACGACTTTCTGCGCCACAAGCTAAAATAGGAAATATTTCACTCACAAATTTAGCTGCTGCAATACAAATAAGAGATGGGCATGGTATTTTTGATCTTGGACATGCTAATATTTTTGGGGGATCCGTGCAAAGTAATATTGAAGTTACGTCAGCTGGACAGAGAGTGCGTATTGGAGGAAATATTTCAGGCGCTTCTATTGATATGCAGGAGACTTTAGAAACCTTGGGATTTATTCCATTTATACAAAGCAAAACGAATTTTACTGCAACGGTACGAACACTTGCTGATTCTTGGCCAGAAATTTTCACGAAAATGCAGGGTGAATTAACACTGAAGATGTCTTCTGGTCGGCTATTAGGGTATGATCTGAATGAATTACAAACAAGACTTTCAAATAAACAACAATTTCTTTTAATGAATAATGATACTTTTTCAACAACATTTGATCACTGGGATATTCAGACAAGCTTTTCAGAAGGTATGATGAAGGTGACAGAGTCATTAATGCGTACAGCAGACTTGAGCTTATCCATTCAAGGAACCATTGCAGCTGCTATTGCGCAAGGGAAGCAAAATGAACTGATATTACAGGCACAACTAGACAAAAACTATAGATCAGAAACTTTATGTAAAGACGTCCAATGTCTTGCTAATAGCCTTGCATGGCCTTTTACATTTTCTCTAAGCTCTAAAGGACAAAATCATGGTAATTTTTGGGTTACAAAAGACATTGACGCAGATTGAGTATCGTTTTTCATCTGTATAATATTCTATCCTATAATGGTAATTCGTTTTTTTGCAACTTAAAATTGTCTTTTAAATTTAAATCAGAACTCCCATTATCGAAAGATTCTCTCATTTTAAGTCCGTTCGTCGTGAAGCAGTAAAAACCGTCCTCTCCGTCATAATAAGTGTGGTTGATATAGATAAATGACTGAAGAGAAGAATAAAAATCCTTCTTATGGAATCTCTCAAATACAAGAGATTCATAATATTGATGCAAATCTTAGAAAAGTTGCTAAAAAACATTAAAATTTTAAGGAGGATGTTGGCCAGTGCTTATTGAATCGCAGAAGAAATACCATAGCCATCTTTGGTAATTGTATGCTTCCCGTCTGCTCCAACAGAACCAATTCCCACTGTAATCAAAATAAAGGCTAAGAGGGTTGTAATCGTAATAATTGTAGCTTTTTTAGCAGACATATTTTTCCTCCACGGATGCATCAATGACTGAATGCAAAGATGAATGGTGCATTATTTAAACTTTTATGAAAGCAGAATCACTTAAGGATCTATAAGTTCCTATTATTATCTCATAAAGCTAAAAAAACTCTATAATTCTTTAATATATTATAGTTCTATAGATATAATTTTTTCTTTTTGCTATATATTTTTCTTCATTTTCTCGATGACGATAGTGAGCTTTGGCAAAATTTTTATGCGCATAAATTATAAACTTAAAAGATTATTTATCAGACAGACATTGGCTTTGAATGAAGAAATAAAGATAGAGGGGGCACAAGCTTCTTATCTTGTGCATGTTTTGCGTATGAAAGAAGGAGCAGAAATTTTACTTTTTAATGGACAGGATGGTGAGTGGCTTGCTAAACTTATCGCTATTAAGAAAAAATTTGTTGTGGTTCAGCTTATCCATCAAGAAAGATTACAAACGACGCATTCCAATCTTATTTATTGCTTTTCTCCACTCAAAAACGCGCGGTTGGATTATATGGTGCAGAAAGCTGTTGAAATGGGGGTATCGATTTTGCAGCCTGTTATGACGCATCATACGCAGGTTACGCGTATCAATATGGCGCGTATGGAAGCCAATGTTATTGAAGCTTCTGAACAGTGTGGAATTTTATCTCTTCCTGAATGCGTCTCTGCTCTATCATTAGCAGAACTTTTAGCACGGTGGGATAAGACACAGCCTTTATTCTTTTGTGATGAAGAGCATAAATCGCATAATCCATTAGCTTCTTTTAAAAAGCGTGACGTTACAACACCTGGTATTCTTATTGGACCGGAAGGTGGCTTTAGTGAAGAAGAGCGGAGCTTTTTAAAAAAACATCCTTTTGTGGTTCCAATATCATTAGGTCCGCGTATTTTACGCGCTGACACTGCCGCTGTTGCTGCTTTGGCTCTTCTTAATGCTACCGTGGGGGATTGGGCAATGGATTGAGAAATCTGTAAAATCATTCTAAACAATTCATTTAAGATGATGATACCAATTATAGGATACGATGAGTTATGGCGCTTGATATAACTGATGAAAGTGAAATTTATAACTTAGATTCTTTGGTTAGCTATTTCCAAGGGGGGTATAAAGCAGAAGATGATTGGCGCATTGGTACAGAACATGAAAAATTTCCGTTTTATAGAGATGGTTTTCACCCTGTTCCTTATGAAGGAGAGAGGGGAATCCGAGCGCTTTTAGAGAGGATGCAAAGCGCCTTAGGATGGAAACCTATTTTAGATGAAGAGAATATTATTGGGCTCGTAGGATCAGTTGATCAGGGAGCCATTTCTTTGGAACCTGGGGGACAATTTGAATTATCTGGTGCACCATTAAAATCAGTAGGCCATACATATTATGAGTTGATGGAGCATTTAACTCTTCTCAAAAAAATTGCAGAACCATTGGGTATAGGTTTTCTAGGTCTTGGAGCTAGTCCAAAGTGGACTTTAGCTGAAACGCCGCGAATGCCTAAATCACGTTATCAGATTATGACTGATTATATGCCTAAAGTGGGGTATAATGGTCTTAATATGATGTATCGCACATCAACAGTTCAGGTTAATCTTGATTTTTCATCTGAAAGTGATATGCGGCGAAAAATGCAAGTGTCCATGAAGCTACAGTCCATTGCAACAGCATTATTTGCAAGTTCACCTTTTACAGAAGGGCGCCCAAATGGCTTTTTGTCGTGGCGTTCTGAAATTTGGCGTAATACGGATAATCAGAGGACAGGCGTTCTTCCCTTTATATTTTCTGAGCGTTTTGGTTTTGTTGATTATGTTGAATGGGCCCTTGATGTTCCAATGTATTTTGTTGTGCGTGATGGTCGTTACTATGATTGTACACACATAACGTTTCGTCAGTTTATGAATGGAGCATTAAAAGGACAAGTTGCAAATTCAATTCCAAACATGGGAGATTGGATTAATCACTTATCAACGTTATTTCCTGAAGTCCGCTTAAAAAGATTTTTAGAAATGAGGGGAGCTGATTGCGGTTCTTGGAAGCGCATTTGTGCGTTGTCGGCTTTTTGGGTTGGGCTTCTTTATGATAGGGAAGCACTTAATGAGGCAGAGGCTTTGACAAAAGATTGGTGTTTTGAAGAAGTTTTAGAGTTGCGCCAACGCGTTCCTAAAGAAGGGTTAAGAACTCCTTTTCGTCAAACTATTCTTTTAGAGTTAGCACGTCAATCTCTCGCTATTGCTCGCAAAGGCTTAAAAAATCGCAAACAGTATGATACGAATGGTTTTGATGAAACAAATTTTCTTAATCCTCTAGAAGAGGTTGTTGCAATGGGACAAACAGATGCTGAAAAATTTTTGTCCCATTACTATTCTATTTGGAATGAGTCGGTAGAACCTTTATTTTTAGAATGTGCCTATTAAATTTGAAGCAAAGATACTTCCTACTTTTTTAAAAATGCATATAACCGTGGTGGTTCATTCACTCATTTGCTCTAGAGAGCATATCCTACCTTGCTTTTAACATTTCTCATAACGGAAAGGATACAATACAAAAATCTCTTGGGCAGTGTGATTTTTATACCCAATAATATCACGATATTTCCGTAATCGTAATGTTGCCCTTTTGTACTAAAGATAGTTCATAAGAGATAAAGCTTATTATCAAACATTTTTTATTCACTTGGCTCATCTACTTATGAATAGGTCTGAAAATAATATTTTTCACTTTTAAAAGGGATAAAAAAATATAATTTGCGGTTAATAGTCAATTATTATAATTCAATATACGATGCTTATATGAAAGAGCATTTTATTATACAAAAATTATGATATCAATCTTTCAGTGCGCTAAAAAGACAGTAGAAAAAATACCGATAGATCTATGTATGTATAACTCAAGCTTATTTTTATAGAAAAAAGAAATATATTATATAAATAGATAGAAATAAAGATGATAATATATAGAATGAATGTGTTAATTACATCATTAAATATTAATAAATAAAAATATTATCTTCATAGGGTTATATGAAATTATAAGCTATTCATAGATAAGAAATAACTATTTGTATGCAAAGGGGTTATTATATTAAAATACTATTATTCTTGATAAAGATGAAAGAGATAAAGAGATTGAGCTTGTAACGAATGAGTGTTTGAATACGCATAAAAATTCAAAAAAGAACAACATTTCTATAGCAGAATAATTTTTATCAGTATGAGCGCAATTTATTATAGACGATTAATTATCTCCCATATATTGTAAATTTACTTTAAAGCTTCTTTTAATGCTTTATAACTGTACTATTCATAAAATTTATAATATTTGTAGGCTTAAAGCCTCTCATTTTAATCATATACCCTCAGTCTTTTCCATTGTTTTCATTATCTAGAAATTTGTAACCGCCTTTGTTATGCTCTCACTAGGATAAGCAGCTTTAAAGTGCATCCGTAATGGCATCACGCCTCTGTAAACCAGCTGTTGTGTTTTCTTCTGTAGAATTTGTAAATAAAAGGGACTGTTTCTCATCACGATCAGTTACAGAGATTCAACGTTTTTATAAAGATACCGTGGAAAGCATTGACCTGTATCTATTGCATCTATATTAGGCAAATTCTTAGCTATCAACACAGAAAAAACGCTTCGTGCTCCTATGCCTATAATTTGTATTACTCTATTTTCTACTACTGGCACCATAGGGAATATATGTGGTATCTGATAAACTCCATCATTGAAGATACAACTATAATAAAGCCATTGTCGTGTAAAAGGGCGATACGAACTTTGCGTGAGGCATGCCTCTTCAAATTCAAAAACCTTCCTCTTATTAGTTCTTGCTTAACATTATAACTCCAACTTATCTTTTTTGTATCTAAAATGACAAAATTATCTACAGCACGTGCACGTGTTGTTCGATCAGCATATGAATAGGTATCGTTAAAAGTTTTACTGCGCTATTATAAAAAGCAATCATATTATTTATATTTGCTGCTCAAGCTCCGCCCTTCAATGTTTCGACAACTCTTGCATTAAGACGTTTCATAAGAGGTATTTCTACTCCTTTCTCATACATTTTTATCCACATATCTGCCCTGCTTGTGACGTGCAAGCAAATGATTTTGATTGATTCAAGATAAACAGGTTTGAAATGAGAGAATCTTATGTGATTCGGGACTCTCATTTAATATGCAAACAGTAAATTATGACTATAAATCAACATGTTGTCTTTAAAAACCTTTTTATGACTATAAAAGAATTTTGAAAAATAAAAAAGCTTTCATTGAGAGCAAAGAAAGAATGTATAAAAGGTATTTTCAATAAAATAATTATACTTGAAGTGCTGATCAAAGCTATTGAGAGTGCAGTCCATAAAATGAGCAGAAGTAGCTTGTTGGTGTATTTTCTAGAAAAATCATGAATGTTCGATTGTTAATTCATCTTTTCTTGGAAAGCTCGCTTCAGTTCAAATAGCAAAAGAGAGTGGTAAGGACATTTATAGGATAAGATACGCTGGAATTATTCAGTATTAAGATGCAATGAATGTTGTTTATATTTTTCTTATTTAACTATTTTATAAGAGCATAAATTTAAAGAATAAGAAAATAATTTTATTTATTTTCTTTAAACAGTTATTAGTAGATAAAAAATTCTCTTTTAATCTATAAATTAAAAAAATAATGATTTTGTAAAAGCCTTGTAAGCTTTATAGGTTAATTTTAAATATCATGCATTGATTTTGAATTATGCAGATTATTTATGTCAACCATAATAATAGTGAGCATAGACAATGACATTTAATTTTTTCGTCAATTTATTTCTATTTGTTATTTTTTTATTATTGGTTTCTCAAAGTAAGAAAATGCAATGGAGTCTTTCACTACGTGTTATGCTATGGCTTATCCTTGGCTTAATTTTTGGAAGTGTTTTGCAGTTTATTTATGGAGAGGGTGAAAGCACTTTATTGAAATCCGTTGAATGGTTTAACATTGTCGGTGAAGGCTATATTTTATTGTTGCAAATGATTGTTATGCCACTGGTTTTTATTTCTATCGTTTCAGCAGTTGCTCATTTACATTCTGTTTATGCTGTTGGAAAGATGAGTATAATAACAATTTCAATATTGCTTTTTACAACGGCTCTTTCAGCATTGGTTGGTGTGCTTGTGGTTAATTTTTTTGGATTAACAACCGAGGGTTTGGTGCATGAAGGGCAAAATGTTTCTGCTCTTCTTGAAGGTCATATTTCTAAACTTGGAGATATGAATATACCAAAGATGATTTTGTCTATGATTCCTAAAAATCCATTTGCTGAGTTGAGTGGCGCTAAACGTACGTCAATTATTAGTGTTGTTATTTTTGCGTCATTTTTAGGTGCATCGGTTCTCCTTTTAAAGAAAGATGAGCCAGAAAAAGGAGAAAAAGCGCTTTTATTTATTCAAGTGGCACAAGCTTGGATTATGCGGTTAGTCCGTATTGTGATTGCTTTGACGCCTTATGGTATTTTTGCACTTATGACGAAAGTAGGAGCAATATCGCGTATTACAGATATTTTAAATTTACTGGTTTTTATCATTGCTTCTTATGTCGGTATTATTTTAATTTTTGGAATTCATGGTGTATTGCTTGGTATTTCTGGGATTAATCCCTTTCGTTTTTTCAAAAAGGTTTTACCAGTTTTAACATTTGCTTTTAGCAGTCGTTCAAGTGCTGCAAGTATTCCTTTGAATATTGAAGCGCAAACACAGTGGATAGGTGTACCACAATCCATTGCGAGTTTTGCAGCTTCTTTTGGGGCAACAATTGGACAAAATGGTTGTGCTGGTCTTTATCCAGCGATGCTTGCGACCATGATTGCACCCTCTATGGGTATTAATCCTCTTGATCCTACTTGGATTGCTACGCTTATTGGTGTTGTAACATTGAGTTCTATTGGTGTTGCTGGTGTGGGGGGAGGTGCTATTTTCGCTGCATTGATTGTGTTACCAATTATGGGGCTTCCTGTTACTTTGGTTGCTGTACTTATCTCTATTGAACCGCTAATTGATATGGGACGGACTGCTCTAAACGTGAGCGATTCAATGATAGCTGGAACGGTCACTAGTCAAATATTACGGACAACAGATAAAAGTATTTTAAAAAAATAATTTTAGGTTATATTTTTTTTGGCTGTAAAACATCTGTAAGAGATATTTGCGCTGAACCAGGTTGTAGGGGTTTTTGTTGGTTGGGATGAGGAGCCCAACCAGAGAGCCAGATGAAAGAAAAATGTGCACGAATACGTCCATCAGGGTCACTAAATTGTTGTGCATAGATTTCAGCTGCGCGGAGAAAAAAACGTTTGGATACAGGGCGTCGTGAACGATTGATGAGTGCATTTTGCATTCCCATAGCTTTAAGATCGTGCATAAGGTCAAACATTGTATTATAACGTATTGTGATATCTTCAACGTCTGCTACAGGCAGGGCAAAGCCAACACGCTGTAAAAGAGCGCCTGCATCACGAATGTCGGCAAAAGGGTAGATCCTAGGGCTTGCTCCACCATAAATTTCACTTTCAGCTTGCAGCAGGCTTTCCCGCAATTCTCTTAATGTACCAGCTCCTGCCATAACAGCAAGAAATAAGCCATCTGGTTTAAGGGTATTTTTTATCTGGCTTAGAACACCAGGGGTATCATTGGTCAATTGTAATGAAAGAAGTGAAACAATAAGGTCACAGTAACTTTGAGGTAAATCAAGAAATTCTCGATGACGTAAATAGAATTTTTTATCATGGCTTTGATAAAGCGTATCGGTTTCAATGCGTTCTATGGAACAAACTTTTCCAGATTTCATTAAAGCTTGCGCAGCAAGGTCTGTATGGCTGTGTAAATCAAGAGCTAATGTAAAGAGGCGATCAACAGTGCTAAGGCGTTTATAGAGATCTTCTGCCATGTGAGAGAGTAAAAAGTCACATCCTTTTTTTGCTTTTTGAAAGGCACGTTTTCGGAATTGTTCAATGCGGTTATGATCAAAAATTAAAGGATGCGACATATTGTGGAACACTTTCGATCTATGAAAGAATATATTTTGAAAAGGTTCATTATTTGTGCAAGCTCTGTCAAGTTTATAATATGAAAGAAAATAAATTTATAGAAGGTAAGAGTTTTTAAAGGAATTAAAATTATAAATTGAGGAAATACAAAGGAACTTTTGTTTTGAGGGAAACTTGTAAAAGCCTAAATTTATAATGTTGTATTTTCGAGAAGCGGCGTTAAATAGCGGGGATATACTAAGTAAGTTCGTTGAACGCTTGAAAACGATGCTTTATCCACCAATTTGTCCTGGATGTAAGCAAAATGTTTCTACTTATGGTACGATTTGCTCCGAATGTTGGAAAGACCTTCAATTTATCACGAAACCTTATTGTCCTGTTATGGGGACTCCTTTTGTTTGTGATATGGGGGATGGTTTTCTTAGTGGTGAAGCACTCCGTAATACTCATCCTTTTTCACGTGTTCGCTCAGTCATTGTTCATAAAGGGCTTGCACGAACTTTAGTAACGCGCTTAAAATATGGTGATCATATAGAATTGGCATCATTTATGGCCAATTGGATGATGTTTGCTGGACGCGAGGTTATTGATGATTGTGATGTTATTATTCCCATTCCATTGCATTTTCGTCGTTTTTGGGAGAGGCGTTATAATCAATCTGCTGAGCTTGCACGTTATATTGCAGCATCACAAAAAAAGCTTTTAAAACCGAGTTGGCTTGTTCGTTGTCGGCATACCCGTCCGCAGGTTAGTCTTTCTTCAAGAGAGAGAAAACTTAACGTAAAAAATGCTTTTAAGGTTTCGCATAAAGTTAAAAAATATCTCAAAGGATGTTCTGTTTTGCTGATTGATGATGTATTTACAACGGGTGCAACAGTTACAGCAGCAGCTGCTGCATTAAAAGATGCAGGTGCACGACAGGTTGATGTGCTAACATTTTCGCGTGTTCTCAAAGAAGATTCTATTTTTCCCTCTTCTTAAGAGGAATTTAAAGTGAATATTATTAAAAAATATTGGAGGATAATACTATGAAAGAGATAATAATTTATACACGCCCTAACTGTCCTTATTGTACAAAAGCACGTGATTTGCTTAATAAAAAAGGCGTAAAGTATACAGATATTGATGCTTCCACATCCCTTCGCCAAGAAATGGTACAGCGTGCAAATGGACGTAATACATTTCCACAAATTTTCATAGATGATTATCACGTTGGCGGTTGTGATGATCTTTATGCTTTAGAGGCTGAGGGAAAGCTGAATTCTTTATTACAAGGCATATAATATTTGTAAATTACATATCCTTACGACCTTTTTGCGAGAAGGAGATAGTTAACACCCATGTCTTTTGAGCGATTCCAGCTGTCGTTTAAAGGGTTATAAGTAATACCTATCTCATCAATAACAGTCAGAGCGTTTTTTGATAAGAAATTTTTAAGTTCTAGAGGTTTTAGGAATTTTTTATAATCGTGGGTTCCTTTAGGAAGCCAACGTAGAATATATTCAGCGCCTACAATAGCAAGCCCCCATGCTTTCCATGTGCGGTTGAGTGTTGAGACAAACATCAACCCTTGTGGTTTCAACATTTTTGCTGTAGCTGCTATGAAGAGATTAACGTCAGCGACATGTTCAACAACTTCCATATTAAGGATAATATCAAATTTTTCTCCTTCATTGGCAAGTACTTCTGCTGTCGTCGTGCGGTAATCAATGGAAAGGTCATTTTGAGCAGCATGGGTTTTTGCGACTTCAATATTTGTTTGTGCAGCATCAACGCCTACAACCATAGCACCAAGACGTGCCATTGGTTCAGATAACAAGCCTCCTCCACAGCCAATATCAAGAATTTTCAAATTGTGAAAGGGCGTAAGTGAAGAAGGGTCACGATTAAACTCTAAACAGATTTTTTCTCTGATGTAAGCAAGGCGTGTTGGGTTAAATTGGTGAAGAGGTCGAAATTTTCCTTGTGGATTCCACCATTCTGTAGCAATACGTGAAAAGTGATCAATTTCACTTTGATCAATAGTTGTTTGTGTTTCATCGATCATGTTGCCTTCCTTTTATTTTTAATGATCAGGTCAAGTAGATTTTATACAAAGTCAAGAGAAATTAATATAATCATAATGAAACTTGCACAAATGATAGATATTCGCTATGTCGAGAAAATGGTTAGTTGATACAGCATCTAATTCTCATTACTGTTTGAGATAAGAGATGTAAAGGTAAGAGTGTTATTAATGGCGCGCATTGTCATGAAATTTGGTGGAACATCTGTAGCAAACATTGAATGTATTCATAATGTTGCACGGCATGTCAAAAGAGAGGTTGATGCAGGCAATGAGGTTGCCGTTGTCGTATCTGCGATGGCTGGTAAAACAAATGAACTTGTTCAGTGGACGAGTGATGCTTCCTCCATGCATAGAGATGCTCGTGAATATGATGTTGTGGTTGCTTCTGGTGAACAGGTTACTTCAGGATTGTTGGCTTTGACACTTCAAGAAATGGGGGTGAATGCACGTTCATGGCTTGGTTGGCAAATTCCTATTCATACAGACAATGCGCATGGCCGTGCACGTATTACTAATATTGATGGATCTTTTTTAATCGAGTGTTTTCAGGAAGGTCAGGTTGCCGTTATTGCTGGTTTTCAGGGGTTAGCTCCGGATAACCGGATTTCTACCTTAGGGCGTGGGGGATCAGATACAAGTGCTGTTGCTATAGCCGCTGCTGTACAAGCTGATCGCTGTGATATTTATACGGATGTGGATGGTGTTTATACAACGGATCCACGTATAGAACCGAAAGCGCGTCGTTTACCAAAAGTAGCTTTTGAAGAAATGCTAGAAATGGCTTCTCTTGGTGCAAAGGTTTTACAGGTTCGTTCTGTTGAATTAGCAATGGTTCATAAGGTTCGTACCTTTGTGCGTTCAAGTTTTGAGGATCCTGATGCGTTAGGCATGGAGGATTCAATGAGTTCTTCTGGAACACTTATTTGCGATGAGGATGAAATTGTGGAACAACAAAATGTTACTGGTATTGCTTTTGCCAAAGATGAAGCACAAATTTCCCTTCGTCGGCTTGCCGATCGTCCAGGGATTTCGGCAGCAATTTTTGGTCCCTTGGCTGAAGAACGCATTAATGTTGATATGATTGTGCAAAATATTTCTGAAGATGGCTCAAAAACTGATATGACTTTTACTGTACCATCATCAGATGTAGGAAAAGCCGTTACACTTCTTGAGAAGAATCGCAAAGAAATTGGATTTGATGTTCTCCAATTTGAAGGCGATCTCGCCAAGGTATCTGTGATTGGTATTGGAATGCGTAGCCATGCAGGTGTTGCCGCTACAGCATTTAAGGCTTTGGCTGAAAAGGGTATTAACATTCAAGCAATTACGACTTCAGAAATTAAAATTTCTATTTTGATTGATAGTGCTTACACTGAACTTGCGGTTAGAACATTACATGCTGTTTATGCTCTTGATAAGGGATAAGTATTTTTTAGTTTCAACAAAGTTTCAATAACATAAAGCTTTAATATATGTTAATAATTTTTGTTAAGAACAATTTATATTTTTAACTTAAATAGAATATTTAATACAGCAAAACTCTCTCATTTTAAACTTGTTCATGATGAATTTAAAAATGGTCACTTATACATTACAAGAGAAAGATGTTTGGGTAAAAAATTGTTTAAGAAGGGATAAAAAATATGCCGTCTATAAACGTTTTAGAGCCTATAGAGAGGGATGGAGAAGTCTTTACGATAAGCCTTAATGGAATAAGGAGCAGTGCACAGTGTTTATTCAAAAGATGCATGTTGCATGAGGGACAGCCCCGTCAATACAGATTTAATATTATAAATCTTAGAGAAATTAGAGCTCATTAGATTAATGATGGAATTACCAAAAGTAAAATTGATGATGTATTTTCTATAGATGTTTAGTTTATCTTCAAATGATTGTTTATGACTTTATGTGTATCTTGAAAAGTTAATTTTTTCCATATTATGAGGCAATAAAAAAATCTATCTCTATAGACAATATTTATGTTTACGCTATACGTTATAAAATTACTATATCTTATGCGTTTATAGCTTCTTCAGAAGTACTTTTCATAAAATTATGTAACTATAGATCAAAATTAATGATAATGTTACAAGTGTGTTGCTTTTATTAATTAAATTTTTTTTCATGTCTATTTCTCTTTTTTGAATTATAATTAAGATTTTCAAAGTTTTTGATACCTCCATATGTTCTTTAGGTTAACTTTCTTCCCTTAACTACTCTATTATAAGTATTTTCTGTGTCATACTGCCAACCACGCATGAAATACATTCTTCCGTTTTTTCAGTATATCGTGCTAGTTTCTTTATCGTGTTTACATATTTTGCAAATGGTGGTCTTTGTAAGCAAAACTCTTCTTGTGAGAAATATAGCCATATTATTTTACTCTTTTTGTATTTTATGTGGCGTTGTATAAATTCGAAAGTCTCGGAAATAGTGCTTTTTAAATTATCTGTGAAGAGTATTTTATGGTATCAAGAAATATAGAGCGAGCTCTTTAAACAAAAAGAAAATAAATATCAAATAAGAGCGCGAAAAGGGGAGAACAACGATATACATGCTCTATTTTTCCACCAATCATATGTTTTAGAATAGTCTAAATGACTAGGGTTTTCTTTTTTCCCGCGAGTTAATTACTTAAACTAGAGTGCTTCCTATGGAAGCATGCTTCAAGTTTAATTCTTTCATGGAGTGAGACAAGTGATGTGTCGATGATAAAAAACGGGAATATTTTTATCCAAAAATAATGTGCTTTTAAGAAGATAAAAATTAAAGTTGTTTAGAATACCGGCAATAAAATCAATAACGAGGAGGGTGGTTTATTGGGAAAAATAAGCCATGGAATTACTTAACTGATTATTGAACTTTGCTTATTCTTATCTTTTTCTTATTATTAAACATAATATATTGATTTATAATAATTAAATTCTTCTTTATAGTGAATCATAGTCCCAATAAAAAACAGCTTTTCTGAAACCACGAAGCCTTTATTGAAACAATTAAAACCATTTCTGTGTATATCATGAGTGGAGCTGGTACATGAGTAAAAGATTATTGAAGAAAGGAATAAAAATATCTCTTATGATTCCTCTCGAGTGTCAAAGGTTGTTGCAACATTAGAGGCTAGTAAATAGTATGATGACGTTAGTTTTCTCCTTCATAAGTGTAAAGATGAGGCGAGACAACGGATTTTACATTAAATATCGTCCGAATCGAACAAATGGGCAAAATTACTTTTTAGAATTTCTGCATAAAAATGTATTTTCAGTTAGTTTGTTAGGAACTATGAGAAATTCCTTTATTGCGCTTAATATAAATAAATCCATATCCCAGACCGATAAGGGCAGATAAACCAGAGCCACAAAGGACTCCAATTTTTGCCGCATCAAGCAGAATAATATCTTTAAAAGCGAGCATTGAAACAAAGATAGACATTGTAAAGCCAATTCCTGCTAAAAAACCAATGAGTAAAACACCTGTCCAGGTCATATGAGGGGGTAGGCGGCATAGTCCTGATTTTACAGCTATATAACTGGCAGTGATAATACCAAGAGGCTTACCGATGAAAAGACCAATGACAACACCCAGAACAATCAAGAATGATTTGTCAGAAGAAAGATCAAAGTTTGCAAAACTTACTCCTGCATTTGCGAAGGCAAAAACTGGCATGATAACGTATGCAACCCATGGATGCAATGCTTTTTGAACACGAGTTACTGGGGCAATCATGGCCCGTTGTCCTTTGCGCATCTTTTTTAATGCTGTTGAAATATGATGCAGATCTGTTTTTGTATTTTTTTCTTGAAGAATTTGCATAGCGTTACTGAGCATGGTGAGTGGCGCTACAAGAGTACGGGTAGGAAGAACGGGAGTCATCATCCCTAAGATTACGCCAGCAAGCGATGGGTGAACGCCTGTTGCCATTAAACCCCACCAAATGATTGCACCAGGTAAAATGTAAAGCCATGCTGATGCAAGCCCAATCCACTGAAAAAATAGTACCAAAGCAATACCCGCTCCTGCAATCATTAAACCGCTAGGATCAATGTTTGTTGAGTAGAAAAAAGCAATAATAAGAACAGCGATAATATCGTCAATAATCGCTAATGATAGAAGAATAATATGAAGATTAGAAGGGATTTTTTTTCCGAGAAGAGCTAGAATACCTAGAGCAAAGGCAATATCTGTTGCTGTTGGCACAGCCCAACCGCGCATATGTCCCTCGTTAAAATTGAAGATAAAGTAAATAATTGCAGGAACACAAACGCCCCCTATTGCAGCAACAATTGGTAAGATTGCTTGTTTAAAATCGGCAAGAGCACCTTCATGAATTTCTCGTCGAATTTCCATTCCTGCGACGAGAAAGAAAATAGTCATAAGGGCATCATTAACCCAGAAATGTAAATCCCATGAAAGAGTGAAATGACCCAAATTAAAGCCAAGAGGTGTATGCCAAAAAGATTCATAGAAAGCAGCATATTTAGAATTGGCAAAAATAAGTGCAGAAGCAGCAGCTAATAAAAGAACAACACCACTAAGAGCTTCAATATGGAGAAAACGCTCGATAGCAGAAAGCGCTTGATTGGTGACACGAGAAGCGCGATTAGGCAGGCGATTTGAAGATAAACCAGACATGAACAACTCCAAGCATCGACAATTTTAGATTCTATATTCTCTGTATAAATAACTCTGTATGATACCTTCTGTATCATATAAAAGAAAAAAGAGGAATAAAGTTCTTAATTTATAGACAAGATCATCATGTTTAAAGCACAAAATGTTTAAGGCGATGCTTCATTTTTAATAGTAAGATGTACTTTGCTTAAAGCCTTGGATAGATCATTTTGTAGAGCAGATTCGAGATCAACTATTGCGAGACCTTTATTATCTTTTGCTTTAATTTTAACGATCAATGTTTGTGGATTTTTAGCAAATTCTCCTAAGGATTTTGAAATTTTTTCTGCTTCGTCATGATTTTTTAGCAGAATTTTTGGGGTCTGCGTCATCATTAGATAGAAATCGTCATAAAGTTCCTTTTTAAGATCATGTTGGCTGTCATTAAGATTTTGCGCAAGATAAGAAAAAAGCTTATCAATGAAACCTGCATCAGTATATTGTATATCAATTTCATTAATGCCAAGATCTTGAGACGCAGCAATCATTATATTTTTCTGACCAGAAAAAAGCTTTTCATCAACATCAATAACCTTAGCCGAGATGTTCCCAGATCCAACGTTTTTCATATTGAAAGACATTGTATCAAGAAAGAGCATACGTTTTTTTTCATCGTAAGAAATATCAATTTTTCCTGAAACATTAAAGCGCTCAAAGTTCAGATTTTTGAAAAACTCTAAGTCTTTTTCATTCATTTTTTTAGGTAGAATGGAAAGGTTGTTGAGAGAAAGAAAAAGCTTTTTAGGGATAGGTTGTTTCCACAAACTTGGTTTGAATTGGAATGATTCGAGCGTTGCTTTCAACTGCGGTATATCAACGGTGATATTATCAACTTTGGCATCCGCTGAGGTAATGGCGAGCAGTATGTTTAGAAGAAGACCATTTTGTGCAACTTTTTCAGCGATTTTATTATTCTCTTTTCTTGCATTAAGATAAGCTTTGATTAATTTTTCAGGAGTTTGTTCAAGCGGTTTCATCTTTAAACCAGATGTTTTAAACTGCCCAAGGAAGAAAGAGCTATTTTTTTCTGCTTCTTCAAAAATATCAACACTTATATTATTCAGAGAAATGGGGCCAGTAACGGTTTTACCTTGATTGAGAGCATTGTTTTTTCCAAAAATGATAGAATAGGCATAGTTGATGTCGATATCATGGGCTTTTATTGTATCACTTTTAGCCATAAGTTGCATCTGTTTGGCACCATTTGCTACGACCGTTTTAAGATCCATATTTTTGATACTAACTGAACGGATATGGTTATTTCTAAAATCAGAAAGCTGGAAATTCTTGATTTCAACCGTTTCTGTTTGGTTATTTTTATTTTCTATAGAAAGTTGTATATTGGGAGCAATAATTGAGGAAAGCTCAATACGCATCATTGATTGTAAAAGACGTGATGTTATCGTTCTATCTTTTTCTTTTAGGGATACACTCCGAAGAGAAATTTGGGGAATTTGCACATGAATATTATTATGCTTTAAATCAACATTATAAAATGTAAAAGTTCCGGGAATAAAGGAAAGAGGAGGACGGGCAGAAATGGCACCAATTTTAAGTGATGTACCAGCTGGAACGGGTAATGTCACATTCTTCAAGTTGACTTTACCTAGAATGCTTACTTCAGATGTTTCGGCTTTTATGGCACGACGGGCTATTTCTTGTCTTACAAAACTGTCAAGATAGGGTTTTGCGATATAAAATCCACCAACAATTATAATTGCCAAGATAGCAACAAATCCAATAATGCAAGTGAGCCAATATCTGAGGTTACTTTGATACCCACTATTAAGATTGACCATTCTTTCTTCTTTCATTTTTATCACTCTTTGAATTGAGAGTGAAGATAAATTCTTTTAAGCAACGACAAAGGTTTAAATATAGCGTGTACCAGTTTCAACAATTATCTACTCTCTATATTAGAGTTATTCTCATCTTTTTTGCAATATAGCTTTATCAACTTTTATCAATTTTCTTTGGGTTCAGCACTTTATAGAAAAGCACGCATAATAAGGAGAGGTGAGTTTATGCGCATCATAATTGTTTATCACTTTAAAATTATCCTAAAATATTCCGATGTCTGCTTTTATCTTGCTGCTGTTTATAGGAATATTTAAAACATAAAAGATATGTTTTTGTTCATTAATTTAATGGGGAGAAGTGAGTGTTATGACAGAAAATCAAATAATGGCCTTTTCGATCATTGGTCTCATGATGGTTGTTTTTATTTGGGATCGATTTCGTTATGATCTTGTTGCTATTTGTACATTATTAATAGCTTGTGCCCTTGGTCTTGTTAGCCCGAAGGAAGCGTTTAGCGGTTTTAGTAATGATATCGTTATTATCGTGGGGAGTGTGTTTGTTGTCAGTACTGCTGTATCTCGCTCTGGTATAATGGAATTTATTATTCAACGGATATGGCCCGATGTGAAATCGGTGCGTCTTCAATTAGCTTTTTTGGTTCTTTCTGTTGTCGTATTATCAATGTTTGTTAAAAACATTGGTGCTTTGGCGATTATGCTTCCGATAGCTTTTCAGTTTGCACGTCGTTCTCAGGTTTCTCCTTCTGTCTTTTTGATGCCCATGGCCTTTGGTTCTTTGTTGGGAGGGCTTATGACACAGATAGGAACATCTCCTAATGTTGTTATTTCAGCGATGCAAGAGCGTTTAGCAGGAACACCTTTTACTATGTTTGATTTTACACCAGTTGGTGCGGTTATTGCGACGGCTGGTGTTGTATATTTGGTCTGTTTTTATTGGCTTTTGCCTGTGCGTGTGCGTTCAGGTGTATCATTTGATGATGCCATTGATATCCGTAATTATGTTGCAGAAGCGCATATTCCAATAAATTCACCGATTGTGGGGAAAAATATTGTTGATTTGGTTAAGCCATCAAGTGGTGATGTTATGGTAATTCAAATTATCAGAAACAAAGTATCTATTTCACCATTACCAGATTTTGTTTTGTCTGAAAATGATATTATTTTGCTGGAAGGGTCACATACAGGGTTAGATAGCGTGATGAACTCTGCTCGTTTAGAGTTTTCTAAGGGGCGAACTATTGCTGCAGGTGATAAGGACAGTGACATTGATATTATTGAAGCAGTCATTACCCATAATTCACCTCTTATTGGTATTAGTGCGAAAGAGTTTTCCCTATTTGATCGCTATAATGTAAATTTACTTGCGTTAAGTCGTCAACATGAAAGGGTGCGGGGAAGACTTGATGATATTATTTTCCATCTTGGAGATGTGATTGTTTTGCAAGGACAGGATGCAATTATTCCCAATTTATTAAGAGAATTGAAATGCTTGCCCCTAGCAAAACGAAATATTGTGTTTGGAAATTTACGACATGGTTTCATCTCTTTAGCTGTTTTATTTATAGCAATTATTTTTACAGCTTTTCATATTGTTCCAGTTGCTTTTTCTTTCTTTTCTGCTGCTGCAGCAATGGTGATCTTTCGTGTTTTGCCCGCGCGTGATCTGTATCAGGCATTAGATGGTCCAATACTCGTACTATTAGCGGCTCTTATTCCAGTGAGTGAAGCGTTAGAGAAAACAGGATGTACGGATCTCATTGGTCAATGGCTGAGCCAATTGGCAATATTTTTCCCGCCATCTGGTGCTTTAGCGCTTATGTTGGTGACAGCTATGTTGGTTACGCCATTTTTGAATAATGCAGCAACAGTGATGATGGTAGCACCAATTGCGTCAAGTTTTGCTCATTCCCTTCATTATAAGCCTGAAGCTTTTTTGATGGCTGTTGCAATTGGTGCGGGATGTGAGTTTCTTACACCTATTGGACATCAAAGTAATATGCTCGTGATGGCGCCAGGAGGATATCGTTTTAGTGATTATCCACGTTTGGGTGCTCCATTGGCGGTGTTGATCGTTATTATTGCTGTTCCAATGCTTATGTGGGTTTGGCCCTTACAATAGGATATTTTTAGAAACTTTAAGGATCAATTACAAAAGGTTGTTAATCGTATGAAGATAAGTTGAAGGGATACACTTTATATAAGGAGCTTTAACTGAATATAAAGAGCTTTAACTGAAGATTTGGAATTATACCACACTTTAATCATGGCGCTTCGGTATTTTTGATACAGATAAAAATTTATTTATTGGGTTTTAAGGGACTTTCATGGAAAATTACCTTTTTTCAAGAAGTGGTTTTTCTATTATAATTCTATAATCCAATACAACCAACGATTGCGGTTGAAGACTTTAAAAGATTATCTCTCTATATAATGGGGAGAAAATCTGCTTGAGATGATAGGCAATCATGATAAATATTAAGGCAGTGAATTTTTCATAAGACTCAATATATGTAAAAGCTGTAATATGTACAAACAGGGTGCTTATATCATTTTCGATTAAGACTGTTGCAAAAATCCGATTGAATTGGCTACATGTTGATTTAAAATAAATAAACGAGCAATTTAAAGATTTTTAGTTAATTAGGACTACCATCTTTATCCATTTATGCGTAAAAGCACAGATAAAGTAACTTTTTTCAAGGTATGATATATGTCGTATGATAGTTTTATTGCTGAAGTGAATGCAGAATTTCGTCAGGAAAAGGCGCTTGCTTTTTGGAGACGGTATGGTTTTTCAATTATTGGAGCAGTTATTCTTTTTATATTCATGATAGTTGCTTATCAAGTTTATCATCATACGCAAATAAAGAAAGCTGGTTATATTGGTGATGCATTTGTAAAGAGTCTTGATCTTGCGAATACACGTGATTTTGATAAAGCGATAAAGCAATTAGAAACTGTTAAAACCTCTCATTTTGGGGGGTATCCTTTTCTTGCTCGTTTACGTGAGGCTTCTTTACTCATGGAGAAAGGTGATATTATTAAGTCAGTGGAGATCTTTGATTCTATTGCAGCGGATGAGAAAGCACCGCAGATTTTGCAGAAAGTTGCAAAAATTCGGGCGGCTTATATTCTGGTTGATACAGGGACATTAGCTGATGTTGAAAAGCGCATCAAAGATATGGCAAGTGATACCGATCCTATGCGTATGTCTGCAAGAGAAGCTTTAGGCTTAGCTGCCTATAAGGCGGATAAAATGGATGAGGCGGTTTATTATTTTAAAAAAAATTCTGAAGAAGGTGCTTTGGGTTCAAAAATAACAGATCGGGCTCGAATGATGCTTGAGCTTATACAAGCTGAGGGCAAGGCAAATAAGGAATAAATCGATGAGCCTTACCATTGCTATCATTGGTCGTCCCAATGTTGGGAAGTCGACACTATTTAATCGTTTGGTTGGGCAAAAATTGGCTTTGGTTGATGATAAGCCTGGTGTAACACGTGATCGGCGTATTCATGCGGCAAAACTTCAAGATCTACGTTTTGATGTGATTGATACGGCTGGGCTGGAAGAAGCAGGTGATCATACACTCGAGGGGCGTATGCGTTCTCATACAAAAGTTGCAATTGATGAAGCGGATCTTATTTTATTTGTATTTGATGCAAAGAGCGGAATAACACCAAGTGATTTAAATTTTTCTTCATTGGTTCGCAAATCAGGAAAGCCAATTGTGCTTGTTGCCAATAAGTCTGAGTCAAGAGCGGCAACAGGAGGAGAGTATGAGGCGTGGTCATTAGGTTTGGGAGAGCCGTGCCCAATATCGGCTGAACATGGTTTGGGACTTAGTGATCTGCGTGATGCAATTATAGATGCTGTTGGGTCAGAGCATGCTTTTGGCAACAACAAAGAAGAAAATAGGATGATACAGCCTGCATCTGTTGGTGATGATGTAAAGGATTTGGAAGAAGAGGAGCTTATTTACGATGAAAGTAAGCCCATTAGGATTGCGATTGCGGGGCGTCCCAATACAGGAAAATCCACTCTTATTAATAGTATGTTGAAACAAGAGCGATTGTTAACAGGACCAGAAGCAGGACTCACGCGTGATTCTATTTCTGTAGATTGGGAATGGCGTGGTCGTCATATTAAACTTTTTGATACTGCGGGTTTACGTCGAAAATCGAGAATTCAAGAAAAATTAGAAAAACTATCTGTTGCAGATACTTTGCGTGCTATTCGTTTTGCAGAAGTGGTGGTCATTGTTTTTGATGCAACGATACCTTTTGAAAAGCAGGATTTACAAATTGCTGATCTTGTGATTCGTGAAGGGCGTGTTCCAGTTATTGCTTTCAATAAGTGGGACCTTATTGAAAACAGTCAGACTACATTGATTGATTTGCATGAAAAATGTGCTCGATTTCTTCCTCAAGTTCGTGGTTTGAGAGCCGTTCCTTTATCAGGACAATATGGTCAAGGGATTGATAAACTGATGGAAAATGTCATGATGATGCACCGTGTATGGAATCGTCGCATTTCGACGGCTAAATTGAACCAATGGCTTGGAACTGTTGTGGCACATCATCCACCTCCTGCGGTTTCTGGACGTCGACTTAAGGTTAAATACATCACACAGGTTAAGACACGTCCTCCTGGATTTATGATTTCTTGCTCGCGTCCCAAAAGTATGCCACAGTCGTATTTGCGTTATCTTGTCAATGGGTTACGTGAAACATTTGATATGTCTGGTATACCCGTTCGCATATCATTACGAGCCTCTGATAATCCTTTTGCGACACGTTCCAAGAAGAAATGATAACTCTTTAATTTTTTGAGTGAATGAAATCTATACTTAAGAATCTTAAAAGTAAGTTTTTTCAATGATCTTTCTTTTCATAAAATTAAAATTTTATTTGCTAAAGTTTTAATTTTATTGATGATCATTTATTTGCATGTCATGAGAAGAGTGTGATAGGGAGTATTTAAGAAAGAGTACATAATCCTCTTAATGGGTTATTTAAGTGCAAGAATAGATGCAATATGAGGGTAGGGGAATATAATTATGATGCTTGTGTGAAAAGCAGTATTAGATTATCGTTTCATAAAAATAAAGATTATGAATAAGCGCTTTTGCTTACGATAGTTTGTCTGAATAAAAAGCAAAAATACTTGCTAAATCTACCGATATTCAATTGTAAAGAGTGAAGTTCATAAAAGTGGATTAAAATTGTATAAAGTGGTATGGTAATCGTATTTAAATTTTATTGTGTTCTATTGGCTTAATCTATTTGAAATTTTAGATTTATTAATATCTTGTATTTAAAGGAACTTCTCTTAATACCCTCAAGCTCATTTCGTGATGGGGCCTGTAATGGCATATGTAAAATACTTTGCGAATAGGATCATATAGAAACCATTGATTATTATTTTCATAAAATAAAAAGTGCAAGTTTATTTGAATAAAAGGTGTAAACTAACGCTCTCATACTGTTTTTTAGCTTTCTATGTTCTCTTTCAAAACTAGGATTGATATAACATTGGGAGCCGGAAAATAAGATGGTATCAGTTGACACCTTTCGTTAAGCGTAAAAATGGTTGTTCTATGAGTTTTATATTATTCACGGGAACTTTTGTTATACATTCACGGGTGCTGTCGTGAAATCGGTTTAGGTGCTCAGAATATCTTTTTAAGAAAGCATGTAAATTGAAAAATACGTTATTTCTGCAATAAAATTTATACGATAACTTGTGATAGATTTCTTTTAGTATCTTGACGAATAAATTCGGGAACAATATGATGCACACGGTTTTATGAAATGTATTCTTACGTTGCTTTTTAATTAAGGAGCCAATGATGGCGATGGGCGAGAAACCCGTTATGAGCCGTAAGGAGGCTGAAGAGGAAAAGCAAGGAGAGTGTCTTCATTCAGAGGATTTGGAATGTCGTAGTAGGAATTTAAGCGTAGCTTTAGTGCGCAAGCAAGCATTAAAGAAGCGGGAGCATAAGAATAAGCGGGAAAAATCACAAGGAAGGATGGCAGGCGCAATTAAGCTTTCCAGTGAGTTTCTGGCAAGTGTTATAGTTGGTATTGTTTTGGGGTTGGGGTTTGATAAGTTAGCAGGTTCATGGCCTTGGGGATTAGTATTTTTTCTCTTCTTTGGGTTTGCTGCTGGTGTATTGAGTATTCTTCGGTCTGTGGGGTATGTTTCCTCCAGTCAATTAGGAAAAAAAGGCGCATTGCGCCAAAAACAAGATAAAGGGGCCAATGAGAGGTCCGATAAATGAGGTTGAAGTGACAACGCACGCTCCAGATCCTATTCATCAGTTTGAGGTTTCAAGGCTGATTAAGATTTCCATAGGAAATATGGATTTATCGTTTACAAATGTATCATTGTTTACAGTCCTTACGGTTGTTGTAACTTCTATTTTTCTCTTCATTTCGTCATCGAGTCGTGGATTGGTTCCAACGCGGATGCAGTCTCTTTCGGAAATGGCATATGAATTTGTAGCATCGACTCTGCGGGAATCATCTGGTGTGCAGGGGATGCAGTTTTTCCCTTTAGTTTTTTCTCTGTTTACTTTTATTTTAGTTGCTAACTTTATTGGTCTCTTTCCTTATTTTTATACGGTTACATCTCAAATCATGATCACGTTTTCGTTAGCAATGGTGGTGATTTTGACGGTGATTGGTTATGGCTTTTATAAGCATGGGGTCAGTTTTTTGAAACTGTTCGTTCCCAGTGGAGTTCCTGTTGTGGTTTTGCCTCTGGTGACAATGATTGAGGTTATTTCTTTTCTCTCCCGTCCAATTAGTCTTTCTCTTCGTCTTTTTGCGAATATGCTTGCTGGTCATATTACGCTTAAAGTGTTTTCTGGGTTTGTTGTTTCAATGATTGGGGTAGGACTCGTAGGTGTGGGTGGTTCGGTTTTACCGCTTATTATGACTGTAGCAATTACTGCACTTGAGTTTTTGGTCGCATTCCTTCAGGCTTACGTCTTTACGGTTTTAACTTGTATGTATCTTAATGATGCAATTCATCCAGGACATTAATAAAACTGGCGGTTATTCCGTCGAATAATGCAATTTCGCTTTAAAGGAGAATAACATGGAAATGGTGCTTGCAGCAAAATATATTGGCGCTGGTCTTGCTTGCTTTGGTATGGCTGGAACAGCTTTAGGACTTGGTAATATTTTTGGTAGCTATCTTTCTGGTGCATTACGAAATCCATCAGCAGCAGATAGTCAGTTTGGACGTCTCGTCTTTGGTTTTGCTGTAACAGAAGCTTTGGGAATTTTTTCATTGCTCATTGCTTTATTACTTCTTTTTGGGGTTTGATCATCATCAAAAGGGTATATCTGTTCTTGCATGAGGAAAGATTTACCCTTTTAGCTCTTAACCAGAGAGATGCCAGAGAGATGTCAGTCAGTTATCATCGGTTATAGAGGGCTTTAATAAGCTATTTAAAGGATGAAGGAAGATGTTTGTTTCAAGCGCTTATGCACAGAACACTGAAACGTCGATAGAACATATTAAAAAGGTGGCAGAGCATGCAAATCGTGTGTTTCCGCCTTTTGATTTTGTGCATTTTGGTTCGCATTTTTTCTGGTTGGCAATTTCTTTCGGTCTTTTTTATCTTTTTATCTCTCGTGTAATTGTACCACGTATTGGTGGTGTTATTGAAACACGGCGAGATCGAATCGCATCTGATTTAGATCAGGCAATGCGCATGAAGCAGGAAGCAGACATTGTCGTTGAAACTTATGAGCGGAAATTAGCAGAAGCGCGTTTGAATGCGCAGGCTATAGCGCAGGTAGCTAGTGAAGAATTAAAAGAAAAGGCAGAGCTTGAACGGAAAGAAATTGAAGAGAGTTTAGAGAAAAAACTCGCAGATGCTGAAAAACAGATAGCAAAAATTCGGGATAAAGCGATGCAAAATGTTGGTTCTATCGCTGAAGAAGTAGCTCTTGAAATTGTGAAAAAATTGATTGACGTTGATATTAGCAAAGAGGCTGTTCGTTCAGTTGTTAAAACTGCGGATTATTGAGGAAGACAAAGATGACTGATACTTTTTGGGCATTTGTTGGGTTAGTTCTTTTTTTGGCTCTTTTAGTCTATTTCCAAATTCCACAAAGGGTTATACACCATCTTGATGCGCGTGCAAAGCGTATCAAAGATGAACTGGATGAGGCTCTGCGTCTTCGTGAAGAGGCACAGGAAATATTAGCTGAATATCAACGCAAACATGCAGAAGCAGAAAAAGATGCGCAAGAAATTGTTGCAGCAGCAAAGCATGAAGTTGAATCTATTATTGCTGAGGCCCGTGCAAAAGCAGAAGAATATGTAAAAAACCGTAATAAATTGGCAGAACAAAAAATCGCTCAAGCAGAAGCGGATGCAATACGCATGGTTTCTTCATCGGCTATTGATTTGGCAATTTCTACAGCACGTACCCTTATTGCAAGGGAAATAGATTCTAACAAGGCAGATGAACTTATTAAAGAGTCTCTTGAGAAAGAATCGTTTATCAAAATGAAAACATATCTTAATTAATGATATTTGAGAGATAAAGAGACACTCTCTTTGGTTGCATAATTTTCTCAGTATTAATTAATAAAAGTCATAAAAAAGAAAAATTTATCTTCATTGTTTTTACCAGTTAATAGGCTCTTTGATTTTAAATGACAAGTTTTGAGAAGTCTGCAACCGATTGTGTAACAATGTGAGTGCGTTTGAGAAGAGCAAGACGGTTAGCACGAACATCAGGTTTTTTATCATTCACCAATACTTTTTCAAAAAATATATCAATCAATTTTCCAAGTGGCGCTAGCACACTGAGTGCAAATGATAAATTTGTTGCATTGATGGGAGCAAGAACCTTTCTTTCTACTTCACAGATTGCATGATAGAGCTGCTTTTCTTCTTTCTCGATAAAGAGCTCAGGATTAATTTCATTCGCTATTGTTGTGCTTTTTTGAAATTCATTTTCAAGAATATTGGCAGTACGTTTTACAGAGGCTACAAAGTTCATTCCATCATGGGTATTGATAAAAGCGATAAGCGATTCGACACGACGTGCAACCAATAAAAAATCATCAGAATCTTTATTTAAAACGGCTTCAAGGGCATCGTAACGAGCACCTTCCTCTTTTAGATAGATTTTCAAACGGTCATGAAAAAAGAATAACAGATCTGATAAAATATATTCTGTTTTTTCTGGAAGCAGATTCTGCAATTGTGAATTTTCTCTTTGAGAGATTTCATGTTTATTTTTTTGTTGTAAGAAAAGATTCGTTGCTAACTGAAACAGTGGCATAAGATTGATTTTCCAATCTCGCGAAAGTACAAGTCTAATAATTCCCAATGCTGCTCGTCTTAACGCATAGGGATCTTTTGAGCCCGTTGGTTTTTCATTAATGAGCCAAAAGCCAACGAGCATGTCAATTTTGTCGGCGAGCATAACGGTTATAGCAAGTGGTTCTTGTGGAAGACGATCTGTTGGACCTTGAGGTTTATAATGGTCTTCGATTGCTACAGCTACGCGAGGATTTTCCCCTTGAAGAAGGGCGTATTTTTGCCCCATAACACCTTGTAGTTCAGGAAATTCTCCGACAATTTCTGTTTGCAAATCAGCTTTTGCAAGGATGGCTGCACGTTTTGCTAAAAGAGGATCTGTTTGTATCAAAGGGGCAATTTCTTGTGCGAGTGTAGCAATGCGTTCTACCCTTGCACCTTGCGTACCCAATTTAGCATGAAAAGTTACATTCAAATGATCAAGTCGCGCCATTCTTTGATCGAGAGGTTTTTTTATATCAAGTTCAAATTTTTTTATAGAAGATTCCAATTGTTGAAGATCAGGCAAATCACGCTGATCAGTTTGCCAAAAATGAAGTGCATCGGAAAGACGGGCACGGACAACCTTACTATTTCCTTTCGAAATTTCTTTGCCTTCATCATTTGCAAGAATATTAGAAACGAGAATAAAATGATGAGAAAGTTTTACGTTTTCTCCTTGTTTACGGGTGACAAAACATTTTTGATTGGCTCGAATGGTCAAGCGAATAATTTCTGGAGGAATATCAAGGAATGATTTTTCAAAATCACCCATCAGGATAACAGGCCATTCAACAAGACCAGCAACTTCTTCTAGGAGAGGATTATCTTGAACCAGTTCTAAACCGTTTGCAAAGCAGAGATTTTGGGCATCAGCTAAAATAATATTCTTTCGTCTCTCGGCATCCAGAATGACTTTATGGGTTTCAAGTTGAGTAACATAATCATCAAAGCGGCGCACTTGAAATGGCTTTCCATCACTTAAGAAACGATGACCATAAGTTAAATTATTGCTTTTAAGAGAACCAATTGTAAATGGAATAACATGTGTTTCACCAATTTCTGGTCCGAAAATACAAAGAATGTTTTGTAAAGGTCGAATCCACTTCAAAGTACCACTTTGTGCTGAATCTTTTCCCCAACGCATAGATTTCGGCCACGGAAAGTTGCGGATAATATCCGGTAAAATATCGGCAATAATTTCTTCTGCTGCTCGACCTTTTTTAACAATTTTAGCAATATAAAAATGACCTTTTTTATCATCATGTCCAATATGCGCTTCAGAAATATCGTTTAATCCTGTTGCACGTAGAAAACCATCAATTACATGCTGTGGTGATTTTATACTGGGACCTTTGCGTTCTTCATGGATATCTTTTGAGCGTGTGGAAAGTCCGCGTATGTCCAATGTTAGCCGACGAGGTGTCCAATATTCACGAGCAGCTTCATAGATCAATCCAGCATTCACAAGTTGATCTGTAACAGATTTTTTAAGATCAGCAGCAGCTTTTCGTTGCATACGTGCGGGGATTTCTTCACTGAAAAGTTCAAGAAGAAGATCAGACATTAGGCTTCTCCAGTGTATATTTGTCCAGCTTCTGTGAGTAAGAAGGCTTCCCCACAACGGCGCGCGAGATTACGAACGCGAAGAATGTAATTTTGTCGTTCGGTTACAGAAATAACGCCACGTGCTTGCAAAAGGTTAAAGATATGGCTCGCTTTAATACATTGATCATAGGCAGGAAAAACACAGCGATGGAATACATTTTCTTTATTTGGTTTTCCAGCATCAAGAAGTGCGCTGCATTCGCGTTCTGCATCGATAAAGTGCTGATGGAGCAGTTTTGTATCAGCAAATTCAAAATTATAATATGAGTATTCCTGTTCTGCCTGTAAAAAAATATCTCTATAACTTATTTTGTTTTCTCCCTCCAAACCATTAAAGTTAAGGTCATAGACGTTATCAACCCCTTGGATATACATCGCTAGACGCTCAAGACCGTATGTGAGTTCCCCTGAAACTGGAGCGCATTCAATGCCGCACACTTGTTGAAAATAAGTAAATTGAGAGACTTCCATTCCATCGCACCAACATTCCCATCCGAGCCCCCAAGCACCAAGAGTGGGACTTTCCCAATCATCTTCAACAAAGCGAATATCATGCAGTTTTGTATCAAGCCCGATAGCTTGTAGCGACTTTATATAAAGTTCTTGTAGATTGAGCGGAGAGGGTTTGAGAAGCACTTGGAATTGATAATAGTGTTGTAAACGATTTGGATTCTTACCATATCGGCCATCTGTTGGACGTCGAGAGGGTTGGACATAAGCAACTTTCCAAGGGCGTGGACCTAGAGAGCGTAATGTTGTTGCTGGATGAAAAGTCCCAGCTCCGACTTCCATATCGTAAGGTTGCAAAATTGCACATCCATAGTGTGCCCAATAATTTTGCAAAGTTAAGATTAGTCCCTGAAAAGAACGTTTGGGGTTAAGATGTTCAGGCAGTTTCACGCTTTATACTCTTTATATTGGACTAAACAAAAAACCAAAGTAATTTTAGTTTCTCTATTTATTATTTCATGTGGTTTATGGTTAAGCATCATTTATTGCAAACCAAATTTCAACTTTTCTTGAATTTGTTCAGAATTTTCTGGTTTTCCGTCAATTGCGTGGTTCCATTGAAAGATTGCTTCACGTTTACGTCCAACTTTCCAATAAGCATCCCCTAAATGATCATTCAGTGTTGGGTCCTCAGGTTGTAATCTGACAGCATTTTCTAATATTTGCACTGCTTTATTATATTCTTTTAGTTTATAATAAGCCCATCCTAAAGAATCGAGAATATGACTGTTGTGAGCTTGCAAAGCAGAAGCTTTTTGCAGCATACGGAGCGATTCTTCAAGCTTCTCACCACGTTCCACAAGGGAATAGGCTAAATAATTAAGAACTTGCGGTTGGTTTGGGAAAAATTCAAGTGATTTTCGCAAGTCAATTTCTGCTTTTGGCCATTGCTTTAAACGTTCAAAAGCAATACCACGCTGATAAAAGAGTTTCCAATCGTCCTGCTGAAAGTTTTTTATCTTTGTAATAGCGTAGTCTAGAGTTTTAATGGCCTCAAGAAATTTATTGTCCTGCATATAAAAAGCAACGAGCGTTATCAAAATATTACGATCATTGGGAAATTTTTTATTTAACAATGTGAGTAATTTTATTGCTTCTTTGTAATTGTTGTTATTAGCAAGAAGGAATGCAAGATGAAGTTGTCCATCTTTATAATAAGGAGATTTAGGGGATAAAGCGCGATAAAGTTTAATTGCTTGATGTGGATCGTTCAATTTAGCAGAAATGTGTGCGAGCTGAAACAGTGTTGCGTCATTTTGAGGGTATAATGCGAAAGATAATTGCTTAAAAATACGTGCAATTCGCCCTGAGTTTTTGTAGTTGAGGGCTGTTCCAAAATTATATAATACCTCGGCTGCTCCTTGTTGAGGTGTTTTAATAACTCTCTCTAAGAAAGCATTTTTTTCAATTTTTTCTCGAAAGTTTTTAAGGACTTCGCGACCTGACAACATTTGTTCGCCATGCTGGATTGTTTGAAGAGCTTGGTTGCGCATACTATGGCGCAATTGGAATGAGGCATAGGCTATGATAATACGCTCATAAGTATTAGGAGCGATAAGAGTTCCCTGTTTGTTACTCAGTGCTTTAATGAAATATTTTTTTGCATCCTTTGGCCGTTCTGCAAGATCGCTCATAAGTGCTAGATGATAAGATATAAAAAGGTCATACCAGACAGGACCTTTGAGTTTCTTAAGATCAGCGATTGCTTGAGATTTTTGTCCAGATCCAAATGTAATCCAAGCGCCGATGAGTTCAGGTATTGGATTATTGGACGTAGGAAGTTCTTTTAATTGGAGAAGAGTCTTGGCATTCTTATAGTCTTTTTTGATGAGACTTTCTACTGACAAAGTTAAGGAAACAAAGGGAGTTATAACATCGTTCTCTTTGAGTTTTTGGGCTTGTTGGACAGCTTCTTTAAAGTTTCCGACCGAGAGCATAGCTTCAAGGAGCTCTTTTTGTGTTTCAATGTTATCAGGTTGATAAACCAGTGCTTGTTTAAAATAATTGATAGCAAGTTCTGTTTTATTTTCATGATTTGCAACCCTTCCAGCTAAATAAGCACCTGTAAATGAGCTTGTATGAGTTGCTGCACTTATTTTACTGTAGGTGGGGGATGGCATCAGCATGATACCCACGATAAAAAGGGCAAAAAGTCGAGATACCGTTGCAGAGCACATGGAGCTAATCCTTTTCAAGATAATCAATTGATGGTGTTGTTTATAAATCATATCTCATTACTTTGTTGAGAAATACTGCGATTCTTGCAAAGAATTCAGTTTACGCGTGAAATACAAAATTCAACAGTCTCAACGAGAGCATTGTAAGCAAGATTTTCATTCATGGGAACAAGAGCATCAATTGCATATTTTCCATAGATGCGTGCTTGTTCTATTGTATCTATGATACTATCATACTTTTCCATTAAGTGTTGCGCGTGTGCAAAGGATTCATCATTATTATTGCCATCTTCAAGCGCTTTTTTCCAGAAATCTTTTTCTGCCATATTCCCACGCTCATATGCGAGAATAACAGGCATTGTGATTTTTCCTTCTCTAAAATCATCCCCTATATTTTTTCCTAAGTTTTGAGCACTACCGCTATAGTCAAGTGCATCATCAATTAATTGGAAAGCTAAACCTAAGGATGTTCCATATTCACGT
This sequence comes from Bartonella sp. CL434QHHD, assembly GCF_042195145.1. Lineage (NCBI taxonomy): Bacteria > Pseudomonadati > Pseudomonadota > Alphaproteobacteria > Hyphomicrobiales > Bartonellaceae > Bartonella > Bartonella sp. CL434QHHD. The sequence goes on along the minus strand of NZ_JBHINT010000042.1, from coordinate 61,090 downwards.
AATGAAGAACGCTCTTTATTTCCATAGCCAGCAATAATGGGTCCTACTTCAGCGGCTGCTGAAAAAAGTGCTGCTGTTTTTGCATTGATGATTTTGAGATATTCTGAAGGGCTGGTTTTTATATTTTTTGCGGCAGAAAGTTGCATAACTTCTCCTTCAGCAATAATTGCAGCAGCGTTGGCTAGGACAGAGAGCGCTTCTATGGAACCGACATCGACCATCATTTTAAAGGCCTGGCCCAATAGGAAATCACCAACAAGTACACTTGCTTGATTCCCCCAAATCATCCGTGCTGTAGATTTTCCACGTCGTAAATTACTTTCGTCAATCACATCATCGTGTAGTAATGTTGCTGTATGCATAAATTCAACAGCTGTTGCGAGTTTTATATGCCCGTCACTTTGATAACCGAACATATGAGCAGAAGCGAGCGTAATCATTGGGCGTAATCGCTTTCCACCTGATGAAATAAGATGGTTAGAAATTTCAGGGATCATCTCAACCTCTGATTTTGCCATAGAGAGAATAAATTGATTTACGCAATCCATATCTTTTTGAGTAAGATTGACAAGAGATTGAAGAGAAATTTGATTATTTCTTATTTGTTTTAGTTTGATAGCTGCACTCAATGTGTTTACTCCTAGAGTATTGCAATGGACATATATAAAAATTACTTTATTCATTAGCATAAAGGGGGTTTGGTTTTGACTCAAGCTTTTGATGTCGTTTAAAAGTGTTAGCTTGGAATGTTATTGGCAAGAAATGTTCTTTAGCGAGTGTAATCTTATTGTTATGAAATAATAAAAAATTTAAAATAGCAGCTGAATGGCAAAAATGCAGTTTATAAAGATGAACATTAGGCTTTTAAATGAATAAAGCAGCGAATCAAATTGGTGAAACAATTGACAGTTTTCACCGCGGAAAATTTTATTTGGTTCAACCCCATAAATATGGTCATCGTTCTGGAATGGATGCGATGTTATTAGCTAGTTTGGTTCCAAGTGATTTAAAGGGCAAGGTTGTTGATTTAGGGGCAGGTGCTGGAGCTGCAGGGTTGGCTGTTGCTTCGCGTTGTCTGAAAGTTCATGTTACCTTAGTTGAACGTTCAGCTTTTATGGTATCTTACGCTCAAAAAACGCTTATGCTAAAACAAAATAAACAATTTGCTAGCCGAATTTGTTTGCTAGAAGCAGATGTTACCTTCAAAGGGAATGCCCGTATAAGAGCAGGTTTGATAGATAATAGCTTTGATTTTGCGATTATGAATCCACCTTTTAATAATCCCACCGATCGTAAGACACCTGATAAACAAAAATCTGAAGCACATGTTATGTCTGAAGCGATGTTTGATAACTGGTTGCGGAGTGCAGCAGCCATTGTTAAGCCAGGTGGATACTTAGGGCTCATTGCGCGTCCACAATCGCTGACAGATATCTTGCGTGCTTTAGAAGGGCGTTTTGGTGGTATTTGTATAATTCCTGTGCATGCACGTGCGAAAACAGCAGCAATTCGTCTTTTATTTTACGCAAAACGAGGAAGCAGAGCAGCTTTATCTGTTTTGCCGGCATTGGTTATACATGAAGGTAATGACCATACTTTTTCACCACGGGTTGATGCAATTAATAATGGATATATAAGCTTGTGGGAACTTTTCTAATAGTATCTTGTGTTTTTTAGTTTATTATTTAGAGTCCAAACTTTGTTATTAGGGAGGTTTGACTTTGGGTGAAGTTATATTTCTGCTTGTAATGTGGGGATTGATTGGCGCTTTTGGATATTATCGCGTTCTTCCTTTTTGTTGTCCTTTCCTATTTAATTGTTCTTAATTTATAAGGAGATTTTGTTTTGATGGATTTTATTAAAAGTTTTATTCCACGCCGTTTTTCTTCCGATAAACTTGAAATTCCTGTGGTGCGCCTTCAAGGAGCAATTATGGATTCATCAGCGTCTATATCTCGTACTCTTTCCCTCAGTAGGTGTGCAAATCTTTTAGAGAAGGCTTTCGGACACAAAAAGTCACCGGCTGTTGCACTTATTATTAATTCTCCTGGTGGTTCACCTGTACAGTCGCGTTTTATCTTCAAGCGTATTCGTGATTTGGCAGAAGAAAAAAATAAAAAGGTTCTTGTGTTTATTGAAGATATTGCAGCATCCGGTGGTTATATGATTGCTTGTGCGGGGGATGAAATTTTTGCAGATCCTTCTTCAATTGTTGGTTCCATTGGAGTGGTTTCAGCTTCCTTTGGTTTTCCGGAACTTTTGAAAAAAATTGGTATCGAACGGCGTGTCTACACAGCAGGAAAGAACAAAGTTACATTAGATCCATTTCAGCCAGAAAAAAAGGCGGATATTGAGCATTTGAAATCTCTCCAACTTGAAGTGCATCAAACTTTTATCGATTTGGTTAAAGAACGGCGTGCTGAAAAATTATCAGATGATTCGAATCTCTTTACAGGAATGTTTTGGAGTGGAAAACAAAGCGTTGAGCTTGGTCTTGTTGATGGATTGAATGATGTACGTTCTGTTATTAAAGAGCGCTTTGGTAATGATGCAAAACTTCGACTTATTACGCCTCCAAAAAGTTTTTTAGGACCTAAAACGCCTTCAGGAGTGACGGCACATACGGTTTATACAGTCATTGATAGTGCATTGATGGCAGCAGAAGAGCGAGCACTTTGGCAGCGTTATGGTTTGTGATGGAAAGGATCATTCAAGCCAGAGAGATTTTTATCTAAAAACAGATGCTAGAAGAAAAAAGGCTTGAAATGATACGAATGAGAACATGTCGTTTGTTTTGTATGAGAACTCTTTATATTTATTGTTTTTTAGAAAACGATTAAGAATATTCCAAGCTGTTTATAGGGCTAGTGCTAAAAGTGTGGATAAAAGGGGGGAATTTGTAAAAGAACCCTATACAGGTTAATATTACGTCATATGATGCCAAATGTACAAGCTTCGTTCCAAAGACATTCCTATTTATTTACACCTATTAAATTGAATTTAGCTCTACATGTTGTGGGGCAACGTGCTGATGGGTATCATTTAATAGAAAGTTTGGTTTATTTTAGTCTTAGCGGTGATTGTCTACACTATGCACCTTGTGAAAATAATCAGTTTGTTTTGACGGGGCCGTTTGCAAAAGGACTTGTTTCTCATTTAGACAATTTGGTTATTCGCGCACGGGACTTTATGCATAAGACTTTTCCGGAATGTGCTCAACCTGCTTTTTTTCGGCTTGTAAAAACATTACCTGTTGCTTCAGGCATTGGTGGCGGCTCAGGTGATGCAGCTGGGGTTATCAGCATGTTGCGTCAACAGTGGAATCTTGATTGCCCTTACGAAGAATTAGCAAAAAAGAGCTTAGTTCTTGGTGCTGATGTTCCCATGTGCCTTTGTGCATTAGAATATCAGCAGCCGCTTTTGGTCAAAGGAATTGGTCAAGAGATGATACAAATAAAAGGAGCCTGTTCTCTTGCAATAGTATTGGTTAATCATGGACAAGAGATTTCAACACCAACTGTTTTTAAAGCGTTAGAGAAGCGTCATAATCCTTCTTTAAAAATTAATACAGACGCTTTAAAAAGTGTTGATTCATTGGTTAAAGCTTTACAAGAAACGCGTAATGATCTTTTTTCTCCTGCATTAAAAATAGCACCTCAGTTAGCTGAAGTGTTATCTATATTAGATGAATGTGGAGCTCTTTTTTCCCGTATGTCTGGAACGGGAGCAACTTGCTTTGGCATTTTTAAAAATAAACAAACGGCGCAACAAGCAGCTCTTTTTATCAAATCAATGCACCCAAATTGGTTTGTAAAACCTATCATGACTTTAGGAAATATTTGATAAATAAATATAAAAGCTTTTATTTCATCATGATTTTATTATACATAATGAAAGAGGGGAACCAAAGAAATGTGCTTTTTATCTTTTGTGTAAGAGTTCGCAGAATATTTGAAGAGCCATTTAAAACTGTAATGCTTGCAAAAAATGATCAGGCTACAGAAATAGATGTATGTTTGTTGTATGTGTGATTTATCAAAGATGTTTAATTTGCCGCTTCAACCAAATTTTTCGTGCGAATTGGATTTGCAAAAACAGGGTTTTTTTCATATAGCAGGTGTTGATGAAGTAGGACGGGGGCCTCTCGCGGGACCTGTGGTAACAGCAGCCGTTATCTTGGATAGAGATCGTATTCCTAATGGGTTAAATGATTCAAAAAAACTTTCTTTTTTCCAACGAAATAGACTTTATCATGAAATTTTGCAAAGTGCATTAGCGGTTTCAGTCGCCAGTCTTTGTGCTCGTACAATTGATCAATCTAATATTAGAAAAGCAACTTTAGAAGCAATGCGTCGCTGTATTATAGGATTAGCCATTCCAGCCCACTATGTCCTTGTTGATGGGCGTGATATTCCTTCTGAGTTGTCCTGTTCTGCAATGGCGTTGATTAAGGGCGATCAGCGTTCAGTTTCAATTGCAGCCGCATCTATTATTGCGAAAGTAACGCGTGATCGGATGATGGAATGTGCAGGACAAGTTTATAAAGGGTATGGTTTAGAGAAGCATGTAGGTTATGCAACGCTAGCGCATCGTACAGCTCTTGATAAATATGGACCAGTTATAGGGTTACATCGTTATAGTTTTGCACCACTAAAAGAGTGTAAAAAAGGTAATTAAAATCAGTTACTTATTACAAGAGTAAGGGGTTTTATAATCATTGATTCTATTATGTTTTTTGAGTGTCTATCCCTAACCTTTTTGAAGCTTTTTTATCACTTATTCCTATCTATTTTTTCCAGATATAGAATCAGATATTTCTAACATGGGCTTAACTCTTATTTGTTATTAACCGTATAGCGATGATATACGACAAGGGGTGGTAATGGCAATTGTGAGTTTTAAACATAAGGGCTTAAAATTATTTTGTACAACAGGTTCCACAAAAGCTATTTGACCAGATCATGTAAAAAAATTCGCGTTATCTTAACGGTTTTAACAAGTGCTACTACGCTTGAAATATTGAGAGAGCCTGCCTTTAAAATGCACCATCTTAAAGGTGAACTTATAGAGTACTGTTCTATATGGGTGAATGGAAATTGGCGTGCTACTTTTCGCTTTATAGGAACAGATGTGGAGCTTGTTGATTATCAAGATTACCATTGAAGAAAGGAATGAAAAAAAATGATGCACAACCCCGCACATCCGGGTAAAGTTCTGAAAGTAGCTTTCTTAGAAGAAATGGGGATAACAATACAAAAATTAGCTGATCATGTCCATATGACAAGAGCTTCTTTATCAAGAGTGATTAACGGACATGCTTCTATAAGTACCGAGCTTGCTGTTAAATTAGAATTAGCTGGTTTTAGTAAAGCAAAATTTTGGTTGGGTATGCAAACAAACTATAATTTATGGCAAACAATGCAACAGGCACAACCACCTATTTCTCCTCTGGTTTCTGATACATCTCAAACGCCGCTTTGATTTCGTTAATAATTTTGATAGCAATTTAGTTTGTTAAGCGGTGCTTTGTGAGGCTAACTTTTTTGGAGCTTTTTGATTGCTTCAAGGGAAAGTTTTTACGGTCTGCACTCTTTGTATAAAGGGATGCCATTTTATCTTCGGTTCAACCTAAAAGCGCTTTCATTTGTGAAACCGTAGCACCAGCATTGGCAGTATGTTTTGCTGCTAATTTTTGCAATCCGTGCGCTGATTTTTTAATACCCGCCGCATTACATGCTTCACGAAAGAGGTTGCCAAAACTTTCTTTGATAAGCTTATTTCCACCTTTACCACAAATGAATGTTTCATCACCTATGGGACCAATTTTAAGGGTTGCCTCTAGTTCTGGTAAAACAAGCCCGTATAAAGAAGAAGGTTAATCCAGACGCGTTCATGTGTACCATGTGACCAACGGTGATAATATTTGTCTATGTCCTATTCTAGCCAAGGCAGTAATCCCTCGTTGTTAAGAGATTTTGGTGCTTTTATATTAAAGGCAGGATTTTTATTTAAAAGGGCATTATCAACCGCCCAATTAAAGAGACCGTTTAAAGAGGTCAAAAAATGTTTTGCTGCTGCGAGAGTATGTCGCCTTCTGTCTACGGCGTCAAGGATATGGTGTCTTTCTATACTTTTATATGCACGATCAGCAATATGTTTAGAAACATTATTCAGAATTCGATATTTAACTTTTTGAGTAGATTCTGATTGATTATGCCATTGCATGCTTTGTAAATACTGATGCAATAACCAATTGAAAGAGCCTTTTGTAAGTCTGGTTATTTTCTTGGAGATGCCATTTTGCACTTATTTAATAGCCAGTGTATATTTGCTCTGATGGAAATCAAAGGACTGTCATAAATTTTAGCATTTCTATAAATTTTAGCTTTTCCACTAATAAATGTAGCACCGGAAACTTGTGCATTGGCAAAAACACATGCGTTTTCATAAATATCAGAAATGTTATCAATATAAGCATCACCAAAAACCTTGGCATAACCATAGACTTTTGCATCATCACCTACCCAGCAATTACCATCATGACTTAGGTTGTCTTTTTTTTGTATAAAGCCCGCCAAGATCACCTGCTTTAACAGCATCAAAATCCCTTAAAGCACGAATTCGGTGAAGAGTTTTTCCATCAACCTCAGTTATTTCATCAGTCAGTTCATATTTATTTTCCATGGTTTATTTCCTTGATTTGCGTACAATCCACCCGTAGCGTGAATCATGCATTGTTTAAAAGTTGTTAGGAATGGGGAGAGGGCTAGAGGTTGTAAATGCCCCCCATATGTAAAAAGTTTGTAAGTTTATTTTTTAAAATGTGCTTAATTTCATATTTCCAATCAGACAATTGAGTGAGAGCTAATGCGAGTTGTCCTCTATGACACATGCATACATTGGCTTCAAAACAGGTGATTGCAACACGCTTTTTTTTTAAAAAATTTGATATAATTTGTTTATTGCACAAGAATTATTCTTGAGAGTTGTATTTTGATAATCTTCAAAAAGGCGGTCATAATCTTTTTGTGTTTTCAAATTTCTTCGTTTTTCAGAAGCAATTCCAAGTTCAGGCATATGCATATATTCAATATCAATATTGCTTATAGCTTTCTCTAATTGTCTTTTCGAAAATCCGCGGTTTCTACTTATTGAATTTTTACGAACATCACACAAAAGTTTAATATTATTTTTGATCAGTTGATTGAGATAGTCTTCAGAGGATTTTCTTTCATAGCCAATGGTAAAAAAATAAAGCTCTCATCTTTAGCAGGCTGTATGATGATATGTTTGGTGTTACACACATTTAATTTCCTTAGTAAATGGGTGGGGGCTCTATGAGCGCCTCTTTCCAAAAGGATAAATCCTCTAGCGATTATCATAGTGTTGTGGAGCAATCAGGCATCAAAACCGGTGATGGCGGCTTTAATATCATTGTTAAAGACAAAACGACCCTAACGGGAGGTATCATTGTCAGCAGCGCACCGGCAGACAAAAACAACTTGATCACAGGAAGCATAAGCACCAGTGATATAACCAACAGTGCACATGCTCAAGCTAGCAGCCAAGGGTTTAGCATTTCTGGGAATGACACGATAAAAAACATTGCCAAAAATGCTTTAAGTCACGGCAAAGCCCGTGATGGAGCGGAAGGATATACAAATCCGCTATCAGCGGTGCACCATCATCCTCACTGATACAACTGGACAGAGGGCGATGGGGCAAGATGCTGGACAAATCATTGGCTCTCTCTCAACCACAACACCGCAGCAGTCCACCAGGGCTGTCGCACCGATAGATGCCATATTGCTTGAGGGCATCGTTCATAATCGCTTAGACATGATCAATGATTTATCGCATGAAGGTCTTGGATACTGGGACAAAGTGCGTGAAATGACAAATGTCAAAGAGCATCCAGTAGGTGAGGTTGAGCATGATGAAAATGGCAATGTCCTCTATTTAACTGATGAAAATGGAGAACCTATATAAAGACAGTGATGGAGAATATATTACTCTGTATCACTTTTTAAAAGCTGAAGATGAGCAGCAAGCATTTACAAGTTGGTTCTGATGGCAACAGGCGTATGTTCTAAAATGGCATTTTTAACACATCCGATGATGCAGCGTGTTATGCTGTCCAATTTGCTGACAATGATCATGGTCCCCTTTATTTTACATACTTCCCACAAGCTAAAGACTGGGAAGTGGAAATAGGGATAGCGATTTTTCAGAAGCTTCTGGAAAGTAAACTTTTTTTGATTGACCAATTCAACCAAGAAATTTCAGGATACAATGTATCTTTATGGCAATACAGGATTGCATATTGATGCCCATAGTTGTGGCAGTTTGACAGGCTTTAATATGCTGAATTCTTTCAAACAAGAAGGTATGCACGGGATAGCCGACAACACGAATATCAATTTCTATAGACCAGCCTTTAATGTTTTAGTTGCATCTGGTCTGTTAGGTTATGTGAGTGATGGCAAACAAACTACTATTGGCTTTGATGGGAATAGATATGACTTTGTAAGCAGAATTATTGGTGTATACCTACGAGACAATACCTGCTGGTAGTAACGTTTGGAAAGAATGATTGAGAGTGGCTACAAATCCCATAAGTTCCCATACCTGTCTTGGAGATGCGGGCCAAGCATGTCGGTATATTTACGGCTCATCCAATCGAGTACAAGTCCTTTTAAGGAGGAACAAATGAAACAAACTCTAAAATTATTAAGCGCTGTAACTTTGTTCAGTATAGCCGGATGTCAATTTAACAAACCTCCTCTAGGAGAGGTGACAGCGTGGAAGAAACTAGGAGCAGATTTTACAGAGGTAGGAAAAGCCTTGTTAGAATGTGGAATGCCAACACCTTATTATACCGATCCAGAAAGCAGAAAGCTAAGTAACAATGCATGGGCAACAATTCATGCGTGTATGGTTCAATCAGGTTTCCATTATGAAAATGAACATGAGGGAGGATGGTGTTATACTTTTAGAGACGAAAACCTTCCCATTTGTCGTCCAGGCACTGTCATACCACAGCGAAGTGTCAAGAAGCGCTTAAATAGCCCTTATTGTAAAAAGCATTCAGAACAACTTGAATGCAAACCTTAAGTCGTGCTTCAGCAGAGAAAGCCTTGAATTTACACCAAATAAAGCTCTAGGTTGATGAGCTTGAGAAAGCCTTGTCCGTCCTTACGTGACAAGGTTTTTTTTATGCCGCGTCGTTATAACGTTGCTGCTTTGCTTGCTCGATGACATTGATAAGATCTGATTGTAACCAACGCGATAAAAAACCAAATTTTAAAGGTTTTGGGAGAGAGCCATTGGTTACATGACGGCGGAATGTTGAAACACTCATATGAAGCAATTTTGCACTTTCACGGTCTGTTAAAAGAATATCATTTTCTGTCATAATAATTTCCTTTCACTATCAAAAAATGGTAACAAATCATAAGCATTTATTAACCATATTTTTGTTCATTTTTGAAGGTATTTTATTTATAGAAAACAATATTTTATCATATTTTTTCTGATGTGATAATTGATGTGATAAATTATGACTCTTATTGAGAAAGAATGAGAGACAAGAGAGTTAAAGTTATCCACAGATAATGGGGTTATTCACCCCATATCTTAAGATTGACCGGTGACATAAGCCGCCCATTTATCCATATAAACACGGCGCTGTTCTAGATAATCAGTACGACGATAGGCACGCTCTACTTGCCCTCCTACTGTATGACTTAGAATGGTTTCAGCGACCTCATAAGGGGCATTGGTTGTTTCTGCTAGCCAATCGCGTAAACTAGAGCGAAAACCATGGGGACAAGTTTCAATTTTATTTTTTCTCATATACGCCGCCATCATCGTATGTGAAAGAGGACCACGACCGGTAAGTGAAAAGATGAAATCACTTTTAGAGATACAGCGGGCTTGTTCAATTACTTTTAATGCTTCAGATGATAGGGGCACGCGAAACTCTGTTGTGGCATCACGCTTGCCTTTCATATTCTCAGCAGGGATTGTCCAGATATCATCTTCAATCTGATCTTCACGAATATGACGCAAAGGATTGCTACGAACGCCTGTCAGAATAAGCAAACGCAAAGCCAGTTGTGTTATGGTTGATGCTTCACAGAGTGTTTTATAAAAAGCCGGCACATCTCTCCAATCCATGGCTGGTAAGCTTTGTTTTTTATGACGTTGTTTGCCTAAGAGAGCTTTTGCTTTTTCTACTGCTTGTAAATCAACATCTAACCCTAATGCAGCCGCATGTTTGAGACAAAGATTAAGACGCATCAGTGCTGTTCGAGCAGTTCCAGCTTTTGTATGCCAAATAGGGGCAAGAACATTGCGTATCTCTGTTTGTGTAATCTCAGAAACGGGAAGACAGCCTAGTTTAGGGAGAATATGAAGGCGTAATGGTAAAAACCAATCCTCATCTTTACCATCATTTTTTAATTCAGCTTTACGACTTTCAAAAGCATCCAACGCGATATCTTTTAAATAATGGAGATTACTTATTGCCTCACGCTTTTGTTTTTCACGTTCTTTAATAGGGGCACGCCCTTCACGAAGAACAGAACGCCACCCAGTTGCCAATTCACGAGCTTGTTTTAAAGAAACATCTCGCAACGCTCCCAAGCCCATTTCACGACGCCGACCATGAATGGTACAACGGTAAATCCATTGAGCACCTCCATCTTTACGCTTATGAAGTAACAAGCCGGCACCATCATTATATTTACCAGCTCGTGGGTGTTGCGACAGTCCTTGCATTAAGACGGTTCATAAGAGCCATTTTTAGTCCTTTCTTCTATAGTTTTTACCCATACGCCAGCCCCGCTTGTGATGTGCAAGCAAGCGGTTTTGATTGATTCAAGATAAACAGATTTAAAATGAGAGAATCCTACAGTATTAGTTTTTTCATTCAATATGAAAACAAAAAGTTATCCTTATAAATCAATGTGATGTAGCAGGATGAAGATGTTTATGCAAAGAATCTAAAAGTTTTTTTGCGAGTGTTTGAATAAGTCCTTTGTTTTTCTGAATTTTAGATACAAAATACTATTGCTAAAGTACTAAAAGTAGATCATGCTGGTAAATAGATGAGACTTTGATGATGGCGCTTGGTTTTAAAAAAGGCAATATTTGATTTCACTGTTTGCGCTGGCATTGATTTTGCAATAACAGATAATAGTTTATTGTATGCAGAATACTGTTATTTAGATTTTGATAAAAAGAAATTTATAAAGAATATTATCATTAACAGTTATGCGAAACTTTAATGAAAATGAATCCAACTTTAATACACATAATTTTAGTGTGATTTAGTTTACAAATGCTCATTGAATGCAAAATTAAAAGTTTAAGAAGCCTTATTTTCAAAAATTCTTTATTTTTTTGTGAGTGTGTCATTTTTGCTACAGATCTTTCAAAAAAGATGCTCTATATACATTTCATTTTGGATATTTGGAGAGATTTTATGAATACAAAACGTTTAATAACAGCGTCTATTTTTTCTTTAATTTCAGCGTCTACAGCACTGGCTGCCGATGTTATAATTCCTCATCAGCCAGCATCATCGACTTCTTCTACCATTATCGCGCCTACTTTTTCATGGACAGGTCTTTATTTAGGTGTTCAAGCGGGTGGTTTTTCGAGCAAAGCTGATATGGCTCTTGTTGGTCAAGAAAAGAGTTTAGCACTGGATAAAGAGTTCTCTCCTAAACTTTCAGGTTTTGCAGGTGGTTTTTATGCAGGTTCTAATATTGATCTGGGTGACAACTTTATTTTTGGCATCGATACGGATTTAATGATATCTGGAAAAAAGCACACAAAGACCATTACCATAGGTGCAGCTGATAACACTACAGTAGAAAATGCAGTCGTAAGATCTCGCAGATCCGCAGAAGGTGTAACCACAACAGGAACACCAGTGTCACCAGTAGCAGGAACCCTAACGTCAAATACACCAATACAATCAACTGTCCAAGCGCAATCTACGCAGGCAAATTTAAATCAACAACCAAATCCAGGCGTAAGCCAATCAGGGAAAACAGCAACAACTGGCAATCCTAATTCTACAAAAGTAAAAGAAACAGTGAAAGTGGAAGGAAAAACATTAGGAGTTTCAAATCCAACATCAGCATCGTCAGCTGGACAACGAGGGTCCTCTAAGCCAGTGACAAAACCACAAACAGGCGCAGAAACAGCAACAATTTCTACATCTAAACAATCCTCCTCCAGCACAGAGACAAGAACACTGGTCCAGTCAGAGCTTTCGTTAGGAAGATCAGATACAGAAAACCAATCATCAAGAGTTGAGACAAAAAGAGCAGATGCGCCTGCAAAATCTGCAGAAACAACATCTATATTAGCGGGATCTTCACAAGTACAATCCATCTCAGCCACACCAGCAGTACAGTCAGCGGTGGCGGTACCTGCAAAACCAGTTGTAACAAAACTAACATTCTCTACCCCATCAACAGGAACAGAAGCAAGTCAGCCAGCAGTAAAAGCACCTACACCGGTACAATCTGGATCACAACCATCAGCAGTAGAAAGAACAGTACCGAGCGGGGGGACACTTTTACTCGCGAGATCAGGATCATCCTCTGGTTCAGAGACAAACGCTTCTAATGGAACAAGCGTAGCCCAACGGGGAGGTCATCATAGCTCTTTCCATGGTAGCGGAAATGCTAATTCGCGTGGTGCATCTCATGCAGGTGGGCATGGCTCTGGTGCTCATGCGCATGGTGCTAATCCACATGCTTCTAGTTCTCATGGTGGACGGAATATGGCTGGACACGGTGCACAAAGTACACAAGTGGTGGATAAAAACGATTCCAGTGTGTATGGTATAGAACAAATAAAAAAGATGGCTTCTGAACTTGGTCTTGATCAAGAGTATGAAGTTGAAACGTTAAGTCATACTTTCAAACAAAATTGGGGTGGTGCTACACGGGTACGTATTGGTTTTGCTGCTGATCGCTTTATGCCTTATCTTGCTGGTGGTATTGCTTATGGGCAATTCCAAGACACTGTATCAATATCCGTTAAGGATGAGGATGGAAGAGTCGTTTCTTCTAAGAACTTAGCTGATGAAACAAAAACCATGATTGGTTACACACTTGGTGGTGGCGTTGATTTCTCGCTTCTGGATAATGTGATTGTACGTGCAGAATATCGTTACTCTGATTTTGGTAAAAAGAAATTTGCAAAGGAAAAACTTGAAGTTAACTACAAAACCAATGATTTCCGTGTTGGTGTAGCTTATAAATTCTAATTTTTTAAAGAGTAAATTTCTAAGAGGCTCCACTGTCAGTGGAGCCTTTATTTTTTAAAAGATCACTTTTTGGTTTCTTTTCTTGTGAATTTCATGATAAAGCCCATAGAGTGTGATGATATATTTTCCTGATCGCTGCTTAATACGAATGATAAGCTCGGCTTTCCCTATAGATAAAAACCAGAGTTGCAGGGTTCAGGGAAGTTATGCAAAAATGAAATCGTAAAAGTGGACAGGGATATTTCACAATGGCTGTGAAAAATGAAACAATAGATTATTCAAAAACTCTTTATCTCCCACAGACAAATTTTCCTATGCGTGCAGGGCTTCCGCAAAAAGAGCTTGAATTGATGGCGCGTTGGGAAGATATGGGGCTTTATGCGCAATTGCGCCAACAAGCAAAAGATCGTCCATTTTATATTCTTCATGATGGTCCACCTTATGCAAATGGTCATATTCATATCGGGCATGCTTTAAACAAAGTTCTAAAGGATGTGGTTGTCCGGTCATTCCAAATGCGCGGTTTTAATGCAAATTATGTTCCTGGTTGGGATTGCCATGGGCTTCCAATTGAATGGAAAATTGAAGAAAAATATCGAGCACAAGGAAAAAATAAGGATGAGGTGCCTCTTAACGAGTTTCGTCAAGAATGCCGTGAATTTGCACAGCATTGGGTGACCGTTCAAAGTGAAGAATTTAAACGCCTTGGTGTTGTGGGAGATTTTAACACGCCCTATACTACAATGGCTTTTCATGCAGAAGCGCGCATTGCCAGTGAATTGATAAAATTTGCTATGTCAGATCAGATTTATCGTGGTTCCAAGCCAGTGATGTGGTCTGTTGTGGAGCGTACGGCCTTGGCAGAGGCTGAGATTGAATATCATGATCATGAATCAGAGGTGCTTTGGGTTAAGTTTCCTGTTTTTGAAGCAAATTCTGATGATTTATATGGTGCTCATGTCGTCATTTGGACAACAACACCGTGGACAATTCCAAGCAATCGTGCAGTGAGTTATTCTTCGCAAATTTCTTATAGTATTTACGAAGTTGAAAGTGCTGAAAATGATTTTGGTCCTCAAGTGGGAGAAAAGCTTCTTTTTGCAGACGCTTTAGCGATGAGTTGTGGAGAAAAAGCCAAACTTGTTTTGAAGCGTTTGCGTGTTATTTCTGCTGAGGAATTGAAAGCTCTTGTTCTTTCTCATCCACTCAAAGGTTTGGCTGGGGGGTATAACTTTAAAATTCCATTGCTTGATGGTTCGCACGTAACAGAGAGTGCTGGTACAGGTTTTGTCCATACAGCACCAAGCCATGGACGTGAGGACTTTGAAATTTGGAATGATTATAAGTCCTTACTGGAGCAAGCGGGGATTGATTCATCTATACCGTTTCCTGTTGATGATGCAGGGTTCTATACGAAAGATGTTCCAGGTTTAGGACCAGATCGTGAAGGAGGACCTGCACGTGTTATTGATGATAATGGAAAAATGGGTGACGCCAATAAAGAGGTCATTAACGCTTTAATTAAAGCAGATCGATTGTTTGCACGGGGGCGTTTAAAGCATTCCTATCCCCATAGTTGGCGTTCAAAAAAACCCGTTATTTTTCGCAATACACCACAATGGTTTATTTCAATGGATAAAGATTTTGGGGATGGTTCAACTTTACGTAGTCGGGCTTTGGAAGCTGTTTCAAAAACGCGTTTTGTGCCATCTTCTGGACAAAACCGCCTAGCTTCTATGATAGAGGATCGTCCTGATTGGGTTCTTTCTCGTCAGCGTTCTTGGGGGGTTCCTATTTGTATTTTTGCGAATGAGGATGGTGTTATTCTAAAAGATGAAGGTGTGAACGAGCGTATTTTACGGGCTTTTGAAGCAGAAGGGGCAGATGCATGGTTTGCTGAAGGAGCACGTGAACGTTTTTTAGGTGAGCGTGCACATGAGCCTTGGGTACAGGTTTATGATATTTTGGATGTTTGGTTTGATTCTGGAGCAAGCCATAGCTTTGTGTTAGAAGATCGGGCTGATTTGAAATGGCCTGCTGATGTTTATTTTGAAGGTTCAGATCAACATCGCGGATGGTTCCAATCTTCTCTTTTGGAAAGCTGTGGTACGCGTGCTTGTTCTCCCTATAAAGCCGTGATCACACACGGTTTTACTTTGGATGAGAATGGTAAGAAAATGTCTAAATCTTTAGGCAATACGGTTGTTCCGCAAGAGATCATTAAAACATCTGGAGCTGATATTTTTCGTCTCTGGGTTATGACAACCGATTATTGGGAAGATCAGCGTTTAGGCAAAAAAATTCTTCAAACAAATGTGGATTCATATCGTAAACTACGCAATGCAATTCGTTGGATGCTAGGAACTTTAGCACATGATGATGGGGAAGAAATATCTTATGGTGCACTGCCGGATCTTGAAAAATTTATATTGCATAGGCTTTTTGAACTTGATCAGTTGATTAATCGCGCTTACGACGAATTTGATTTTAAAAAGATTATGCGTGCATTATTGGATTTTTCAATCATTGAGTTATCGGCATTTTATTTTGATATCCGCAAGGATTCTCTTTATTGTGATGCGCCTTCATCAAAAAAACGCAAGGCCTCCTTGCAGGTTGTCCGTGAGATTTTTGAGCGTATGGTAACATGGCTTTCTCCAATGTTGCCTTTTACTATGGAGGAAGCTTGGTTAGAGCGTTATCCAGAAAGCCAATCGGTGCATTTGGAACAATTTCGCTCTGTACCAGAAGAATGGCAAAACCAATCTTTGGCTGAGCGTTGGAAAAAAATTCGGCAGGTCCGTAAAGTTGTGACAGGTGCTTTAGAGCTTGAACGTGCTAATAAGCGTATTGGATCCTCTTTGGAAGCTGCGCCTATTGTTTTTATTTCCAATCTGGTTTTACGAGAGGCATTAGAAAATGTGGATATGGCGGAGATCTGTATTACCAGTGCACTCACAATTAGGCAGGACACGATACCTTCCGATGCTTTTACTTTGAATGATGTTGAAGGTGTTGGTGTATATCCAGAGAAGGCATTAGGAAAAAAATGTGCTCGATCATGGCGTTATACACAAGATGTTGGGAGTGATCCAGCTTATCCGGATGTATCTGCTCGTGATGCAGCTGCTTTGCGGGAACTACAGATTCTTGGTAAGATTTAAAATTTTAAATCAAGGGAAAGGAGTACAAGTATATTTCTCATATTGATGAATATAGTTTTTTGTGGTACAAAGTAAATTCCGTTGTTTTTTCTGCAGGGGGGAAATTTGTGTATGGACCGTTCTCTCATAAATAACGGGAATATTAATCAGCCATATACTTAGGAAATGGAATAGGCAGTGAGAAAACGTGAAATAAAAATATTTCCAATAGGAATTTTAGGGATGTGCTTTGTTCTAACGGGATGCAATTTATCCGCTCCTACCTATGGTACTAATAAACCGGTTTCGATACAGTTTTTTGAAGATGTTGCTAATATTACTTCATTAACACCAACAAATAATAGCAGCCAGATTGTTATGAAACCTCATCCAAAACTTGTAATACCAAGCCCTAGTTCACGCAGATTTTTGCCGGTACCACAACAAGATAGATCTGTCAATGAAATGGCAGCATCGAAGAAGCATCAAGGAAATACTCCTTTTCCTCATAAAGGATCGTCAGTTAATGGCGCTGGTTCAGAAAACCCTTTACAGTTGAATGCGAAGCAACGACAGGAATATTTACGTCGTCAGAGAGCACAAGTTGGAAGTTCAAAATACCGTCGCTATCTCACTGAACCACCTTTAAGTTATCGCCAACCGGCAAAAACCGCACCTATTGGTCGATAAGGGAAAGACAAAATATTTAAAGTAAAGTATTTTTCCAATTACTTATGATACTAAGCTCTCATTCACGCACAGTTATAATGCTGCTGTAGGAGGTGTGTTATTCTCATGAAATAGCAATATGACAACAGCATCGAGAGAGTCCTTATGCGTTTTCTAACACGAAAAATTTCTCAAGCTCATTTTACAACATCGCTCATGTGGATAGTATAACGTAAAATCTATTGTGCTCCAGCAGCTTTATGCTTAGGAAGGAGAAATCTGATACCATCATTTTATTTTCCAGATTCTAATATTGCGACAATTCTTGCATTTGAGAGCCTTCATAAGAGACATTTTTAATCTTTTCTAAAACGTTCTTTATCTAGACGATAATCCCGCTTATGATATGCAAGAAAGTGATTTTTATTGCTTCAATGTAATTTGAAATGAGAGTATATCTACGATATGTTGGACTTTATATTTTATTATATAAAATAATGAATTATTCTTATGAATGAATGTATCATCTAATAGAAGCAATATGCAGGATTAAAAGAGAGAAAAATGCTTCGAAATAGCTTTTACTATATATGTCAGAAGAATTAATAGTCTTTTTGAGAAGTAGGATAGTTTTTTAAGAGTGAAAGTTATGGAAGAAGAATTGTTTTTAGTATCGCTTTTGTACAAAAAAATCTTTAAGTAATTGAGCAGCTTCTTTTTCTTTAAAACCAGAATAAATCTCAGGTTTGTGATGACAGGTTGGTTGCTGATAAAAACGTGGACCATTTTCTATAGCACCCCCTTTGGGATCATTTGTTGCGTAATAGAGACGACGTATGCGTGCAAATGAAATGGCAGCAGCACACATAGCACAAGGCTCAAGTGTTACATAAAGATCGCAATCAGGAAGCCTTTCATTTTGCAATGTTTCGCAAGCCATACGGATTGCGCGTATTTCTGCGTGTCCTGTAGGGTCATATGCAGATTTTATAAAGTTACCAGCGCGTGCAATGATAGCTTTTCCACGTGTAATGACAGCACCTACGGGAACTTCATCTTTTTTTGCAGCCTCTTGTGCTTCTAAAAGGGCTATTTCCATGGGCGTCAAAGTCATAATATTCTTTCTACTGAAGGTATAGAAAATCTAAAGGTTATCTCGATAAGGAATGCTATAGAATGAATAATTTATTACGCTTTTATAATGAAAAGAATACCTCTATTTTTTTTAAGAGTTTAAAACAAACTTGCAAGTCGGCAGATACATTATTGTCGTTAAAGGATAGAAAATGATCAATGATTATGCTACTTCATTTTTCAGGATAAGCGGTATGGTGCATGTGAATAATTTTCTGAACATACTTGCAAAGATTGGTTTGAAACGCAAATGAATGAAAATAATGAGAGTGAACGAATTGCTAAAAGGTTAGCGCGTGCAGGTATTGCTTCGCGTCGAGATGCAGAAATGATGATTGTTGCAGGTCGTATTTCTGTGAATGGTAAAGTCGTGACAACGCCTGCTTTTAATGTTAGCCGCTCTGATGTTATTAAAGTTGATGGCAAACCTTTACCTCCTATAGAACGAACGCGTTTATGGCTTTACCATAAGCCAGCAGGTCTTGTCACCACGAACCGTGATCCTGAAGGCAGACCTACAGTATTTAGTAATTTACCAAAAGGAATGCCGCGTGTTCTTTCTGTTGGAAGGCTTGACATTAACACGGAAGGGCTTTTGCTTTTAACCAATGATGGTGGCTTAGCGCGTGTATTAGAGCTTCCTGTAACAGGATGGGTCCGCAAATATCGCGTCCGTGCTCATGGAAGAGTAAAACAGAGTGCGCTGGATAACCTTAAAAATGGTATTGCGATTAATGGTATTTTTTATGGTTCGATTGAAGCATCAATTGAACGTGAACAAGGGTCGAATATATGGCTTTCTGTTGCGTTGCGTGAAGGAAAAAATCGTGAAATAAAGAATGTTTTAGGGGCATTGGGATTATCAGTTAATCGATTAATCCGTGTATCCTATGGTCCATTTCATCTCTCTGATTTAGAAGAAGGAGCCGTGCAAGAGTTAAAAGGGCGGATGTTACGAGATCAGTTGGGGGAGCGTTTGATTATGCAAGCCAATGCAGATTTTGATGCTCCTATTCTGAAACCCTTTTCAAATTCTGCAGTTGTTGCAGAAAAGCAAAGCCAGAAAAATCTTTCTGTTGCAAATGATGGTTGGGTTTTCTCAAGTGAAAGGGCGATACGGCGCCGACCAAGAGATGGTTCTGTTGAACATAGTCGCGCGCAATTAAGTACAAAGTCTCATGAAAATATAAAGAAGGAGAAAAGTGAAGAAGGAAAAGCAGAGCGTTTTTTACCGCGTTCTCGCCGTGCTAATGTTTGGATGGCTCCTGGTGCGCGTCCCCAGAGTGCACGTAGAAAGCCTTCCTATAGTGAGGAGAAATCGCATGATCATAAGAGCGGTTTGGATGGTAAAAAATCCTTTCATCGAGGCAAGGAAAAACTAAAAGAAAGTCCGTCACACAAAGAGAAGAGGGGAAGTTTTGTTCAAAAACGTGGCAAAACATCTTATGATGAGACGCACCCCTTTGGTAAGAAAGATCGCTTTTTAAAGGATAAAGAGAACATGATAAAAGGTGGTCATGATGAACATTCTTTTGAGAGAAAGAAAAAATCGTTTGGTGGTGCTATGAAAAAATCTAAACCACATAGGGACGGTGCAAAAACTTCGAAGCGATTTGGAGGTCCACGTGCGGATCATAGGCGGTAAATTTGCTGGGCGTGTTTTGTTTTCGCCTGTTAATCAGTCGATTCGCCCAACGAGTGATCGTACACGTGAGAGCCTTTTTAATATTCTTTCTAGCCGTGAAGAACAATTTTGGACCAATAAACGCATTCTTGATCTTTTTGCTGGTACTGGTGCTTTAGGCATCGAAGCACTTTCACGTGGAGCAAAGGCGGCTGTTTTTGTTGAAAACTCGGTTGAGGGGCGTGGGTTGCTTCAAAAAAATATAGAAGCCTTTGAATTACAGTCGATAGGACGGATTTTACGTCGTGATGCGACCAAACTTGGCAATATTGGCACAATGCTTCCATTTGATGTTATCTGCGCTGATCCTCCTTATAGCCGTTGTTTAGGTGAACGTGCTTTCGTAGAAGCTTTGCGAGGGGGGTGGGCAAAAGCTGATACACTCTTCATACTTGAAGAAAAGAAAGATACAATGATTCATTTACCTGATGTCTTTTATTTAGATGATGAGCGGTTTTATGGTGAGACAGCAATACGTCTCTATAAATTACGATCGCTTACATCTTGAGAAAGTTCTTGTTTTTATCCGATAGGATGAAAAAATGCTTCTTCACAGTTTTCTTCATTTTATATGGTTTTTAAAAGGTTAAGCAGAAAATCAATAAAAGATTCTAATGTTAAAGGAATTGATGAATTTTTATTAGCTTTAATACAGAAGGATGTTTTTTCTCCAATAGGATATATATTCCTCGATAATAGTTATGATCTTTTTTATCTAATTTCTTTCTGCCATACCTTAATCATCACATTTCATCAGCAGTTGAAAGCTTTAAGCTATGCAGTCTGCATTGATATCTTATATGATGCGTAACTTCTATTTTTGCTATTGTCTAAACTTAAAACAGATATTTTTTATTTAAGGTAGACAATAGTGTTCATTTATCCTGAATATTTGTGTGTTTAGTTTAGTAATATCGCTTGTTGAGTTAATCATTACATATTAAGTAAATCTGAGAGTATTAATTATCTTATCGTTGTGCAGCTTTAAGGATACTTTTTTATATTATTCTTTATCACTAAAGATAAGTAATTTGTAAAAAAGGGGAGATTATCGTGTTTAATTGGATATATAGTGAAGAGATTAGTACAGAAGCAAGTGCTGAGCAAATTTGGGCTATATGGGAAGATGTGGCATCATGGCCTTGCTGGGATAGTGAACTTGAGTGGGTAGAACTTTCTGGTCCTTTCAAAGAAGGTGCTATAGGACGCATGAAACCTAAAAAGGGACCTACAGTAACTTTTACACTTGATAAAGTTATAAAAAATGTTTGTTTTTCTGATTATGCTAAACTTCCTTTTACACGTATGAGTTTTGATCATGAATATATTTGTTCAACAAAATCGGGTTCTTCAAATAACAAAATTCGTCATACTGTAACCATGTCTGGTTTATTTTCTCCTTTCTTTGGAATGATTATTGGGTCAAAAATTAAGTTACATCTTCGCGATGCAATGATTGAAATGAGCAGACGTGCTCTTACTGAAAACAAAAGCATCTCGTAAGGGGGGCATTTATAAAGAAGTTAATACCTTAAAAAAGGTGCAGAAATCTTAGCCTTGTTAGAATGAAATCAGTTATGAGTATATAGCAAATCGATGAGCTATGATCTGTTTTTTAGTTAGTCGTTGAAATCGTGTCAAATCATCTGAGAAAATTAATTTTGCACCAAAGATCTTATAAAAGCCATTGAATTTTATTCAATATATAAAAGCTTATAAGGCGCGCATTTTTACTGAAAATAAAGAAAGTTGTAGAAGCTTATTTCTGCTCTTGTGAATCTGTAGGTTGATATTGTCATGATATTTGCCAGTTTCTAATGTTGCGATAGTTTTTGATTTGAGAGCATTCATAAAAGACATTTTGACTCCTTCTTAAATAGTTTTTATTCATACGCCCCTTACTGATGATATGCTCGCAAATAGTTGTGATTGATTCAACATGAATAGGTTCGAAACGGAGAAAATTTAATGATATTTGATTCTTTTATGCAAATTACAAAATGATCAATTATGATTATAAATCAAAGTGTTTTTTTGATTAAAAGATTATAAGAACAGATAATTTCTTTGATTACTTTTCTAGAGAGTGCAGTTCTAAAAGGCTCTAGATGATAAAATAAAACCTCCCTTAATTTTCGTAAAAATTAATCTCGTATCGTTGTATGTATTTGGTTTAAATGTTTAAAAAGCGATTTTTTAAAATGCGCACAGATATCCCAGTTTCTGCAAATATTTTTGTATCTATTAAACAATTATGAGCGATAAACTTGCCCAAATTAATTGGAAGAATATGCTTATTGTAGATTGAATTGAACAATAGATACAACATTGAGTTTTATATAAAAGTTTTATTGATTATCGTTTTATAACAATATTACGCTTCTTTATTTTTTAATGGAAGGAAAAGAGGAAGGAGTGTAGTCCTTAAATCAAAATCTATCCAGTATTTTGGGATTTTTGTTTCAGGAAAAAGAGTCTATTAAGTTATATCTGTTTAGTAACAAAATAACCAGTTAAGGATGAGGCATGAAAAATGAGATGCTCTTGATTAGACGCATTAGAAACGAGAGAGAATGTTATGATTATAACTTATTTCTGATAAATATAAAAAATGAGTTCTTTGTGATATCACGCTTATGAGAATAAAGAAGCTAATGACTGCTCATTTTGTTGAAGCAATAACGCAAGAAAAATTTTTTTATTCCGTTTATATTTTTTTGTTTACAAGATTGCCATCTTATTATGAGAGAGTTTATAGAAGCAAAGAAGTATACACAAATATAAGGCATTTTCTTGATTCTTGCTTGGAAATTAAAGAATGCTATAGGAATGAAGGAAGTTATTTGACTATCCAGAGGACATAAGGCTTGTGACTTAAGTCATTTTATACTTTTCGAATTTTTGAGGATTTTGGCTTAAATTCAAATGTTATTGTTAGGCCTTTTGTTAATTGCCAAATTTTCGGTTGATTTGATTGTCAGTACAGATTGGATTATCTAAAATGATAAGGGCCCATGAGAAATCTTGAAACTAAAGAGATTTTACGGCATATACAGCATATTACGTCTTTTCATAAAGAAGCTAAAAGGGAAATGATTTAATGCATTAAAAAAAAGAATGCATGAAATATGCATAATCTTATGAATAAACACACAAGAGTTATATTCTGATTTGTATAAATTTGTCAGAATGCTTATCAATGTAAATAATAAAATATTTTAGGGAGTCTATGATGACTGACAAAAACCAGATTGAGAAAGCAGTTTCGCTGGTTGAAGCAGCAAGGCGTTCTGGGGCAGATGCTGCTGATGCTGTTATTGTTCATGCTCATTCTACCAGTGTATCAGTTCGTTTTGGGAAAGTTGAATCGACAGAAGCAGCAGAGAGCAATGATTTTACTCTAAGGGTTTTTGTTGGAAAAAAAGTAGCAAGTGTTTCTGCTAATTTAGGATCTTATCCGCAAGAACTTGCGGAACGTGCTGTTGCGATGGCTAAAGCTTCTCCCGATAGTTTATTTGAAGGTTTGGCAGATAAAGAGTGTTTGGTTAAGCATCCTAAAGATCTTGATCTTTTTGATGATTTTGTACCTAGCAGTCATTTTTTAACAGAAGATGCTTTAAAAACAGAGGCAGCAGCTCTTGATATTAAAGGTGTAAGCAATTCTGGTGGCGCTGCAACAGCTTATGGCCGTAGTGGGTTTATTCTTGTGACCAGCGATGGTTTTTGTGGAGCCTATCGCTCAAGTTGTTTTTCACGTTCTTGTAGTGCTCTTGCAGGTGAAGGAACACAGATGGAGCGGGATTATGATTATACAACAGCCTTACATTTTTCTGATTTAGAGGCAGCAGAAACTGTGGGAAAGAATGCAGGGCTTGGTGCAGTTCGACGTTTGGGTGCAGTTCGTGCGGCAACTGGGGGCGTTGATGTTATTTTTAATCCGCGTACGGCTCGTGGAATTGCAGGGCATATCGCATCTATGGTCAATGGAGCCTCTGTGGCTCGAAAAACGAGTCTTTTACAGAATTTCCTAGGTAAGGAAGTGATGAAGCCTAATGTTAATGTAACCGATCAACCTTTGCGATTACGTGGAAATGCTTCTCATCCTTTTGATGGAGAAGGGGTAGAGGGACAAACACTCAATATTATTGAAAATGGTATTTTAAAAAATTGGCTTCTTTCATCATCTACAGCACGTGAACTGGGACTTAAAACAAATGGACATGGTGTGCGTTCAGCATCATTAGTGCAGCCGACCAGTACAAATTTTGCTATTGAACCGGGTTTAGTATCGCCTTGCGATATGATAAAAGATTTGCGAAATGGATTTTATGTGACCGAATTATTCGGTCATGGCATTGATTTTATTACTGGTCAGTATAGTCGTGGGGCTTCCGGTTTTTGGATTGAAAATGGTGAAATTGCTTATCCGGTGAGTGAAGTAACGCTAGGCTCTGATTTGCTTCATATGTTAGCACATTTAACACCTGCCAATGATATTGATCGGCGTTATGGTACAGCAGCTCCAACATTATTAATTGAAGGGATGACACTTGCAGGAAAATAATACGCATCATTCTTCTGATTTAAATCTTTTGCGTGACGTTTGTCGAGAGGCAGGAGATTTAGCAATGCGGTATTTTGGATGCACGTTGGATGTCTGGATTAAAGAAGGTAATTCCCCGGTCAGTGAAGCAGATTTTGCTGTTGATCATTTCTTGAAAGAGAAGCTTCTTGGAGCTCGTCCAAATTATGGATGGATTTCAGAAGAAACAAAAGATAATCGAGAAAAACAAGATTATTATGAGCGCTCTTTTGTTGTTGATCCTATTGATGGAACGCGTGGTTTTCTTTCTGGCAGTCCTTATTGGTGTATTTCGGTTGCCATTATTGAGAATGGGCGTCCTATTGTGGGCGTACTACAATGTCCGGCTCAAGGAGATGTTTATACAGCTGTAACGGGTGGAGGGGCAACATTAAATGGGATAAAACTTCCTCGTTTAGCCTTTCAGGTTCATCGAAAATATAAAATTTCACTTGATAAATCGCTCGCACAAAAATTACCAGATGATTTCCTCAATCAAGTTAGTCTTTACCATTATCTTCCTTCTCTTGCTTATCGTATTGTTCTTGTTGCTCAAGATGAAATTGATATCGTATTAGTTCGTCCAAATTGTCATGAATGGGATATTGCCGCTGCTGATCTTATTTTGCAGGAGTGTGGAGGGTGTTTTTTATCGCTTGATGCCTCTTTACTATCTTATGGAATTGAACCTTACCAATATGGACTTTTAATTGCTGGTAAAAATAATTGCTGTCAAGATATGATAGATGTTGTTCGTCAAACAAAGTTAGTTTAATCACGTAAAAGCATGCTAAAATAATTTAAATAATATAGAGGCACATATGACTGAAACCAACGAAAAAAAACAATATTTACATCTTGTATTTGGTGGGGAATTAAAAAATCTTAACAGTAATCAATTCAAGAATCCCGATGATTTAGATGTGGTTGGTATTTTCTCAGATTATAAATCCGCTCAAGAAGCATGGCAGGCAAAAGCGCAAAGCAGTGTAGATAATGCATTACAACGTTATTACATTGTAGATTTGCATCAGTTTCTTGATGCTGAGTTAGGCGATGCAGAATAAAGCTTGAATATTTGGTTATTATAGCCTGTAGATTGCTGCACGCTTTTGTTTAGTCGTCCTTTTCATAGGTACTTTCTTCGAGTAAAATAGAACGTCGTAAAAAAGAATATGCTTGTTGTTTAAAATTCATATGTTTTCTTAAAAAAAACATCTCTCAAGGCACCCAAACCCATTTCATAATAGTGTTCGTGCAAGGTATAAAATCCATTGTTGCACCACCATCTTTGCGCTTAATAAAAATGCAAGACAGTTCTATCAACCTATTTGCAACAGCAATATTATCATGACAGCGATCACTCGAAGTTTATGATTATATTGTGAATAGTCGCTCTGCTCTTGAATGGGTATGAGACATTAATGCGTTAAGATTAATACAAAGAGTAGCATTATTAATGATACGAATTACTACTCTATTGAGATTATTAGCACTCCCTACTTATCCATTGGAATTTTTTCAACGAGTTATTACTATAAGCTTAGAAACCATGAAAGTTGTTAGAAACTTACCAAAATTAGAAACTTAGAGAAACTGAATAGATTTATAAAGTTAACTTACCTCATAAGGGCTTCTTGAGTACTCGTTTAAAACTACAATCTATAAGTTAGTCATTTTGTGTTGATTATATACAATCTTAAAAGGAATAAGATATCATGCAACCTCCTGAAAAGAGAGGATTTAAAATTTTGAAAACTCTTATTAAAATTGCTGTAAGACTTTTAAGAAATTCTCTATTAAACAAGATTAGATTTTTCTGGATTACCTTTAAGAGATGATATCACAATTTAAAATGAGAACTCTATACCATTCAAAAGTTTTTTTTTAAGATTTGTTTGACATATTCATTTTATTGAAATGAAATAATAGAGATTGAGCTTCCTTTTAAACATATTTTATTTATATTAGGTTGTAATGTCTATATGGATTATTTTTTGAAAAATTGACAATACCTAACATATGTAAAAATAAGTTTTTTTCTCTAAAATACCAACGTGTACAATTCAAAGCCTCACTAAAATCATAAGAAGTATTTATTCAGTGAGCTGAAAAAATATGTCATAGGTTGTATGGTATTTATCATTTATATTTTCAAAATTATAATTGATTGAAAAATAGTTTTGTTATTTTTGAGTAAGATTTTTATAGGGTGCAGAATGAAGTGATAAAATTTCATTAAAAGAGATTTAAATAATGTGTATATGTTATTTTTATAGGAAAGTTTTAAAAAAAATATGGTGATAAAATTGCATTTTTTGTCCTTTATATATTGAATTTTCTCATGGATTAAGCGTTTTTTATTTAAGATATGGATGATATTAAAAAAATACGGAAGCAACCACTAGTGTTGATGAATTTTTTAACAAAATAAGCATATAGATATCTTAAAATAGCTGGATGAGGTGATTTTAAATGGTAGAATTAAAGGCACATACGGCTCTTTTAAGCTATCGGATAATTGGTTTTTGCTTATGTCCTGTTATTCCTTTTTATTTGTTCTTTCGTGCTATTCGTGGAAAAGAAGAGTGGTGTCGCAAAAAAGAGCGTTTAGGTAAAAGTTCTCATGTACGCCCCCAAGGTTCATTAGTTTGGTTGCATGCAGCAAGTGTTGGAGAAACACTTGCACTTTTTCCACTTGTAAATTATATTTTATCATTGAAAATAAATGTATTAATGACAACAGGGACTGTGACCTCTTCTACTCTTGTGAAAAAACATTTTGGTAATAGGTTGATTCATCAATATGCTCCTTTGGATTTAGATTTTGCAGTGCGCCGTTTTATTAGTCATTGGAAGCCTGATCTCGTCTTGATTTGTGAATCAGAAATTTGGCCCCTTCGTATTAAAGAACTTGCAAAAATGCGTATTCCGCAGATTTTGGTTAATGCCCATATGTCTGAACGTTCTTTTAAAGCTTGGCAAAAACGACGCGTTCTTGCCAAACATATTTTTAAGGATATTGATTTGGCGATTGGTCAAAACGAAAGAGATGTAGCTTATTACCATAAACTTGGCGTAAAATCTGTTACGTTTTCTGGTAATCTCAAGGCTGATGTTTTTCTGGTTGAAAATCAAGCATTGCTTGCACGTTATCGTAATGCTATCGGCAATCGCCCAGTTTGGGCAGCTGTTTCAACGCATGAAGGGGAAGAGGAGATTGCTTTTGAGGTCCATAAGATTGTTAAAAATTATTTGCCAGATTTATTGACAATTATTGTGCCTCGTCATCCTGAACGTTCAGAAGATCTTATCAGAAAATGCGATAATAAGGGGTTAAGTTTTATTCGTAGGAGTAGAGATGCTGTTCCAAGCATGAATACCGATATTTTATGGGGAGATACCATTGGAGAAATGGGGCTTTTTCTTCGCTTATCGAAAGTTTCTTTCGTTGGTAAATCGTTATGTGGAAATGGTGGACACAATCCATTGGAATTGGCTTTACTTGGTTCCGCTATTTTGACAGGGCCCCATGTTTCAAATTTTCAAGAGATGTTCAAACAATTTCTAACGCATGATGCAGCATATATGGTTCAAGATACAAAACAGCTTGCTATTCAGGTGTATAAGCTTTTAACAAATGAAACATTGCGACAAGAAATGGTTGATAAGGCTCATGAAGTGGCGACAGGTATGGCAGGTGCACTTGAGCGCACATTAAAGATTTTAGATCCATTTTTACAACCCCTTGTAATACAAACAGGTTTACGTCAGCGTCAGGGTAGATATGCATATTAGCGCCCCCCATTTTTGGTGGAAAAATAAAAGCTTTTTGCGTTTTGTATTAGCCCCAGTTTCATGGGGGTATGGTTATTTTTCAAGTCGTTTTATGGCAAGACAGCCTCCCGTGATTAATCTGCCTGTTTTGTGTATTGGAAATTTTACATGTGGTGGTGCGGGTAAAACGCCGGTTGTTATTGCTTTTACCAAGGTGGCTAAAGAACTTGGTTTTGTACCTGGTATTGTATCTCGTGGTTATGGTGGATCAGTTAAAGGGGTACATCTTGTAAATGAGAAATATGATACTCCACACAATGTTGGAGATGAGGCACTTTTACTTGCACGGCATGCTTTTGTAGCTGTATCACCTAATCGTTATGCAGCGGCGCAACGGCTTAAGCAAGAGGGATGTAATCTTATTTTAATGGATGATGGATTTCAAAGTCGCCGTCTTTATATGGATTATGCGTTACTCGTTGTTGATGCGATGCGCGGTTTTGGTAATGGAGCTGTCTTTCCAGCAGGACCTTTGCGCGTACCATTAAAAACGCAGTTTTCTTTTATGGATAGTGTTTTATTGATTGGTCACTCCGATGTGCCTGATAATGTTGCTTTTCTTGTTTCGCGTACTGGAAAGCCTTTATATCGTGCTCATCTTAAAGCCAGTGCTTCTGATGAGGTTTCAGGAAAATCATTTTTGGCATTTGCCGGTATTGGCAATCCAGATAAATTTTTTAAATCTATTAAAGAATTGTCTGGTCATGTGGTGCAAACTTACATATATCCAGACCACTATTTTTTCACAGATGAAAATTTAAAAAGCCTTATACAAAAGGCTAAAATGCACAATTTATGGCTCGCAACAACAGCTAAAGATTATACCCGTATACAGACAATTCACACGCAAAAAGATTTGAAAAATCTTATTGTCTTTGATGTGAATGTCGATTTTGTTCAAAAAGACTTCTGTCGCATGGTCCTTGAGGAGGTCATGACCCGCTTTAGAAAACGTTCCCTTGAGTTTTCTTGTCTAAAAGGCAAAGGCTAAATTTATAGCTTTCAAAGGGTTATTTTTCTTTTGTTTTTAACAATTGCTTGAGATATGGGTTGCACTCAAGTTCACGTTGATAGGAGATTTCACAACTAGCATATGCTTCTTGGCGGTGATGATTCCAATATTTTAAATCATCTATAGGGATTTTTTGCCCGCTAACAGCACAAATAGTATAGGTACCATATTCTATAATGTCATATCCGTTATTAGAATAATGAATTTTTGCTTCGCGTTCACTATCGGAAAACATTATAACTCCTTTTTGCTTGATACAAGAGATTCAAGAAAAGTGCCATAAAATATATTATAAAGTCGAGAGTTAATTTAAAAATATTTTTCTTGTCAAAATGATGAAGAGTTTATTTTCTGCCAAAAAGCCGTTCTATATCTGCCAATTTGAGTTCAATATAAGTAGGGCGTCCATGATTACATGTACTTGTATTAGGTATTGCCTCCATTTGCCGTAATAGTGTGTTCATTTCTTCGGGGCGTAAAAGGCGCCCTGACCGTATTGAGCCGTGACAGGCCATCGTTGCTGCAACATAATCAAGCATTTCTTTTAAATTATTTGTTGTATCATACTCAGCGGCCTCATCTGCGAGATCTTTAATAAGGGCTTGGACGTTGATCTCTCCTAACATGGAAGGTGTTTCACGCACAACAATTGCTCCTGGTCCAAATGGTTCTATTCCTAATCCAAATTTTTGCAAAGCATCTTTATGCGTTAAAAGACATGTTGCATCCTCTTCAGAGAGTTCTACAATTTCAGGAATAAGTAATAACTGTGAAGGAAGCGGTTTGGAATAAAGTGCATTTTTGAGTGCTTCATAAACCAATCGTTCGTGAGCTGCATGCTGATCGACAATGATCAAACTATCTTGTGTTTGGGCGATAATATAGTTTTTATGGATTTGTGCTCTGGCCGCTCCTAATGGATAAGATAACTCTTCTGATGAAGATGTAGTGCTTGGAATGTATGCATCCCCACTTGGTGTATTTAAGCCCTCCATAATAGGAGCGGCATCTTCTTTTAAATCAAAAGAGCTAGTACTATCCAATGGTTTTTGGACCATTGAAACGCTGGTAAAATGATGAGGCTGTGAACTGTAAGAAGAGGACAGGTGCGTGTTCTTAAAATTGCCTAATGGTTGTTGTGCCAATGATTGTTGTGTTTGAAATGCAGCAAGCATTGCTTCAGAACGGGTTGAGGTAGGACGAATACCAGATTGCTGCAATGCTTCACGAATAGCTCCAACAATCAAACCACGAATTAATCCTGGATCACGAAATCGTACATCAGCTTTGGCTGGGTGAACATTAACATCTACCTCAGCAGGTGGGAGATCAATAAAAAGAATAGCGACAGGATAACGATCTCGTGTCATGACATCAGCATAAGCACCTCGGATAGCGCCCCATAGAAACTTGTCACGCACGGGACGCCCATTAACATAAGCAAATTGATGAAGGCTGTTATTTCGGTTGAAAGATGGTAAACAGGCAAAACCTGTTAAGCGCACCGCTTCGCGTTCAGCATTCAGCGCAATGCTATTAGGGGCAAATTCTTTTCCCATAATTT
The DNA here is from genome assembly GCF_042195145.1 of Bartonella sp. CL434QHHD. Classification (NCBI taxonomy): domain Bacteria; kingdom Pseudomonadati; phylum Pseudomonadota; class Alphaproteobacteria; order Hyphomicrobiales; family Bartonellaceae; genus Bartonella; species Bartonella sp. CL434QHHD. Next base: position 30,174 of record NZ_JBHINT010000042.1, on the reverse strand, counting down.
GCGTAATACGTTGTAATTGTCCTTGAATATTATTTTCTGTAGCAGACAGTTCCATAGATGTTCTGTCTAATCCTGAAAGAGAAAAGCGGATATGTGGAAATGCAATAGCAATTCGCTTAATCATATCGCTAATAGCATTTGTTTCAGCCCGATCAGTTTTCATAAATTTTAATCGTGCCGGCGTGACAAAGAAAAGATCACGAACTTCAACAATTGTTCCAAGATTTGCAGCAGCTGGTTTGGGTCCTACAATTTTTCCTGCAGTAACGGAAATTTCAGCAGCGCTCTCAGCATCTTTTGTTCGTGAAATGAGTTTAAGTTTAGCAACAGAACCAATAGAAGGGAGGGCTTCTCCTCTAAATCCAAGGAAGCAGATATTGTGTACGTCATCGGTAATCTTTGAGGTACAATGGCGAGAAACTGCTAAAGTTAACTGATCTGCAGGAATTCCATAACCATTATCACTCACCTTTATAAAATTTTTTCCACCATTTGCTGTAATAATTTCAATGCGTGTTGCACCAGCATCAATAGCGTTTTCAACAAGTTCTTTGACAACATTTGCTGGTCGTTCAATAACTTCACCGGCGGCGATTTGATTAATAATATTTTCGCTAAGATGGCGTATAATCATAATAAATTCTAACAGGAATCTTAAGGGTTCTATAGAAAATTATGATAACATCATTTGCGCGACATTCAAGAACAAGAGAGCTGAGAGGTATTATTTTTACAATACCTCCTATTTTATTTTATGTTAACAAATCAGTTGGAAAAAACATAAAAATAGTTTTTATCACTTTAAAATAGCTTGCACCAATTTATCATCTAGGTCAAAAAAGAAACAATGTAAAAAGGAAAGGCAATATATATGGCGCGTATAAGCGGTATTTTAGCAGATAGTGATATACAAGCTTTGATTGAGAATAACGTTCTCAAGGCTCAGTATCCATTTGATAGATCTCAAATACAACCAGCAAGCCTTGATCTTCGTTTAGGGGAGAAGGCTTATCGTATACGTGCTTCTTTTATGCCGGGATCTGATACAAAAGTTTTGGATAAGCTTGAACGGTTAAAGTTGCATGAGTTTGATTTACGAGGTGGAGCCGTTTTGGAAACGGGGTGTGTTTATATTGTTCCTCTTTTGGAAAGTTTAGCGTTACCAGAATTTTTATCTGCTGTTGCCAATCCCAAAAGTTCTACAGGCCGATTAGATATTTTTACACGTGTCATTACGGATAATGCTCAAGAGTTTGATAAAGTTTGTGCTGGTTATCATGGTCCACTTTATTTGGAAATTAGTCCACGCACATTTCCAATTTTGGTGCATACAGGCTCACATTTATCACAGCTTCGGTTTAGAAAAGGGCAAAGTTATTTAAATGAAATAGAGTTGCACACTTTGCAAAGGCAAGAAACACTGATATCGGATGATTTTCCTAATATTAGTGTTGGTGGTATTGGTCTTTCCATTAATTTAAAGGGAGACGAAAACGGGCTTATAGGTTATCGTGGTAAACATCATACAAGTGTTATTGATATTGATAAACGTGCTGTTGCCCACGTTTTAGATTTTTGGGAACCTCTTTTTGATCGTGGTCAGAGAGAGTTGGTTCTTGATCCTGATGAATTTTACATTTTAGTTTCACGAGAGTCTGTTCATGTGCCTCCGCTTTATGCCGCAGAAATGACTCCTTTTGATCCTTTAGTTGGTGAGTTTAGGGTGCATTATGCAGGCTTTTTTGATCCAGGATTTGGGCATAAGGAGGCGGGTGGAAAAGGAGCAAGAGCGGTTTTAGAAGTGCGGAGCCATGAAGTTCCTTTTATCTTAGAGCATGGTCAAATTATTGGCCGTTTGGTCTATGAGCATATGCTTAATCGACCATCAACCCTTTATGGACATGATGTTGGATCACATTATCAAGCACAGGGTTTAAAGTTGTCCAAGCATTTTAAATGAGTTGGGAACCACGAATTTTGATAACATGTATGCAGAAAGCGTATTTTAGATAAAAGAAAAATTTATCCTTCATAAAACCGGCACTATGCATTTTATTTTCAGTTTTCAAAGTTATGGGAGGGTATGAGAGGCATTTTTACTTCTTTTTTAAAGAGGTTTTATCTATACAAACTCCATTTATGATGTGCAAAAGAATAGTTTTGGTTATTTCATCATGACAAAATCTACAATGAAAGAATTTTACTATATTCAATATGTTATTCATATTTATTATTATAATAAATCAATAGGTTAATAAAATTCAATATAACAGTAGCGTATTCACTTTTCAAAGTAAATATGCGAGATTGGATGCTACACTTGGCGCCATTTTTCTAGAGCTTAAATGACCAGTATATTTTATTTCGTATAAAAATTATCCTTAAAAGCCAATAAATAAGTTTTTCACTACAGTTTAGTAACAATTTTTTTAAACATTGTTCTAATTTTAGTAACTCATTTATAGCCTCAAGATATAATATTGCTAGAAAATTATTCAATTAAATATGAAGAGCTTCTATTAGTATGAACATTAAAAGTTTTTTTATGCTTTATGTGAATTAGACACTGTATATTTTTATAAACTTTCATGAACAAGTAACAGGTTTCAGTTTTGAATATTGATATAAGAAGATTTATGGATGTATGCGACAGCTTTATTTACAGTATTAATAAAGGATTTTTTCATCTTTTGGAGGAGGTTATGGTTTATACTTAATGACACTCTATATTCTTAATAATTGATAATGTAAGGACCTTTGGAGGGAGAAACGACTTTAAATTATAACTAATTAAGCTACGGAGCAATCGCTTTCGAAGAGGTATTTGTTTAACGAGAGTATAACATTTCAATTGCACATGAACGATATATGAGTAGATACGTTATTAATGATACTGCATACTGTGAGATTTTAAATTTGGATAAGAGAAATAAAGACGTTGTTTTTATCAATTAGTTTTTTTAGAAAGTTGCAATCTCTGTTGCTTTTATCTATTCAATAGAGCGTTTTGGGAGGATGTCGAATAGGTAGGTATACGGATTCGCTTTTATGCGTTTTAGGATGTCTTCTTTTTTTATTTAGGAACAATGGTGCCATCAATGATTATTTCTTCAACACTTGATTATCGTAAAGCAGCAAAGCGTCGTCTTCCTCCCTTTCTTTTTCACTATATTGATGGTGGGGCTTATGCTGAAGAAACGATGCGACGTAATTGTACAGAACTTCAAGCACTTGCACTGCGTCAAAGGATTCTAAGGCAAGTTGGTGAAGTTGATCTTTCAATCAAGCTTTTTGATCAGACACTTGATTTACCGATTGTACTTGCACCTGTTGGGCTAACGGGCATGTATGCACGTCGTGGAGAAGTAAAAGCAGCGCGTGCCGCAGCGGCAAAAGGGATTCCTTTTACTCTATCCTCTGTTTCAGTTTGTCCCATTGCGGAAGTACAAGAGGCGGTTGGAGATGCATTTTGGTTTCAACTTTATGTTCTCAAAGATCGCGGTTTCATGCGTGATGCACTAGAACGGGCTTGGTTGGCTGGTGTACGCACGTTGGTTTTTACAGTTGATATGCCAATTCCTGGTGCACGTTATCGTGATGCGCATTCGGGAATGTCTGGTCCTTATGCTGGTTTACGTCGTTTTTTACAAGCTTTGACTCATCCATATTGGGCTTGGAACGTTGGTGTTATGGGGCGCCCTCATGATCTTGGAAATGTCTCCACTTATCTCAAAAAGAAAATTGCATTGGATGATTACGTTGGTTGGCTTGGTGCAAATTTTGATCCATCAATTGGTTGGCATGATCTACAATGGATTCGCGATTTTTGGAAAGGAAAAATGATTTTGAAAGGTATTCTTGATCCAGAAGATGCGCGAGAAGCAGTAAAATTTGGTGCGGATGGTATTGTTGTTTCTAATCACGGCGGACGTCAGCTTGATGGTGTATTATCAACAACACGAGCGTTGCCTGCAATTGCGGATGCTGTAAAGGATCATTTGACTATTTTAGTGGACTCAGGTGTTCGTTCTGGTCTTGATGTTGTACGCATGATAGCACAAGGTGCGGATGCTGTTATGATTGGTCGTGCTTTTGTTTATGCGCTTGCAGCAGCAGGTAAGAAAGGTGTTATGCATCTCCTTGATCTTTTTGCTAATGAAATGCGGGTAGCTATGACACTGACCGGTACTCAGACAATCAAAGATATTACACGCAAAAGTTTAGTGAATATAGATGTTTTTAAGTAACGAAATCAATATGTTATAACTTATTTTAGAAAAAGAAAGTCTTTTTATAGAGGAGCATAATTATATACTTTACAAATATGTTGATAGTTAAATTTAAATAGAAAAGATCAAGAAGCTCCTCTATAAAATCACAGAAAATACTAAGTAACTACAATAATACTAAGTAACTACAATAATATTAACGCAAAAATCTTAATAATAATAAACACAAAAAAAATACTAATAACATTGCATACATCTTTTATTTACGTTATTAACAGCTCATTCTATGGATAAAAAGGAACAAGCGCTGATATTAAAGGCAAAACAACTGTTGATATAGAAAAAATAGATATAAATAATGCTGTGAGCATTTTTCCCTCCTATATATAAAAACATAATATATTAATCACTCTTTTTCCACATTAGCATAAAATATAAACCTCATTTAGTTTTATTTTAATATAGAATAATATTAATTATGATATATAAATAAAATTATTAAAAATGTCAATATGTATTTATTGTAACATTTAATTATAATAAAATTGGATCAATATAAATAATGTTTCTATAATATATATATTATTTATATTAATTTTATTGAATAATATATTATAAGGATATGATATTGTTTTTATGGAGTACGTTTTTAAGCAATGAAAAAAATACCTGTACTATCTTTAAAAAAAGCTGGTTTACTGAGAGCAAGACTGCGTGAATTAATGTGCTTTTCTTGCATACTCAATGATTTATGATGTTTTTGAACTGGCGAATATATTAGGAAGCAGTTGAATATTTTTTTGTATAGTATGTCATTTCTAACACTATTTATGTGTTCTAGATTTATTTCATAATTTGTTAAAAATATCCAGTTTATTTTTATTACAGATGGGGTCGTTGTGTATTCATAATGATACAAATTGGCATAGAATGTTTTGTTCCATAATCGATTTAACAATTACATCTCCAAGCTTCTCCATGGATACTATGCTCTTCACAGACAACAACAGATTGGTGAGATTGGCATAACTCTAGCACAGATATATTATCTCAAAGTTGAATTGTTGGCACACTTGTAATTATTGGGATAACTTCATGTTTTTTGAAGCTCTTCAGTAATATAAAGACAAATCTGAACAGTTTTTTCAGTAGCAAGTAAGAGAACATCTTTTCCTTTTTTTAACAGAAGTTTTGCTGATATCAATTTTTAAAGCATTTTTATGAATATTCATAACAGCACGCTTTCCTAAACCTATATAAACGGGTACAAGATTACTCAGATTAGCAGTTTCCATTTGATCGAATTACTCTCATAAGTAATTGGATAATATTTACTATATCGCTGAATAAAAAATAAAAGTTTTTCTCTCTTTCAAGAGAGGATGGGTTGTCATCTAGCCAATAGGGATAGTTTGCGAGCAATTTGTTCGATGCAAGATAATTTAAATTGCAGTTACTTTTTATCACTTGAAGCTGTGAAAAGAAGGCGAAGATAGATGAAAGAATGTAAAAAATGATGGATATATTTTAGGATAAAAAATTATAATCCTGTTAATTCCACACCTGTTGCAGCTGATATTGGTGGCAAAAGAAATTTTACCAAAAAATTATCAAAATTATTGAGGACATTCCTCATGGCATGTAGACTAAACCTTTTTGTTGGTATGGGTGGGATTTTCTTTGAGCTGAAATTGATTCTATCCCCTGAAATCAGCAATAATCTCTTAGGTTATGGCGTAAACTTTTTGGGGATGTTTCAACACCACTATCGTCCTTTTATGAAAAATGTTAGCATTTCAGATAAGCAGCTGTGAGGAGTTTCAACGTTTAATACAGCGAGATCCAGAAACTCTCACGGATTTAGAACGGGCTTGAAGATTTTTATATTTACAGCGATTAAGTTTTTGAGAGAAAGTAAATCGTACGATGAGAGGTGAAACCCATCGTAGCGCGCGGGGGCTTAAGCCCTTACAATTTGAAGGCGTGCTAAAACTTATTTTCCTCTGTTTAGCAGGTGTTAGCATTGAACATTTAAACTGGTCTATTTTTATTATGCATTATGATTGTCTAAAAATCTTGTTCTATCTTTTACCACTTTAATTGTGGTTCTGAAGGTTATAAAGAAAGGATTTTTTATAAGCGAGAGGATTATCAGCCGATGTCTAAGCTGTTTGCATAAATAAAAGGGAGTGTTTTGTCTTTAAGCAATATGCTAGAAATTCAAAAAACTTTAGTTAACTTCATAAAAGAGATTACACCATCTTATACAGATTGCTCTGCAAATAACACAATTGCTGGTAAGGAATGGGGCATCACCAATTTTGATTTCTAAAAAAGAAACAATACGTATTAAATAGTCTTTAACTTTACAGACTTTTTAAGAATCCTTTCAGAACCTTTTGAAAAAAGTGAATTGATAGAAGATTTTCTACCTTAAGCCGTGTTATCGCTATCTTGAAAGCTTCCTTTGTTTGCTTTTGCTTCTCAACTTTTTTCCCAAGAAAAAAGGCTTTGACTAAAGCTATAAGAAAAGCTGCTATGATCGCTGACCTCACCGTCAGATATTTTTTTCCATATGAATAACGCTTTTGTCTTTTTCATATGAAGTATTTTGTGGGGTGTTCGGGTCCAATGGTATCACCTTTGTCTGGTGTTGTATTGGCTACGTTTCCAGCAGCGTCTTAAGCAAATCAATCAAGCTATTGAAATCTTTTTAGAGGCAATAGCACAAGAGACAAAAAAGATTTTGACAAAAAGCCGCTTAAAGATATAGGAAGTTCTCTCCTCCTAGCCCCCCAGCCCATTTACATAACATAAAAAAGAGAAAGGCAATGAAATGATATTTGATGATGGCGATAGATATGTAACAATCCGTGAATGTGCACAGCTTTTTAGTGTATCCACAACAACGATTCGCCATTAGATGCCTCAGGTGTATTTCCAAAGCCATGCAAGCTAGGGAGAGCAGTAAGGTGAAGGAAAAAAGAGATTTTAGCATTCACTGCAACGAAAAATAAGGAGAAAATAAGAACAAATTAGGTAAAATTATATAAACTGTAGAAGGTGGTCTAAAAGGTGGTCTAAAAATGGCTATTTAAAGAAAAAATCTATATATTTCAATATGTTTAAGAAGTAAAATGGTGCCGCATGCCGGATTCGAACCAGCGACCCCATCATTACGAATGATGTGCTCTACCAACTGAGCTAATGCGGCACAGGTTTGTAAGTCAATGAAACAAAACTAATTTGAGGGTAATAGCTAAAAGTACGTATAAAAGCAAGAATGCATTTTTTCAATAATTTATAAATATGATAATAATTTGAAGGAGAAGTATGTAAAAGTCAGAGGAAAGTATTCTTTGACCTTAATGCTATAAAATGCTTTCCAATTTACGATAACACTTAAATTAAGAAGCTGGGAATGTAGATCTTTAGGATGAAAAATGGTGTCAAGATATCTTAGTAAAGATAAAAACATTTTCTGGTTCTTGAGAAAGAAATTTGTTGCATAAGTGATTGGGAAAATAAAGATCATCATAAACCCTTTATAATGTGCAAATAAGATGAGTAGAATTAGTTTAAAAGTTACTTCTCATTTTTATGGGAAGAAAAAGGGAGGAGGATTAATAAAATTAATCACGTTTTTTTATTTAAGAGGGAGTAAAAATCATGTCGGATGAAGATCGGCTGATAGAACTAGAAATGAAGCTAGCTTACCAAGAAAAATTCATTGAAGAACTTTCTCGAGAGGTAATTAATCAATGGAAAAGTTTGGATGAGATATCTAAAAAGTTGATATTTTAGCGAGACGATTTTCAGATTTAAAAGAACAGAGTGTTACTGAAGCTGTTATCTTACCATTTTCTCAATAGGGAGAAGGTGCGAAATATTTTTTATCATAATTGCAATTATTTACAGATGAGTTTTTATTTCACGCATTTTGTTAGACTTGTAGAATAATTTTTATAAGCTTCTTCATTAATTCTAATAAGTTCTAATCTTATAAGGAGAGCTGATATTAGAAGACGTTTTTTTATATGGGGTTTCTAGTACGAAAATTAAGAAAAGTTTTTGTAGAGTATAAAGAAGCAGCCATAGAAAAATATATGAACTGCAATATTTTAAGTTTTTTCTGTACAGAGTTTTCTTATAGGTGGGAGGTAGATTTATTCGCTAATTTTTTTAAATTGATACAGATGAAGTGATGTTATCGTTATCTATAGAAATCATAAGTGAGCGTCTATATTTATAATAAAGCGTTTTAATTTGTTCTGATGATCAAGTGATTTTCAGTTGTTTTATAGAGTGAGGGGTTTTAAGCGACATCGATTATGTTATAGGACAGAGAGCTCTAGAAGTTTTTTTCAAGATCAAATGTACTCTTCGTTATATGTATATGATATTTTGTGAAAAGGCTTTTGTTTTTCGTAATTTAAGATACAAAATACTATTGCTAAAGCACCAAAGATAGACCATGCGGGTAAATAAGTGAGAGTAATGCAAATTGAGGACAGAAAATCAGGCATTACCTTGCATAGAGATTGATTAAGGTGATAGATATCTGTTTGCAGAAGGTTTATTAAAATTTTATTAAAGGGGGTTGTTGTCCAATGTGATGTGATTACAGAGTGTGCGTTATCAATGACCAATGCTATAATGGTTAGTGTAACGAAAATGAAGGACATTAATTTAAATAAAGGGTGGAGCATATTTTTTCTTAAAACTTCAACGGGACATACGTATAATGCACAAAAAAATGAGGAGTTGCATTATGATGAGAAAATAAGTTTACGTTTGTTTTGTGTTTTTTGAAAGAGGTGCCTAATTTTTCAATAAAAGTTGAGGTTAAGTTCAACAAAAGTAGTGAGGCATGATGTCTGAAAAAAAGCACGAGGAATTGAAGCGTAGCCTTCAAAATCGCCATGTTCAAATGATTGCTTTGGGTGGCGTTATTGGGACGGGACTTTTTTATGGGTCAACCGAGGCAATTCAATTAGCTGGTCCCTCAGTTATTTTATCTTATCTTGTCGGCGGGCTTATTATGTATTTCATTATGCGAATGCTTGGTGAAATGTCAGTAGAAGAACCGTCTTCAGGAGCATTTAGTTTTTTTGCTTATAAATATTGGGGGAGATTAGCTGGTTTCATAACAGGTTGGAATTATTGGTTTCTTTATATTCTTGTGAGCATGGCTGAACTTACAGTGATAGGGTTTTACCTTGATCATTGGATTTTGATTGATCATTGGAAGACATCTTTCATTGTTCTTTTATTTGTTACATTTGTTAATTTGTTTAATGTTCGTTTTTATGGAGAATTTGAATTTGTTTGCGCTTTGATCAAAGTGGCTGCTGTTATTGGTATGATTATTTTGGGAATTTTTCTCATTGTTACTGGACTAGGGGAAAATCAAGCGAATATTCATTATCTTTGGGACCATGGCGGTTTTTTCCCTTATGGAGCAGTAGGGGTTGTTTTAGCAACTTCTGTAGTAATGTTTTCTTTTGGAGGAACGGAGCTTATTGGTATTGCTGCTGGAGAAGCATCTAATCCACAAAAAACAATTCCAGCGGCTATTCGTCAAGTTATGTGGAGGATTATAATTTTTTATATTGGTTCTATCAGCGTTATTATGATAATCAGCCCTTGGAATATGATTGGAAAAAATGGTAGTCCTTTTGTCACAATTTTCGAGACTATAGGAATTCCTGCTGCTGGTCATATTTTGAATTTTGTGGTGATTATGGCTGCTATTTCTGTTTACAATAGTGGCATTTATTCTAATGGCCGTATGCTTTATAGTTTAGCTGTACAAAAAAATGCACCACATATTTTTAGTAAACTGAGTGCTGCTCGTGTTCCTTATATTGCTATCCTTTTTTCATCATTATGTACGGCGTTGATTGTCGTTGTTAATGCTCTTGTTCCTGATAATAGTTTCATGCGGATCATGGCTCTTGCAACTGCAGCAGCAGTGATTACTTGGGCTATTATTGTTATTGTTCATTTGAAATTTCGCAATGCATATAAGAACAGAAAGGGCGATTTTATTTATGCATTTGGTTTATATCCTTACGCTAACTATCTTTGCCTCAGCTTTCTTGCTTTATTGTTTTGCATTATGTTTGTCAGTGGTTTTGGGCAAAATGGATTGATGACTCGACTTTTTGATATGATAGGAATAAGCGTGCCTTTTCTTGAAACATATATTCCTGTACAGATGCCTGATATGAGTTTGGCAGTCATTATTATTCCTCTATGGTGCTTGTTATTACTTTTAGGTTATAAACTGAAACGATAGAGAAAGAAGAGCTAATAAAAGGGATTGATTGGAATAAACTTTGGGGATTATAAAATTTGATGAGGTAACACAAGTTTTTGGTGATTTGTGTGTTTTAAGAAATATTACTGTACAGCTTACCGAAAGACGAATTGCTATTATAGGTGCGAATGGTTCTGGAAAAAGTACATTTGTTCGTCTTATTAATGGGCTCCAATTACCATCTCATGGTTTTGTAAGCGTTGATGGGCTTGATACAAAACGCGATGCAAAAGCAGTAAAGCGTAAAGTTGGATTTGTTTTTCAAAATCCAGATAATCAGATTGTTTTACCATTAGTTGAAGAGGACTTATCCTTTGGTCTCAAAAATTTAAAGCTTAATAAAGATGAAATTAAGGAGCGTGTAGATGAAATTTTACAGCGCTATGAACTTCAAGATTTCAGAAATCACGCTGTCCATTTATTAAGTGGTGGGCAAAAACAACTCGTTGCTATTTCCGGTGTAGTTGCAATGAAACCAGACTATATTATTTTTGATGAGCCGACGACATTACTTGATTTGCGAAATAAGCATCGCGTTACGCAAGTGATAGAAGAATTACCACAAACTGCAATAGTTGTATCGCATGATTTAGAGTTTTTGAAAAAGTTTGATAGAGTGCTGGTTTTTGATAAGGGGGAGATAGCAATTGATGATGTACCTTTTGTTGCTATAAAGGAGTATATAAGAAGAATGTCATGATCGGTTTATATATTCCGAGGGATACATTTATTCATAGGTTAAGGCCTGGAGTTAAGTTATTATTTCTTACGGCGTGTGGAACTTTTATAATAATGGTTTCTTCCATAGCGCTTCTTGGTTTATTTTTGTTGTTTGTCATCTTATTCTATAGAGTCGCCAAGATCCCTTTCAAAACTGTGATAAAGCAATTTAAATCGATGGGATTGCTTTTAGTTCTTCTATTTGTATTTCAAACTATTTTTAGCGGTTGGCTTACGGGGGTTGAGGTCATATTACGTCTTGTTATCCTCTTTTCTTTATCATCAGTTATTTCATTCACAACAAAAGTGTCAGATATGGTGGATGCAATTGAAGCAGGCCTCCAGCCCTTTCGTTGTTTTGGTATAAATCCATCAAAAGTGAGTATGGTTATCTCTATGGCGATCAGGTTTATTCCTCTTTTGAGTGAAAAGTTTAATGAGGTACATGAAGCACAGCAAGCACGGGGACTTAATACTAACATTGTTGCTCTTGCGATACCTTTAATTATACGGACCATAAGAATGGCGTCAGAAGTGGCTGAAGCATTGGAAGCGCGTTCTTATGATGCTGATACTATTGATACAGCATCTCGTAATAATCAGAGTTTTTATAGTAAAAGAAGAATTAAATGAATACAAAAGATTTAGTTTATATTGCTTTATTTGCCGCTATTTATGCTATTTTGGGCCTTTTCCCTTCTATTTATCTTCCTTTTCTTCTAGGGGTACCTGTTACAGCTCAATCGATGGGACCGATGCTAGCAGGGTCTATACTTGGGGCAAAAAGGGGTGCTTTAGCGTCACTCCTTTTTCTTGTTCTTGTTGCGATTGGATTACCTCTGTTGTCTGGTGGTCGTGGTGGAATCAGTGTCTTTTCAGGGATTGCAAGTGGTTATTTAATAGGTTTTCCATTTGCCGCATTTTTTATTGGTTTAATGGTAGAGTTGTTTTGGCAGCGGTTAAATTTTATAACATTATTTATGATAAATACTTTTGGTGGCATTGGGATAGTTTATTCTTTTGGGGTTCCATGGACAGCGTATATGACCAAAGTTTCTTTACTGAATGTTTTAATGGCTTCATCAGTTTTTTTGATAGGCGATTGTTTAAAAGCGTTGATTGCATCCTTTATTGCACTCGCGATTAAAAGATCTGTTCCTCTCATGCATTCAAAGCATAATAACTAAAATAAATGTATTATTTTGTTATGCTGTTGTTATATAATATTCGTATATCACTATTATTGAATTTAACTATAGTAATTTATGATATAATTAAACATTGTAGAATCTAATATGATTCATATAAGTAATATTATTAAAATAAATTATTATAGTATTTTTCTCTATATCTAAGGCATTTAAAGTGTACTTTTATAAATCTGATACTTTTTATTAATTGTACAACAATAACGAAAGCTTTTCCCTAGTGAAGGAATAATTCAGTGAATACAAAGGATTTGGTTTATATTGCTTTATTTGCCTCTATTTACGCTGTTTTGAGTCTTTTTCCTCCTCTTTATCTTCCTTTTTTGCTGGGTGTCCCTATTACAGCTCAGTCTATGGCTCCGATGTTAGCAGGCTCTATACTTGGAGCAAAAAGGGGAGCGTTAGCATCACTTCTTTTCCTTGTTCTTATTGCGATTGGGTTACCTCTATTGCCTAGTGGTCGTGGTGGAATTAGTGTTTTTTCAGGAGTTACGAGTGGTTATCTGATTAGTTTTCCATTTGCTGCATTTTTTATTGGCTTTATGGTAGAATTATTTTGGCAGCGGTTAAATTTTATAATATTATTTGTGATAAATACTGTGGGTGGCATTGGGATAGTCTATTCTTTTGGAGTACCATGGGTAGCGTATATGACACAGGTTCCTTTGCTGACAGTTTTAATAAGTTCATTAGGTTTTTTGGTTAGTGGTTTCTTGAAAGTGCTGATTGCATCCTTTGTAGCGTTGACCATAAAAAAAACCGTTCCTCTCATTCATTCGGAAAAAGGGGCAATTTTGTACTGAAGAACAAGTTTTGCCAAATGTATGTAGATTAAAAAGCATCACGGAATACCATTCTGTTTTGTCTACTTTTTATTGGTATTTTTATCTGTATAGCTCTCAAAGGTAGCCATACGAAAGTTGAATATTTCGGCACCAAAATTCATTTTTTTGCTTTCAGGAGCAGCCCCTACATAGCCAATTAATATCATTTTATTCAACAGGCTTGTAAGTTTTATTCGATTTGCATACTATATGCATAAAGCCTTAGAATAATTTATTATTTTTTTAATATTTTTAGTTAATTAATCACTAATTTTAAAAGTGTTAAATTATATTAATTGTATAAAAACATGGATAATTTAGTGTTCATCTAAAAACTCTTGATGTATATAGTGCCCTTATAAATGTATTAATATAAGGTATAAAAATGAGATTTGAATGGAATGAAGATAAAACAAAAAGTAATCTTAGAAAGCACCGTGTAAAGTTTTGAAATAGCTGCATATGTTTTTTCTGATCCATTCTCCATGGCTAAACAAGACCGTATTGAAAATGGAGAGTATGGTTAGCAAGCTTTATGGCTCATGGATGTTTTTTTATTACTATTCGTAGCGCATATTGTCCATGACGATAAAAATGGCATAGAGGTAATCCGTATTATTTCAGCACGGCGAGCCAATTTGAAAGAGAGTAAACTTTATAAAGAAGAAAGTTCGTTATAAAATTGAGGTAGGTAACTTATCACCTTTGACAGATGAACAGAGAGTTGAAGTTGATAAACTGGCTGTAATGCCGGACAATGCAATTGATTATAGAGATATTCCGTCACTCAATGATGCGTTCTGGAAAAATGCCGTTCGCAATCCATTCTATAAACCACCCAAAACTGTTACAACAGTGCGTGTGGATTCAGACGTTCTAGCGTGACTTTAAAAGTCAAGGGAAAGGATATCAAATGCGTATTAACGCCATTTTACGTGATACTACGCTTCGTTCAATGCACTGATTTCTCCTCCACTTAAAAGCCGGAAAGGGGGGCCCATATTCTAAAAATCTAAGCAGCTTTCACTGCAGAGTTCTCTAAAACTCGTATTGCTTTTGCAATTAAAATTTTATAGCTTTAATTTTCAGCTAAACGATTCTAAACGACGGAATATATTTTGGATACACGATCTTCCCATAATCACTAAGATAACTTGGGCAACATCTACCACCCGATAAGACTACAGACATTGTAATTATGTTAACTTTATGAATACCCTTAACTTCCTTTCTTATAAATATAAAATAGATCCAGCCTCAGAATTAGTCAATATAAATGGTGTTGATAAATTTTTAGAGGAAGGAACATACCGTTTTAACCGTGATAATCAATGTGTTACCTTAATAATTGAAAAGTTTTCTGTGAACTCGAAGATCTGCTATTGGATTTATGTTTTAACGGGAGAAAATAGTCCTTATAATCCAGAAGTGATTGATTCTGAAAACGACTTTCAGAATATTCCTAACCCACGTCCTAGAAAATATGTTGAACAGAATAAGCAATATTTTGGAATTTTGATTCCTATAGAGTTTACTCTTTTTTCTTCAAATAAAGAGTTAAACAAATTCTTGCAGCTACACTACAAAAAATCTTTTCCCCCGAAAACGATTGATATCTCACCTGATATTGTTGGTAAGGAAGAGTTCGAAAAAAAATTGCTTTTAATTAAAGAAATAAAACTGAAATATACACAACCAAAACAATTAGATTTTTTTGCAATGCAATCAGAAGACAACTTGCTAAAGATGGCTAAACTTTTGTTAGGTGAATTTCCCACGGATGATTATTCTGAAATGGAACTTGACTTGGGTATCAAATTTAAAGAAAAAAATAATTTAAAGAATTATTTTTTGAATCTTTTTAAAAAATATAAATTAAATCCAGCATTTAAAAACATAAGTTTTGTTGGAAAGACACATAATAATTTTGATATAATCTTTAATACTGAAACTTTTCAACATAAATTTGCTATTAAAACAAGTAAAAATGATAATGGTATGTATAATGAAGGTCATATAAAAGAAAAATTAAAGCATGAAATCGTAAGTTTTACTGTATCTCTTTAATAGAGCACTGTAGCGTGTAAATAGATATATTTATTAAACTGCGTGTACGCAACATAAGGAAGAATACACAGACTAAAAAAAAGTACCAAATTATAATATTTGAATATCCAAGAGCAATATCTAAGTACCAAAGTACGGTATCCAATGAAAAAGAAAACTTGTGCTCCACGTACTTAGAGATGACAGGCAAAGAAACAGTTTCTTTATAACTACTTGGGAAAATTAAAACGACAAGCGCTAAAATTATTAACTTTAGGAGACTGTGCATATACTGATGTAACTCACATGTTAATCTCTTCCAACCTGTTGTATTGCCGCATTTATATTGTGGGTTGTTTTGCAACTCAGAAGGGATATTAGAATTGCATAAAATTGCAAAAACAGTTGTTACGATCACCAAAGAAATAGACGCGAATGTCAAAATACCCTGAATAAAGTCAAGATTTTTTCTTATTCCTAAAAAACATACAAATATAAAAATTATAACGCCAAACAAGGCTTTTCTCTTCTTATCTGTAAACATATTTATTTCCTGTGAAAAAATTATGATCTCAATTTCTTAAATTATTTTCTGATATAAAAACACAAACTACCTTTTAGTCTTTTTAGCATTTGCTTTTCTTTTAATAGCAATGTCTTCTATTGCATCCAGTTGCTTTTAATATTTTAGTTAACCTCGTCTATGATTTATCTATAGTTGATGATAGCTTTAAACACAGGGCTCCATAATCCCAAACTCTTGCTTGCATTTTGATACCCAAATCCACCTTTCAACAAAGCCCATCGCACTGGCAACCCTTTCATACAGATTAAAGAAAAGCTCTGTTATTTCAAAAGTACACGAAAGGGAATCATAATTGCCGCAACATTTTTTGAGCTGATGCTGGCTACTCATGTTTTTAAAAAAAATATTTTGAAATTCGCGTATCCTAAAATCCTTAATTTGTATTAATGGATTTATTTACTTTATAAATTTGATACTATAGAGCTATTTTAGCTTCTAGAAATATATTGTACATTAAAAAAACTTTTTAATCACTCTTTAAATGCATATCCAATCCAAAAATGATCAGCACTTTTCACTATTTTGCTACTTTTTAGAAATCTATTTTAAACTCTCCTATCATTAGTTCATGAAGAGTTTTGGTGCGTGAAAGAAGGTCTTTTTCAATCTCTTCACAATACTTAGAAAAATCTGTTGCTCTTGGAATGATTGTTTTAGACATGCTTTCTACGTTGCTCTGCAAAATGCGTTTTAAGGACTCTTTCAAAATCAATAAGGAAATACCTTTGAGTTCAGTTTGATAAGCTTGAGAAGAGGTATTATAGTCCATATATTTTCGCGTGTGGAAGCTACCACAAGAGAACAAGCGAAAAGTATTAGAGATATCATCATTTGAAGCTTTTACAGCAATAAACCTGTGAAGCCATATGCAAGTCTCAAGTGCATTTTCTTCATTCGGTTTTTGTTTTTAATTTTCCATACGACACACGGCTATTTCAGGCTATTACTTTGGGTTGATTAAGATTTGTAAGGAAAGTTGATTGGCAAGCAGTTAAGGCTGAATTTAAAGACTGGGATTATAAAGCCCAAGGGCTGACAGAAGCCGGTGCGGCTCTCGTGGCCTTGGCTGTCACGGCGGTTACGGGCGGAGCAGCCTCGGGCGCTACTAGTGCCATTACCGGTGCATTGGGGCTTGGCTCGAGCACCGCCATGAATGCGGTGATACAGGCAGGTGTCCAAGCATTGATTGACAAAAGCGCTGTGGCTTTTGTCAATAATCGCGGCAATATTGCCGGCGCTTTGCATGAGCTTGGCTCTTCAAAGAATGTTCCCAGCATTGTCTCATCGATGTTAATGGCGGGCTTAACCAGTCAAATAACGGAAATGGCAGGTGTTGGACAATCTTTGCCAAAAACCGCTCCTTTTGTCGATCGTATCGCCATTGAAGCGAAAAAGAACTTGATCAAAGCCGCCATTGGCACGAGCGTTCAAACGGCTCTTGAGGGTGGCTCTCTTGACAAGAACTTTTTTAACAATCTGCGCATCGCCCTGTCTGATACGGTTGGCAAATCGTTGGCAGAAGAAATCGGTACCGCCAAGGCAGAAGGCAAAATAGACACGGTCACGCAGATCGTTGCCCACGCTGGTCTTGGCTGCTTAAAAGGCGCTGTTGCGAGCGGCGCTTGCTCTGCCGGTGCTATCGGCGGGGCTGTGGGCGAAGCCACTGCTATGCTTCAGTTTCAATTGTGGTCCCCCAATTTTATACAAAAAGAAATAGCAGCATTGGATGGTCGTATTCCAACGGCAGAAGAACAAGCGCGTATAAATGCAAAGATTGAAGCACAGTTTGCTGACTTTAGCGATCACACCATTGATGTCGCACGGGCTGTGGGGGGCTTTGCTGCTGCCCTTGCTGGTGGTGATGTCAATAAATACTGGCGCGGATGCCGCTGGAAATGCTGCGGAGAATAATTTTCTTCCTGCGGTAGCAGCATTAGCAGCATTCATTGTGTCGCTTACACCAGAAGAGTTGGCAGCTCTGTCTCTTTTTATGGCTGGCGGAGCAACTGTTGTTGGATCCTCTAGCAATAAGACGGCTATAACGGATTTCTTTGGCTATTTGTTTGCATTGAAAAATGCAGAAGAAGACAGCGAAAAAACAAACCAAAACTCAAAAGAAGAAAAAAATAAAAATTCTCAAACGGGCAATGAAAATCCACAAAACAATAATGATGATAATGATGGAAAGGGTAACATATTTGGACAAGTCAGGAAGCATCATGATAAAAAACGCGATGAGAAAAAACAAGAATTAAATGATGAAGGATGTAGAACATGCAAAACAGAAATAGTATTCAAAACTAAGACGGATAAGGGGGTAGTAAGATCTCGTGCGGATATCGTTTATATAGAGAATAGTAAAATAAAAATTGGCGAGGTAAAAACGGGGAAGAATGCTAAATTAAGTGAACAACAAAAGATTTTGAAAGAGGCATATAAAGAAGGAAATGCTGAGTCCACAAAAGGAAAATTTATAAAATTTTTTAAAGAGAACAAAGAGTTCTTAGAGGCATATCAAGAATCTTTCAAAGATTTTAAAGGAAGTGGCAAAGAATTAAACCAAGCTAGTAAAAAATGGGTTAAAGAACAATTGAGTAATAAGTTAGACAAAACAGACATTAACGTTTTTCATTATCTAGGACTTTTTGAATGAAAGTGAATAGCGATGCGAACTAAAGACGTGACAGAGATTTTAAAAACGCTTGGCTGGGAACCTTATCGTGCTGAAGATGGTAGTATGTTTGCGCATTATCATTTTCCCGATCGCATTGTAGGCATTAGTTATGATGTTGTAGATTCTGGAGAGGATGGGGGAAAGTTTCGGCTATCGGCTAATCTTACCACTGCTGCTTATTGCCTTGCTTGGGAATATGCTAGTGGTGAAGTATCACAAGATAAGTATGAAGATGTGCTGTTTTACGCGAAGGAGGATTTTAATGTTAAAGCTTCAGATCTTTCCGAAAGCCATATTAAGGACGCTCTAAATAGAGTGATTGCATGGGCGCAAGCACAGGATATTGAAAAAAAGTTGTGCGAGGAAACTACTAATCATTCTGCCGTTGCACAAGCATTACTTGGTGATATGGAGGCTTTAAGGAGTGATAGATCTACCCCAAAACTATCTGTGCCAGAATTTGCAGATTATAAAACAATGACATCGGATGATCGTCTGCTTTTTTTTGCACAGGCCTATAAAAATGGGGAATTAGACGATATTCTAATGCGTAAAAAGCCAAAAAAGCAACAGATGAGTCTCACAGCAGCAATGCGCGTTCTTAAAACACAAGGGTGGTTTTCTACGGAGCCTAGAAAAATGTGGTTGGTTTTGCCCGACCGCTTTATTCAATTTGATTTTGGTTTTATACGTCTTCATGATAATTACAATGTCCGTATTGAAGCTGAAATATCTAATGAAATGATTTCTGTAGCTTGTAAATATATTCACTATAGTGGGGAGTATCGGTGCATATCACCTACAAATATTTATAATTCTTTTAACACGATTGGGGGGGGATTTTTAGTGGTTTTGATAAAGGCATTGATATTTGTGTAGAGACATTAGATGAGCAAGAGCTTATCAAAATCTCTGAGCGAATAATACAATGGGCACGTGCCCAAGATTTACAAGCATCAATAGAAAGCAAAACACGTGTTCAAAAGTATAGCTACAATATACGTATAGTCTGGCATTTGGCTTGTTTAGCATTGACAGGTCAAATTGATATCCTGAAATCTTATCAAAATTTTTTAGAAGCCGATACGATTTCTGGACATTTAGAAGACCGTGAAGTGGAGAAGTATGTTAATCACGCAGTTCAATTTGCTGAAGAGCATCTGAAAATCTTTAATGAGCGAAAAGCCATAGATGATCGTCTTAGTTTGCAAGATTTGTCTTTTCTTAATACAGTTTCTGAAGACTTAAAAAGGATGGGGTGGACAGTTTATCGCGATAAGAACTATGATCGCAATGCTTATTTTGTAAGTAAAGACCGTATCATCAATATAATGTATAACCTTCAAAGTGATGAAGAAGAGCCGATTGTTGTATTTAAGGCTTCGCTTTCAACACTTGGCTTTTCTACTGCTCATAGAGAGATGTTTCCTAGATTGCCCCAATATATAGCTCTCAAAGAGGCAGAAGAATTTTATACAGTTTCTAGTACTGAATTGGATGAAGGCAAGCTAAAGGAGATTTTTACAGATATACTTGAGTGGGCTGATCGGCAAAATGTCAATCAAATCATCTATGATTATGCCGCTTTGCCAACAAACAGTGAAGCTCACCTTGTGGCACGTCACTTTATAGCACTCATTCTGATTGGTGATATTGAAAAGCTCAAATTTTATAAGGAAAGTTTCAGGGCAAAGAACCATCTAGGCTTTGTGGAAGGTATCACGAAATATACGATTGACAACGCTCTTACTCTTGCACGGCGTTATCGGACTGGTTTTTCCAAAAACGCTCCGATTTTGAGTTTGGATGCGCAAACAGCATCTGTTGCTTCTAAAACAACTTCTGTTGAAGTGGCAGAGGAAGTGGATGAAGCAGATGACACTGATGATCGTCTTACCATGGAAAGTGCTCATGCACTTTTAAAAAGCCTAGGCTGGTCAACCGAGAAAATCAATGAGAATGACCATATGGCAAGCTATCAATTGGCTGATCGTGAAGTAGATATTCTTTATAACGACGAAATTGCCAAAGACTACCCGCAATTTGATAGCGCCTTTATGATTAGCACGGGCATTCTTTCCACCGCTTGTAAATTCATTGATCCTACCCACACGGAAGATATTCCAGATATACAGCTTAATTTTGAAGCAAAGGGGTTAGAAATCTTTGAACCAGAAGTCACTGCGGATCGCTTAAAGAAAGCACTTGATGATGCGCTAGAATGGTCAGTCAAAGACATTGACCTTTCTAAAAGACTTCGCTCTGATTATGGCACTGCTCCTTGGCAACAAGATGCAACATCTAAAGCAGATAATACGGATTATGCTTTACTTCATCTTGGCGCTCTTGCTTTATTGGGTGATGTTGAGACCTTACAATCTTATCAGAAAAGCTTTACGGCAGGTGATCACCTAGGCTTTGACGAGAGCATCAACAAAACCCACCTTGAACGTGCATTAGCTTTAGCCAAAGAAGTAGCAAAGGTGAAGCAAGTGAGCTACGCTTTGATTGAACGGGTAGCAAAAGATTTTGATGATCACTCAGAGCTTTCTAGCGAGGAATAACCTCGCTCTTGGAAGGAGAGTTTATTTAAGTCTATTTAGAACAAAGAATAAATTGATTATTTTGAAAAAATCGAGGGGATTATGAATCATGAAATGGATAAAGAAAAAAAGTATGGGGGCAGCTGAGCCGGTGGAATTTAAAAGTCAAAAAGTTTATCAGGAAGATGAACTGTTTGAGCCCGAAACAGTTTCTTCTTGGAAAGAAGAAGGACAGATAGTAACGGGTACAAATCTGGAAAGAATGGTATCAGGAAGAGCACCTATTGGAGTCGATTTTAGACCTATTATGTTACATCCTGTGACACAAGAACAAGATAGTCCTCTCGTTGAGGTTCTCTACTCATTTTATCAAGGCAGGAGTTTGCTTGCTCCTATGAATCCAAAGACAAATTTTATCAGAAAAGTTATTTGTTGGATTTCAAAAAAAAATTCCTAAGTAGGAAAAAAAGAAAAAGTAATTATTGCAAATATTGGAGTAATGTCCCTAAAAGGCGCTCTCTAAACTTTAATGATCACCTCCTTTAATTCCATCATATATTGTAAATGCGAGATGATTGTACAGAGACAGATGAGAAAAGAGCTCCGTCAAGAACATATCTCTTATGATTTTATCAATCTCATCTCAATTCCATTGGCTATAGTAGAAAAAGATTGATCATTAGGAACACTCATTATGAGTAAAAACACGCTGTGACTTATGGAGAAAAATTTATGAAAAGTTATACTTTATCAGATGTTGCACAATATGTTGATATGCATAGTCATGTTATTAATTTTGGTACTCAAGATAATGCCCCTGATGATGTACGGATTAAAACAGCTGAGAACACTCTTGGTTTACAATTTACCTCTTCCTATAAGAATTTTTTAAAAAATTATGGAGGAGGAGAAATTGGAGGTGAAGAAATATTCAGTATTTATGAAATCTGTGCAGGTATTCCTGCTGGTGATATTGTTTACCGAAATTTGCTCGATAGAAGAGATGGCTTTACGGACCCCAAACAACTTGTTATCTGCACAACTGATTTTGGTGAAACCTTTTATTTTGATTATACGCAGTTTAGGGATGGTGAATGCCCTCTCTATCTCAAGTATACATCTGAAGATTCCGAATATTACGCAAGTAATTTTTATGAATTTCTCTGCAAAAGAATTAAAGAGTATGCAGGGGAAGATTCATGAAAACTTATACCTTAGATGATGTTATACAACTAGTTGATAAATAGGATAATTGTAATTTATAGACTGTTATGAAAACATCTCAATAGAAACTGATCATTATAAAGATTAGAAAAATCCCTTTTAATAGACCGTGTCAGTGTTGTCAGTTCTTTTTAGAGCCTATATTATTTTTTTTAAATGAGAGAAAATTAAAAACATAATATTTCAATAGATTAATGTTTTTAAGACATAATTCATATCAAGAGTACAATCTTTAAAGATAACCAATGATGTGAATTGATTAAAACTTGTCAGGTTGTGTCAGTAAATTGAACTGATAAACTAGATTATTTTAGTAAGTAATTACAACACGTCTTATAAAAAGCGTATGAAAGTAAAAACTGATTACGTTATTAAAATCCCTTGTATGAATTTTATCAGTTCATTTGAATAGATAAACTTATGATTTTAGTGAGTGATTAAAACGTGCTTTATGAAAAGCATATGCTCCTTTAAAGCCTTTCAAAAGATAGTTTGTAACTCATAAGAAGTGCTATCAAGACCATTATGATTATGAGTTTTGAAGATTTTGAGTATTTTGAGGGTTCCTTTTACGCCCCTTTATATATTTTTTTCAATCAAAAAATAAAAGTTAT
>NZ_JBHINT010000042.1:0-7006 GCF_042195145.1 Bartonella sp. CL434QHHD | reverse complement strand
ATATATATATATATATATAACTCTCTTTAAACAAAGCTTTTGAAAACAATAAAGCTATCATTTTAGATTACGGTATAATCTTTTAAAGGCAATTCAAATAAGAGTATTTAAAAGTGCAAATGATTTCTTTTTAGAATAACGCATATAAACACTCCTTTTAAAGATTGTATGTAAACAATTTATAAAAGGGATATAGAACCTATAGGTATAAGACCTTATACCCCTTGTGAGTTTATCATACCCATTATGTGAGCATGCTTTTAAGTTATTCAGTTTCTCTAATTTCTAATTTTGGTAAGCTTTTAACGATTTTCATTGTCTCTAAACTTACAGTAATAACCCTTTGAAACAACTCTAGAGGGTAGGCAGGGTTGCCAACGGTTTCAACAGCATAGCGATTGGCATCATTAACAATGCCGCTCTTTTTATCTGTCTTTACACATTGACGCCCCATAACCCATTCAAGAGCGGGTCTACCATTAACGATATACTCATAAGCTTCAAGAGGGATATCTGTCATTGTGATATTGCTGTTATAAATAACAGTTGATTTATCTTTCTCTTTACCTGCTTTTGCGAATTTCATTTCAGTCACATAATAAAACTTTTCTGGATTAGAGATATCAGTCTGTTTTGGATTGCCTTTTTTAAAGGTCACGGGATAAGGTTCTACAGTTTCATAGTTTACGTGCAAATGACCCAGTTCACGTCCTGCTGTTACAAACTTCCAAAAATCTTCAGCACTCTTTACGCAAGGAATGCGAGGCAATTTTTTAGAGAGGTTATCAGCATAACGAGCACGGTAATCTTCCGAATGGAGTAAACCGTAAACGTAATAGAATAGATCATCCTTAGTAATTTTTTCATTTGGATAAGCCTCTTTAAAATGTGCTAATCCTTCATCCGTAATGGCATCATGCTTCTGTAAACCAGCTGTTGTGCTTTTTTCTGTAAATAAATGGGATTGTTTCTCTTTATTGTTTTTCAAGGATTCAGCATCTTCATAAATATAGCGTGGAAAGCATTGACCTTTATCCACTACATCAAGATTAGGTAAATTTTTAGACATAAGTACAGAAAAACCCGATTGAGTTCCCGTACCTGTAATTTGTATTACCATATTTTCAACCACCTTCCCCATAGGGAATATCCGCGGCATTTGATAGACTCTCTCATTAAAAGTACGGTTGCAGTATAGCCATTGTTTCGTAAAAGGACGATAAAGACTTTGCGTGATGCATCTATTTTCAAATTCAAAGATTTTTCCTCTTACTAACTCTTGTTTAACATTATAGCTCCAACTTATCTTCCTCTCATCTGTATCAACGAAATTATTTACAGCCTTTGTACGTATCTTGCGACTAGCATGCGGATAGATATCATTAAAACGTTCCACTTCACTGTTATAGAAGGCAATCATATTATTCATGTTTTTCTTTAAAGTTTCATGGCTTGAGTTATACGTCCAAGCATCACGATTAGTTACAACCCCAAGAGAAAATGTTTCAAATAGTCTGAAATTACATCCCTTCTTATCGCCTATAGCTAAAAATGTTTTGAAATTGTTATCACGTTGATGAATCCAGTCACCATGTTCATCCGGTGTAATTATTTTCCAACTCGATTTATTTGTGATGCCATCAACACTACCAAAGTATTGAAGCATCTCAAGTTTTTTTGCGGTGGAAAGATTATCTCCAATATCATGATAGTAAATCTTACACGGTTGTTTTTTATTTGGATTGCGCACAAAAATCGTTACAGCTATTCCGTTTTGACTTCCAGAACCAAAAACATTGCCTCCTTCCTTTGATAGCTCTTTTGATTTTATATTTTTTCGAATATCACCACGAAGATTAATGATATAAATAGAAGAATATTCATTTCGTAAGCATTTTCGCATGCCATCAGCAAATGCTTTATCTATCCATCCATTTCCAGAAATATAAGCTACAATACCACCTTGAGAACTTAAGCGATTACTTGCCCACCTAATCGCTCGAATATAGCTATCATAGAGATTTCTTTTTAATGTTGCTTGAGATTTAAGTGCATACGTATTTTGGATACTTCTATCAAGTATTTCATATTCTACATTTGCATTATTATCATTCTCACTTCTTTGACCAGAAGAATAAGGAGGGTTACCAAATATAACTTTGATGTTTAGATTTTTCTGATGCTCTAAATATTCACTGTTTTCTTTGAATAATTCCTGTAGAAGATTTTTCTCTTCAAGCATCTGAAACGTATCAGTCAAACCAATATGCTTAAAAGGAATATACTCACCTTTCATGATACTATGATAAGTCGATTCAATGTTAATCGCTGCTATGTAATAAGCTAAGATAACAATCTCATTGGCATGGATATCATGACGGAATTTATATTCCATATCCTCTGGTTTGATGAGATTAGATTGTAAAAGTCGTGTGATAAAAGTACCCGTTCCAGTGAAAGGGTCAAGAATAGAGACACCACGTGACCCTAAGCTTTTGCCAAATTCATTACGCAACACATCATCAACAGAATGAATGATAAAATCAACAACCTCAACGGGCGTATAAACAATCCCAAGCCTATCCGTGGTTTTCTTAAATGCCTTGGCAAAAAAACTTTCATAAAGTTTGATAATAAGATTCTGTTTTGCATGAGTTTCCGTAATGCTTGCTGTACAGAACATGACACTTTTGTAAAATTGATCAAGATCTTTCGTTTTCTCTTCGATATTGGTTTTATCCAGTTCCGTTAAGATCTTATCCATTGCTTGTGAAATGGCATTGTTCTGTACAAATTCATTACCGTCAAATAAAGCTTCAAACACGGGACGCGTGACAAGATGTTGCGCTAACATCTCAATCGCTTCCTCTTGCTTTATTTCACTGTTGACGTTGTTCTTTAATTCCTTATGGAAGGCATCAAAGGCGTGAAAGGCTTCACTCTTTTCATCGGAAATCATATCTTTAAGATGATTGATATGGTTTTGAGCAATCTCAGCAACATTGTTCGCCCAAATGCCCCAATAATCCGTGATTTTAAAACTATCCAGAAAAATGGCTTTGACAAAATCAAAAAATTCAGAACGGGGGAATAGGTCTCCTTGTCCTCCAGATACCGATTGAGATTTGCTTTCTGCTGTTCCAATGACACGTCCAGAACTTTCTGCTTTTGATGGTATCGAGATCTCATCAACCGTTGTGGTAAGCTCTTTTAATTCATCCTCACGCTTAATCTCTATAATCTCAATCGTATGGCTGCTATCTTGTCCTAAAGACATTTGATTAATTGTCCGAGCAAGCCTTTCATCATGAGAATGTAAAGCATGCAAAACTTGCCAAACAACACGGTATCTCTTATTGTTTTTTAAAGCTTTTTTGGCTTCTAAGTGTGAAGGAATGATAATGGGTAAAATGATATAGCCCGTTTTCTTATTTGGAGCACGGCGCATCACACGCCCCACCGCCTGTATCACATCCACTTGGCTATTGCGTGGGTGTAAGAACATGATCGCATCAAGAGCAGGGACATCAATCCCTTCTGAAAGACACCGAACATTGCTTAAGATCCGACAAACATTGTTCCCAGCATCTCCTTTAAGCCAATCCAGTTCCTCATTGCGTTTTTTGACGCTTTGCGTTCCGTCAATATGTCTTACTTCACAGTTTAGAAAGGGAACGGTTTGAAGGAAATCATCAATATGAGATTTGATAATTTTATTAAAGAGCTTTGTTATATATTGAGAGGTATTGATATCTTTGCAAAAAGCTAAAGCACATTGCATGGGCTCTGTATCATCATCATCAACAGCGGCTTGCTTATCTATTTTGGTCAGGGCTCTATAACAGCCAATAATTTTTGCCGCATCATCTAAATCAATTTCACGGTTTTCATTGGCAATAATCTCCTGTATGGCTGGTGTGATATAGGTTTCATTAATACCCAAGACCACAATCTTGTAAGGAGTTAAAAGTTCATTATCGACAGCTTCCGCGAATGTATAATGATGGAGTTGTTTTCCAAAAAGTGCTTCATCATCCATAGAGGCGAGAACGGCATTGATCTCATCAGCCCGCCTTTTGGCAGTATCACTAAAGATACGCGGCGTTGCTGTCATATACAGACGTTTTTTACCACGAATAATGCTGTTATCATGAACCTTGATAAATTCAGATTCATTGTCTTCACTTCCCAATGAAGCCCCAGTTGTTCTATGCGCTTCATCACAAATGATCAGATCAAATTCGGGTAAACCATGCTCTTTTTGTGCATCCGAAATCACTTGGATTGAATGATAGGTTGAAAAGATGACCGTCATTGCGTCTACTAGGTTTTCACGAGCTTCTTTGGCAAGGGCTTTTGCATCTGTTGTAGCAGGGAGAACAAGATCTGATGTTTCCATGCCAACAATATCATCTTGATTTTTACGACGCTTGCCCACCTTCGTATCAGAACACACAGCAAAAGAACGCAAGGGCACTTGTGCATCGGCTGTCCATTCACGGATCGTTTGCGAGACTAAAGCAAGAGAAGGCACCAGAAACAAAACACGCTTGCCTTGACCTGCTATGTGTTCTGCTATCTTCAAACTGGTAAAAGTTTTACCCGTTCCACATGCCATAATAAGCTTGCCACGGTCTGCTTCTTTTAAACCTTCACAGACTTTTTTGATGGCTTCTTCTTGATGGGGACGAGGCTCTTTTGTTGACTTAAGAAGAACTTCTTTTTTGGTTGCATAGATTTGCCAATCTATCCGACTGTTTTCCATATGACGAAGGTCAATGCGATAAACGGGGATCGCTTGTCCTTTGATCATGGCCTTCACATTGTCACTTAATTCCACTTCCGTGCTATCAACAAGAAGACGATATTTAAAGATGTCTTTCCCAGAGGCTGCGATAAAGCTATCAATATCCTTTTTACTAATCTGATGATCTGCTTTATAAAACTTACACTGAATAGCCACATAGCCTTCTTGATGACGAAGCTTAGCAACCAGATCAATGCCGATATCATTTTTATTCCAACCTTCACGCTCTTCAGCCCATTCATAATAGGTTTCTACCTTTTCATATCGTCCATAATGGAGAGGGTCATGCATAAGATAAGCCATGACAAGATTTTCGAACAGTGTTCCTAATTCACGGGGTGATTTAGCTTGTTGACGATAATATTCTAAGAGAGAGCGTAAAGTGACATGTTCATTATCATACTTATTAAAGTGATGCATATTACAACAGGGCTCCGTTTTCACATAAGGGTTTAATTCTCTTCAAAAGAATCAAAACGAAGCTTATTAAATCCATTTTGAACGAATTGAGAAAAAGCTGGAAAAAATGCTAAAAAAGCGGATAATTTTTTCAAAAAGTTTTTTTTAAGCTTGTTTATCCACAGCCCATGACATGGGGTCAGATCAGCAAAATAGTGAAATTTGCTGTTTATTTTATGGAAAAAGACAAATGAAGCATGTGCTTTTAAAATATCATAATGATTATTTTGATAGATTTTATGAGTCACTAAAATAATCTAGTTTGTCAGTTCAATTTACAGACACAAACTGACAAATATATATTATTGATTGTATTTAAGGTTGTATTGTCGATATAGGTTGTATCGTTAAAATGCTAACATATTGAAATATAATGTTTTTAATTTTCTCTCATTTAAAAAAATAAAATAGGCTCTAAAAAGAACTGACAACACTGACAGCACTGGACAAAACTCTTCTGTTCAGATCGCTCAGATCATTGTCTTTGGAGAAAAGTTCTTTGATGAAAATGCCATTAAATATAACTTATTAGAAAATCAAGACTTTGTTTGCTCGCCACATTTGGCGAGCAAAGGCAGGAAAAAGAGTTTTGCGTAATTGTCTTGAAAGGCTCTCAAAGAGATTTCTTATTGTTTGCTATGATGGTTTTTGACGACAGGATGTGCTTGATAGCATGATGTCTCGTTTATATGCGTGTTGAGTGGCTTAGAGGGGCTGGAGAGTGAATTTATCTCTAATTATTGTAGCATTAAACTGGGGATATTGAAAACTGGGGATATTGATGTATTAACCATTGACGGGCTAAACAGTTTTGTTTAGAGGTCTTTTTACATAAATGTGGGGGAGAGATCTTCAGCAGTTAAAATAAAGCAGTTTTTGGGTGTCACTTTTTTGGTCACAGAGGCATGTGCTTTTGTTAAAAGCGTCATAGGGCAGTGGCTGTTTTGAGTGGATTTATTAGCGGTTCCATGAAGTTCTTTTAAAGAGTGCTTCATGAATAATGCAAAGCGGGGGCAATCTGTATTGTTTTATGTATTTTTACGCCAAAGTTCTCTTTTGAGAATTTTTCGTGCCATTGTTGTTTTCTTTGGCTTGTTTACAGGTGTAAATGTTTATGCGCGCTCCTCAGCTATTTTTTATTCCCCAACCGATAATTTTTCTCGCCAACAATCTGAGAAGCAGCAATTAGAAAGAATTGAAAAATTACGCGCTTTAACGCCTAAAAGGATAAAGACGCCTTCAGAGCAAAATCCAGAAACGCTTTTGGGTGGGAAGCAATGTTTTCCCATTCATGCTGTTGTTGTTGAGGGAGTGCATCATGTCAAAAAGCGCTCTATATCAGCCGTAACAGAGCCTTATGTTGGAAGATGTATTGGTCTTTTTGATATTCAGCTCTTAATCAAGAAGTTAACCAAAGTTTATTTGGATCAAGGCTATGTGACGGCGCGTTTTTACATTCCTGATCAAGATATCAAAAACAGCAAGACGCTCAAATTTATTGTCGTTGAGGGGAAACTTTCAGAGATTTACTATAATGGTTCACCGACGTCTCGTTATAATAATGTTGTATGGAGTGCTTTTCCTGGGCTTCAAGGTTATGTTCTGAACATGCGCGATATTGAACAGGGGCTTGATCAGATCAACCGTTTGAGTTCAGCACACGCTCAAAGCGAACTTCTTCCAGGGCGTGAAGAAGGGAGCACCATTGTCAATATTAACAATCATCCCGATAAAACTTTC
>NZ_JBHINT010000005.1:0-117916 GCF_042195145.1 Bartonella sp. CL434QHHD | reverse complement strand
TGCGTATTGCTTCTGTCTCTCAAGATGGAACGAAAGGGATTTGAGCCGTTTACGCATGGTGTTTTTTCATGCGCCTTTGAACAGGCTTTAAAAACAACGGGTGCGCGCCTCTTGTGAATGCCTCCATAGAACCCATTATTCTTTTATCTCTTATCGTAAGATAGAAAGGTATTGCGTTAGGTTGTCCAGTTTGGGGATGGGAGCAGATGCGGTGATGTTGTCTGTTGATTTTGTTTTAGTTCTGAGGAAGCTGCTTTTACGGTAGGGCATTTAATGGGAGCCCCCCTTTTATTTCATTAAGGCATATTGGGGATTGCTTTATTGATGTTTATACGAGCCAGATGTTCATTGATAATGAGAATTTATTCTTTTTCTTTTTGAATGAGAGCCTTGAAATTGTTCTCATTTTAAACTTTTGCAAACAGAATTGAATAAAATTAAAATTATGTGCCTAAAAAATCGTACTGGTATGTTATGAGAAAAAGTGATGGGTGAATGTGTTTTTAAAATATGCTTTGTCTGATCATTTGCAACATATTGATTTATAATGATAATTTATCGTTATTAAACTTGAATTAGAACCCCGAATTCCGTAAAATTCTCTTCAATTTATTTATGTTTTGTTAATTATAACTCTTTGCTTGTACGTCACAAGCGGGTGGGACATGTGGGTAAAAATTGTACAAGAAAGGCATAATTCTTATGAACCGTTTTAAGAGCCAAGGGGGCTGTCGCAATATTGAGGGCTGGTTATAATGATGGTGCCGACTTGCTCTTTTATTAAGCTTGGAGATTTTGGGTGGTGGGGAGAGGAATATGGATTATTTGTTATAAGGATAAAAATAGCGGTAGAGGATGTTTTCAAGAGCTATTATTGTTGTTTATGATGTTTGAGGTTGTATGAGATTAACATACTCTTCGGTTTTGACTTTTTTCTTGCTCTAAAGGATGAAAATACTTAATTCACGCTGGTTTATAAATGATACGGTTCTTTTCGGTGGGTTTCATCGGATGGACATTCTAGGTGCAAAGACTCTATGGTGCTTATATTATCAAATAGCGGTGTTTTACGGTATAATAGATAAGGTTATTTTTTTAATATATTGAATCTGCTTGATATTATCTAGGGGCAAGGATTTTGGACATGCATTCATAGGGAACATGAATATAGCTCTTTTTTTCGAAGGGTGCTTTATTTGTTTGTTGCTGTTGTCATTTATATGATTTTTTTTACATGATGTTGGTTTTGTTATCTTATTGCGCTGTTAAAAGACATCTCATTTGAAATGTGGTGATATAAGGCAGCCTCCTTGATATAGGAAGCGTTTGTGCGGAGGTGAAATATTCAGGGTAGGGCTTTCTTGTTGAGGTTTAAGTTAATCCCATAAGTTGTGAGTAGCTGGAATCCTTCCTATAAGAAACCAGACTGTTTACAGACTGGCGTGGGTTTAAGAATTTTTATCCTGTGAGATGTGGCGGACAAGTCAAGTCTCTGGTTTATTATGCGCTGATGTACTTTTTAGAAATCTTCCTGTTCTTGTTCTTGAATGTTTGTGTGGTTTTGATCATCTTTGAGCAATTGGTTGGTGAGATTTTCAATGCGTTGTGTGGTGTCACGCATAATTTTCCCCATGGTGCGGTCTCTTTCGTTGTGGAGTCGTAAAAGAGCATTGTAGTCTTCTTGTAATTTTTTATTTTCTCGTTTTATTTCTTCCATTTCATCGATAATCATTATGCCAGCCATAACCGATAAACGATGGTCGCCAATTTCACCAAAATTGTTCTTTAAATGTGTGATATATTGATCTAATTGAGCAGCAAGCGCAATAAGACGACGTTCTTGTCCTTTGTCACAAGCCATGCGATAAATTTTACCATCAATGGTAACGGAAACAGTTTCCATACATTCAAACCTTTATCTATCAATGACAACACGAATTGTTTCCATTGCTTTAATAAGACGTTTGGAAACTTCTTTGTTTACGGACTCTAAGCGTTCAATTTGGGCTTCAGCTTTGTCAAGCGCTTGGGCAAGATGGCTGCGGTCAGCATTCATTCGTTGGATTTCTTCTTCCCATTCGTTATTTTTATCAATAACGGCATTACGGTTTATTATGGTGATCTCTAAAGTTCTAAGTGCCTTTTCTAGGTGCTCTAAAGCATCTTGTAGAACTGTAGTCTCTTGGTTCATTGCTTTTATCCTTTGGGTAATTGTATCCTTTATCAATGTGTTATGCAAAAACGAATCACTTTCACTCTTGTGTTGTGTGCATTTTATTTTTAAGTATGTAAGATATTTTAGCAAGCAAAGCAGGGGATAGATATAAATTAAAAGCTGGATTTTTTGCGCGTATTGGCATAAATGACATGGATATACAGGACGCGTGAGGGGAATGTTATTAATGTTATTGAAGTGGTGGCAAAAAGTCTCACGCTAATGGTTAGAAAATAGTATTTCTTGAGAATTTTAAGAGAATACGGAAAAAGCAACAGAATAACGTATTTAACGAAATGGTCGATTATTCATGACAAACACCCACCAACAGAATCAGATGGCCAATGCTATCCGTTTTCTTGCTATTGATGCGATTGAAAAAGCAAATTCTGGTCATCCAGGCTTGCCAATGGGAGCCGCCGATATTGCTACGGTTCTTTATACAAGATTCCTTGCTCATGACCCCAAAAAACCTCGCTGGCCTAACCGTGATCGTTTTGTGTTATCAGCAGGACATGGGTCTATGTTGCTTTATGCTCTCTTGTATCTTTCTGGTTATGAAGATATTGGCATTGAAGATCTCAAAAATTTTCGTCAATTAGGAGCAAAGCTTGCTGGGCATCCAGAATATGGGCATGTGGCGGGAATCGAAACAACGACTGGTCCTCTCGGACAAGGGTTGGCGAATGCCGTGGGGATGGCTCTTGGAGAGCGTTTGCAAAATGCCCGTTTTGGTGATCTTATCAACCATTACACCTATGCGTTGGTGGGCGATGGATGCCTTATGGAAGGGATATCTCAAGAAGCACTTTCCCTTGCCGGTCATTTGAAACTCAATAAGCTTATTGTGTTGTGGGACGATAATAATATTTCTATCGATGGAGAGATTTCCCTTGCTGACAGTACAGATCAGATTGCGCGTTTTAAAGCTTCTGGTTGGGAGACACATAAAGTCAATGGGCATGATCAAGCAGCAATTGCGCGGGCTATTGAGGCGGCACAAAATTCCGATAAACCAACTTTGATCGCTTGTAAAACAACAATTGGTTTTGGAGCACCAAATAAAGCGGGTACCAATAAAGTTCATGGAGCCCCTTTGGGCGCACGAGAAATCGCTGAAACCCGTATCGCTTTAGGGTGGGATGCTGAGCCTTTCGTTATTCCAGCCGATATTCTCGATAATTGGCGCTTGGCTAGTCTCAATGCTGCTAAAAAACGCCAAAAATGGGAAGAAAAATTTGCTGATCTTCCTATCTCAGAGCGTGTGGAGTTTGAAAGATTGATGCGGGGCGATCTCGTGGGCGGATTTGATGGCGCTATTGATACTTATAAACAGAAATTGGTTGAAGAGCGCCCCGTTGTTGCTACGCGTAAAGCTTCGGAAATGGCTCTTGAAGTGATCAATGAGGTCGTTGTTGAGACTATTGGTGGTTCGGCTGATCTAACCGGATCTAATAATACAAAAAGTAGCCAGATGAAAAGTATCTCTGCTGAAGATTTTTCAGGGCGCTATCTGCATTATGGAATTCGCGAACATGCAATGGGAGCTGTGATGAATGGTCTTGCCCTTTATGGCGGCTTTATTCCTTATGGGGGAACCTTTTTATGCTTTTCTGACTATATGCGTCCTGCTATGCGTTTGTCTTCTCTCATGGGGTTGCGGGTGATTTATGTCATGACTCATGATTCTATTGGTCTTGGTGAGGATGGTCCGACCCATCAACCCGTGGAGCATTTGGCTTGCCTGCGTGCAATGCCTAATCATTTTGTGTTTCGTCCTGCCGATGCTATGGAGACAGTCGAGTGTTGGCAATTGGCTTTGAAAGCACGCGGGACGCCTTCTACCTTGGCTTTAAGTCGACAAAATCTACCGCTTTTGCGTCAAGAGTATGAAGAAGAAAATCTCTGTATGCTTGGTGCTTATGAATTCCTAACAGCTAGCGATGATGCACAAGTGACGCTGTTTGCTTCTGGTTCAGAATTGCAAATTGCAGTGGAGGCACATGCGGTGTTAGAAGAAAAAGGCATCCCAACGCGTGTGGTTTCTGTGCCTTGTTTTGAACTTTTTTCTCAACAATCTCTCTCCTATCAGCGTGCTCTCATTGGAGATGCACCGATTAAAATTGCCATTGAAGCTGCTGTCGCCCAAGGATGGGACCGTTTTATTGGCTGTGATGGTGTGTTTATTGGTATGGAGGGCTTTGGGGCAAGTGGAACAATTGATGCCCTTTATGCGCATTTTGGTATTACTTGGGAAAATGTTGTTGCCACCGTTGAAAAAGAGCTGGAAAAGATCAAAGAGGAAAAGACAAAGTGACAGCTTGTGTTGTCATGAATGGGGTGATTGTAGGGCATCATATTTTGTGCAGTATTGTGGATGATCTTGTGCATTATTGTGGATAAGTGAGTGAGTGATCAAGATATTGACATTGTGGGAATTAATGATTTTGGATTGGTGAAATACCCATTTATTGTGTTTTAAATGTTGTGCTTTTAAAAATTGATGAGGAAACATGTGAAATGACAGTTCGTGTTGCAATTAATGGGTTTGGTCGTATTGGTCGCAATATTTTACGTGCACTTGTGGAAAGTGGACGACAAGATGTTGAAGTGGTTGCAATTAATGATTTGGGATCGGTGGAAACAAATGCCCATTTATTACGCTATGATTCAGTTCATGGGCGTTTTCCTGGGATCGTTAAGGTGGTAGGGGATGCTATTGATGTGGGAGGTGGTTTAATAAAGGTATGCGCAGAGCGTGATCCTGCTCAATTGCCTTGGAAAGATTTGGATATCGATATTGCTTTGGAATGTACGGGTATTTTTACTGCGCGTGATAAAGCAAGTGCTCATTTAGATGCGGGGGCAAAGCGTGTTCTTATTTCTGCGCCTTCTGAAGGAGCAGATCTTACGGTCGTCTATGGGGTTAATCATCAATCTTTAAGCAGCGAGCATCGCGTTGTTTCAAATGCTTCTTGTACAACCAATTGTTTGGCGCCTGTTGCACAAGTTTTACACAATACGGTCGGCATTGAAAAGGGCTTTATGACAACAATCCATTCTTATACGGGTGATCAACCTGTATTGGATACAATGCATCGGGACCTTTATCGTGCACGTGCGGCAGCTCTTTCTATGATTCCTACCTCAACAGGAGCGGCAAAAGCTGTGGGATTGGTCTTGCCAGAATTAAAGGGATTGCTTGATGGTGTATCGATTCGTGTTCCGACCCCTAATGTTTCTGTGGTTGATTTGACATTTATCGCTAAGCGTTCCACAACAATCGAAGAAATTAATACAGCTATTGCTACTGCTGCACAGGGTTCTTTGAAGGGCGTTTTGGACACTACAGAAGAGAAACTCGTGAGTTGTGATTTTAATCATAATCCTCATTCAGCTATTTTCCACAATGATCAAACCAAAGTGATTGATGGTAAGCTCTGTCGCGTTCTGGTTTGGTATGATAATGAATGGGGCTTTTCTAACCGTATGAGTGATACGGCAGTGGCTTTTGCTAAGACAATATAAGAGGACCTCAGGGTCCTCTTTTTATAGGGAAAAGTCTCATTTTTGTGCAATTTTGAGAAAAACAGATAGAGGCTGTTGTTCTCATGCGCTAGAGAGAAGAGGCTATTGAAAAATTGATGATGTGTTTTGTTTTAATACTGTGTCAATACGTGCTTTTAAAAGATGCATGAAAGAGTAAACTTTTAAAAAGTAAGATCTGAACGAGATACCTTTTGAGAAAACGTTAGAAAACAGAAACAGGAGATGTAAACTCTTTTTCCTAGAAGTAAAAGGAAGCTTTAATAGAGATCAAGTTGAGCCAATGCATTTGTTTGCCACAATGGAATATGAAGATTAAGAGCAATGGTGGGCTTTTGTACATTTGACGATAAAAGCTTTGGATTTTTATTAAGCAAAGGGTGAGAGATAGGCTGTCGTGGATCTCTTGTAAAAGCAAAGAGGGGGATAAGTGGAAAGAAAAGTGGGCAGGGTTGTTGGATGCGTTTTTATTTGAAACAATGGAAAGTGAAGAGGAAGCAGTGATGGGGTTTCGTACACTTGATGATGTTGATGTTTTGGGCAAACGTGTTCTGGTGCGCGTAGATTTTAATGTTCCTATGGCACAGGGCAAAGTTTGTGACGAGACGCGTCTTGTACGGCATAAAGAGACACTCATTGAGCTACAAAAATGTGGTGCTAAACTTATTCTGCTTTCTCATTGTGGTCGCCCCAAAGGAAAGGTAGAGCAAGAGTTTTCACTTCGTCCTGTTGTGCAAGTGCTGGAAAAGATCATTAATCAGCCGGTTGCTTTTGCTCCGGACTGTATCGGTTCGGCGGTGCAGGTTGCAGTTGAGTCATTACAAAATGGTGGTGTTTTACTGCTTGAAAATGTTCGTTTTTATGCTGGTGAAGAAAAGAA
This sequence comes from Bartonella sp. CL434QHHD, assembly GCF_042195145.1. Taxonomy (NCBI): domain Bacteria; kingdom Pseudomonadati; phylum Pseudomonadota; class Alphaproteobacteria; order Hyphomicrobiales; family Bartonellaceae; genus Bartonella; species Bartonella sp. CL434QHHD. The sequence continues at coordinate 111,275 of NZ_JBHINT010000005.1, read as the reverse complement.
TGATTGTTCTTTTGCAGAAGCTTTGGCTCATAATGGAGATCTCTATGTTAATGATGCTTTTTCAGTTTCTCATCGTGCCCATGCTTCGGTGGAGGGAATAACGCATTTGTTGCCTTCTTATGCAGGACGCTCTTTGCAAGGTGAATTGCAGGCATTAGAAAAAGGACTTGGCAATCCAGCACGTCCTGTGGTTGCCCTTGTGGGAGGAGCAAAGGTTTCTAGTAAGCTTTTTGTGCTCAATCATTTGGTGGAAAAAGTTGACTCCTTAATTATTGGTGGGGGGATGGCTAACAGTTTTTTAGCTGCACAAGGTATCCATGTAGGAAAATCACTGTGTGAACATGCATTGATGGAAACGATAAAAAAAATCATTAAAAAAGCGCAAGAGTGTCACTGTACGCTTCTGCTCCCTCAGGATGCTGTCGTTGGATTTCGTTTTGAAAAAGATGCACCGCATCGTCTTTATGACATTGAAGATATTCCACAAGATGGCATGATATTGGATATTGGGACGCGCTCTATTGCGCATATCAATGCTGCGATAGATGAAGCTGCTACTCTTGTGTGGAATGGACCCCTTGGTGTTTTTGAGATGTCTCCCTTTGATAAGGGAACCATTGCCGTTGCACGCCATGCAGCAGAACGTAGTTTGACGGGAAAGTTGGTTTCAATTGCGGGAGGGGGCGATACGGTTTTTGCCCTTAATCATGCCGGTGTTGCCAATGATTTTACTTATCTCTCGACTGCTGGAGGAGCTTTTTTGGAATGGATGGAAGGAAAGACTCTTCCTGGTATTCTTGCCCTCATGCAGGCTTAAAGGGCTTCTTTGAAGGGAAGGTTAAAGAAAAACTATACAGTCGTGTAGAGTGTTTTTTGATAGTGTTGCGCATTTTTAGAAATTAAGACAAAATAAAGAGGAATTTTTTATGAATGAACGGCTTGAAGATATTGCACTTGCTTTGGTGCATGCAGGTAAAGGTATTTTGGCGGCAGATGAAAGTACGGCGACCATTGGAAAGCGTTTTGAAAGCATTGGTGTTGAATCCAATGAAGATAAGCGCCGTGCTTATCGTGAAATGCTTTTTAGTACAAAAGAAGCGATGGAAAACGCCATCTCTGGGGTTATTTTATTTGATGAAACCATTCGGCAAAAAGCATCAACTGGGAAAATGTTGACGGATCTTATTCGGGATTCAGGCGCTTTGCCAGGGATTAAAGTTGATACCGGTGCAAAACCCTTGGCTGCTTTTCCCCAAGAAACAATTACCGAAGGGTTGGATGGTCTTCGTGAGCGGCTAAAAAATTATTATGCTTTGGGAGCACGTTTTGCTAAATGGCGTGCGGTAATTGCTATTGATGAACACACTTTGCCAACAAGAGGCGCCATAAGACAAAATGCACAAGCTCTTGCACGCTATGCTGCCTTATGTCAGGAGTTCAATATTGTGCCCATTGTTGAGCCGGAAGTGTTGATGGATGGATCATCGTGTGGGCATTCAATTACACGCTGCTTTGAGGTGACACGCACTGTTTTGCAGGCTGTCTTTAAAGAATTGTTTGAAGCTCGTGTTCTTTTGGAGGGGATGATTTTAAAGCCCAATATGGTGATTGATGGAAAGGATGCTCGCAAGGCTTCTGTTGAAGAAGTTGCTGAAAAGACTGTCCAAGTGCTTAAACAAACGGTTCCTGCTGCTGTTCCCGGAATTGCTTTTCTTTCTGGAGGGCAGTCTGATCAGGAAGCAACGGCGCATTTATCTGCTATAAATTCTTTGGGCGTATTGCCTTGGAAATTGACCTTTTCCTATGGACGAGCACTGCAAGCAGCTGCCTTAAAAGCATGGGCGGGAAAAGATGAAAATATTGCTGTTGCACAGAAGGCATTTCGTCATCGGGCTCGGATGAACCATCTTGCGGCTTTGGGACAATGGACAAAAGAACAAGAAAAAGCGTGCGATTGAAGCACAAGCCCTGTTTTTAAATGCGGAGAGATTTTGCATGTTTCTGCGTGATTTTTTGTGCCCTCATCATGATAAAAATGGCGGGGGCGTTTTAGACTTGAAAGCTTTCTCAGAGAGTTTTTTCCTTGGACCTTTTAAAAGTCTTTAATGGGTGCTATCGAGAGATAAGATTGCGGGAGAGGTGCAATTTCGAGAAGGGGAGATAATGCTAGGAAATTTGTGAATGCACAGCACTTTAGTATGGTGTCGTTCATGGGTGGGCACTTGCTTTTTGAGTGAAAATCATAAAGCTCATACTGTATTGAAGAGTTTGATATTGTGATATTTTTTCTTTTTCATGTTATCATTACTTGTCATCAGCAGAATTTATTTGATTGCAGTTTTAAAGGTGGATTAAGCGGGTAGATTAGAGAGTTGCGATTTCTGAGCGGATTGGAATACAGCTTATGAAGCTTTTCTGCGTCAGGATAGCTTCCTCTTCAATGGGGGTAGTTTTTCTATTGGCGAACGAATTGAATAACTCTTGCGAAAGAAAATAGATTTGTACCTCAATAAAACACCTATTTTTTGATGATATAATTAAAGATAACTAACTTCATAGCATCTTGGCTTAAAACGGGGGGAGTTGTGGACGGTATCTCTTCTAAGAAGATAAGCATCAAAAGAAAAAATCGATACGCAGAACAGAGCTTTTCTGCAATTATGATGCGAAAATTGTGCAATATGGTGCGTGGGGTATTCGAAGGGGTCTTTACAGTATTTACTTTCATAATTTTTATTATCTTGCTCAACATACGTGGGCCGGTTCATGCCGTACTAAGCTTCTTTGCAGGTGCGAGTGGATTAGCGTGCTTTTTGTTTTTTTCGGATACCTCATAGAACGCCGCGAAGCCACAGATGAAGCCCCGCTATATCGTCCGCATTGATGTTAACAATTGGTGAAGGCGTTTCTTCTATTTGCTCCCTGTCTGCTATTTGGGGTTACGACGCTCTCTTATTCTGTTTAGCACCTCCTGGGTATGTTCTTATTCTCCCTGAATAAATAGAGTGCACTTCGTTTGCATACAAATCAAAATGAGAGGCTGTCTGCCTCTCAAATTCTTAATAATTGCTCTCCAAAATAATGACATCAGACCCGCTTTTAATGAAGGGGCTAACAAGCTTTGGGTCCTTAAGCCTCAAGGCAACCCTTTACAAGTTGCGCCTAACGGCATTCTTGACCTTAAGACAGCAAAACGGCTTATGAACAAACTCTCTTATTAAGCCACATCATCTTTTATTCTTCTCATGCGGTTCTGAAATCATGATATAAAGGGCAAGCTTCTCATCGTGCCTAAATGGTAACTTATCGTGTGTTAAATGGAAAAATGAGAAAAAGCATCTTTATGCAATATAATCCAATTATGATTTTTTGATTTAAACATAAAGGACTTAAAGTTCTACAAGACTGATACAATAAAAGGGGGAAAATCGCCTATTCTTAGAAACTAAGTCGTATTCTCGGTGCTCTTGATATAGCTATCTCACCAAATGGTTTTGAAGACTTATCCTTTTAGCTCTATTTATTAAAAGGTCATTTTGAGGGGGCTTGGCTAATGAATGTAAAGGAAAATTAGCACGTAATATTTCGCTTTGCTGGTATAGATGCTGAATGAGTTAATTATCTAGAGGATCACTGAAGAGGGAGCGCTAAAAAATGATGAAAATCCTCCGTACTTCGGTGAATTCGTGGTTGAAGATATAATCGTAGAACTTGGCTTATCTGTTCCTGAAACAGCTGAATGGTTTGAAATGGTTAGGGTGTCAGTTCTGCATATGCTTGACTCGCTATACAAAAAAATTACGATTTCGTGCAAGCTTTAAAACATAAATACCCTAAAGATATATCCTCTTTGTACATGTTCTTATCATCGTTAAAATGCCTTCTTAAAGCACGACAGGGGATGCTATAAAATTGAGAGCTGTAAAATATATGGGGCAGGGGGTGAGAAGATGGTGTTCAATCGAAGTACTCTATCCTTATTTTTATGGGCTATGCCTGAAAGAGAGAGCTGGAGAGACGATTTGTGAGCAAAGAGAAAGTGTTTTGAGGTTGCGTGTCTGCAAGAGCAGAACAGTGGTCGTGGTGATATTTAAAAACAATAAATTTGATAAAATTTTACAATTTTGCCAAAAGCCAGTTTATTATAAAAGCTGTTGCTTATACGCGCTCATACAAAAGTTATAAGAAGCCCAAAAGTGCTAAAAAAGTCTTTGCTCTTTTTCAATAAGACGGATCTGCAAACAATATTCAAAAAGTGTTCGTGTTTTTGAAAGAGCATAAAAGGATACTCTTGCAATAGAGAGAAGCGTATTTGTGAGTTACAATTTGTCATGATTTTCGGTAAACACTATTGTTTAGAGCGGTGAGAGAGGGCATGAAAAAATTTTAATATTCAGTTTTTTAAAGAGTGTGGTCAGTCTTTAGGATAGAGCTTGTGTCCCTAGAGCCTATCAAGTGAGCCCGCATAAAGGCTTCAAGAAAGCGAGCACCTATTATACTTTTTGCCAGCGTATACTCTTTTGTCAGCGCCCCAATGTTTTGACAGCCCTTAGAACGTAAAGGGGCAAGGGAGGTATTTTACCTCTTTCTTGTACTGTTTTACTCCACACACCAACTCTGCTTGTGATGTGCAAGCCAAGAGATTTTGTTTGACTCACTATGAGGGTTTGACATGAGAAAATCCTATGGTATTCATGATCTTTCATGAAAAACAATGAATTATCCTTATAAATCAACGTGACAGTGCTGTTATGAAGAGAACTCCTTGCACATCTTAATAGCCCATAGAGATTAACTTGGTATCATTTTACATTCTGTACACAGAAGTGTCTTTATAAAATGCTCCATCTTGCGCAGAAAAAAGAACAGCCCGTTAAAAAAGAAAAACATCTCAATGCTTGCTTTTCTTTTTTCCATGAGAGATTTAAATTGATAAGCCTGTCTGAAAAGAGTGCTGTTTATGCCCTTAAAGATACTGCTCTTGTATCAAGATCACTTACTCAGGCGAAAATTGGAGTTTTGCGAGGTAAGCATAAACGCCATTTTTTGCCACAAGTTCGGCATGGGTTCCTTCTTCCACAAGGGCGCCTTTATCCATCACAAGAATACGATCTGCTTTTAAAATTGTTGCCAAACGATGCGCAATGACCAATGTTGTTCGATTTTGCATCAATCCTTCTAAAGCGTCTTGCACCAACTTTTCACTGTTTGCATCTAAAGCAGATGTTGCTTCATCAAGCAGCAACAGGGGTGCATTTCTTAAAATTGCCCGTGCAATACCAATGCGTTGTTTTTGCCCCCCAGAAAGCATGGTACCACGTTCTCCTACTTGCGTATCCAAGCCATCTGGTAAAGCTTGAATAAATTCAAGTGCATTAGCCGCTTTAGCGGCAGCAAGGATTTCCTCTTCATGGGTAGTTTCAGTTCCAAAAATAATATTATCACGCAATGTTCCATCAAAAATGGCGACATCTTGTGGAACATAGGAAATTGCACTGCGTAAATCTTGTAAAGAAAGGCGATTAATTTCCATGCCATCCAACCGAATTGTTCCATTTGTCGGATCATAAAAACGAAGGATCAAAGAAAAAATGCTGCTTTTTCCTGCTCCAGAAGCCCCAACAAAAGCAACCGTTTCGCCTGCTTTTACAGAAAATGAAAGCGAGCGTAAAACCTTCTCTTGTGGTCTAGAAGGATAGGTAAAATCAACCTGATCAAAAACAAGTTCACCTCGAACAGGTTGCTCTAATGATAAAGGATTTTTAGGTGCTACAATAGTAGGTTGTTCTTGTAACAATTCGGCAAGCCGTTCAGCAGCGCCTGCTGCTTGGATTAATTCTGCTCCCAGTTCCGATAATTGCGCAAAAGTAGAAGCTCCAAAAACCGCATAAAGGACAAATTGCCCTAATGTTCCTCCTGTCATCGTTCCATTCAAAACATCACGCGATCCAATCCATAAAACAGCAACCACACTGCTAAAAACCAAAAAAATTGCAAACCCCGTAAAAAAGGAGCGCAAGATTACAGAAGCACGTGCTGTTTGAAAAGCACGTTCTATCAATTGTGAAAAACGTATTGTAACGAGTTTTTCAGCGGTAAAAGCTTGCACAGTGCGAATAGCGCTTACCTGCTCTGTAGCAACAGCATTGGCATCTGCGAGACGATCTTGCGCCGCGCGGGTACGAGAGCGAACTTTACGTCCAAAGACTACCAAGGGAATGGCCACAACAGGAATAGCCGCTAAAACCAACAAAGACAATTTAGCATTGGTGATCACCATCATCACGACGGCTCCGATCACGATAATCAGCTGACGTAAAGCGGTAGAGGCGGTAGAGCCCACAGCTAATTTTATTTGTGTGGTATCTGTTAGAAGCCTTGAAACAATCTCTCCTGAATGTGACCGATCAAAAAAAGCAGGAGAAAGTTTCATAATATGGACAAACACATCACGCCGTAAATCGGCAACAATCCGTTCTCCCAAGGTGATAACACAGTAATAACGGGCTGCTGAAGCAAATGCGAGAAACAAGGCTAAGATAAACAAAATTCCAAAGTAAAAATTGATATGTCCATGGCTTGAAGTAGAAAACCCATGATCAAACATTTGGCGGATAGCCACAGGCAAAGCTAATGTGACAAGAGCAGCAACAGATAACGCTAGAAAAGCAAAGATAAACAACCAACGATAGCGCAAAAGATAAGGAACAAAAATTGCAAGCGAAGAGAATGAAGATTTCTTAGGGGAAGACTTTGTCGATTTTTCTGAACGAGAACGTAATGTCATAAAATTTTGCTCACTGTATTGGATTTGTAACACTTGATACAATGATGTATCTTGAACACTTGTTTTTTGATGCGTGCTCAGTTATAGGAATAAATACTTTAATCAATGTATCAAAAAGACAAAGGAAGTGCACTTAAAAAAACAAGCAAGTGCTATTTCATTCTATAAACGCAAAAGGTTTGACGCATGAAAGCGAATATTCACCCCAACTATCACAAAATTACCGTTGTTATGACGGATGGAACCCAATATACGACGCGCTCTACTTGGGGAAAAGAAGGCGATACTCTTAATCTAGATATTGATCCAAGAACGCATCCGGCATGGACAGGTGGCTCCCAAACGCTCGTAGATCGTGGTGGTCGTCTTTCTAAATTCAAAAATCGTTTTGGTAATATTGGCATGTAAAAGCCTCCTCTTTATGGGGTACAAGGGTTTTAAACAAAACGATTGCAAACGATGAGTTTTTGATCCTATCAAAGAGTGCACTTTAAATATTAATTCAAAAACGCATCCGACATAAACAGATGGGTCTATAAATCATTGTGGTTGCGTTTTTTAAATTCAAAAATCATTTTGAAATACACGCAAAAATCCTTTCTTCCCTAGAGTATAAAGACTTGAAATAAAATAATTGCAAACTTTTCTTCTTTTTTGGAACTGAACATACCCACGGAGAGGAAGTATTTTCCGCTTCTAAAGCTGCCAATGTATTTGAATTTATTCAAGCTTTACCAAACGTCTTTGATACGCAAGTAGAAGAACGTGGTACTATGCTTTCTGGGGGCAAAAACAACGCATCGGTATTGCACGGGCGATTTTAAGAAATGCAGCCCTCTTGTTGCAAGCCGGCACCATCATTGTATTTGCCAACTCGTGGATGTTGCTACAGCCCTTGGCACTTGAGACGATTTACTATAGGCATTTTAAGTCCTTTCTTAATAGTTTTTTTATTCACGCGGGCTCTCTCCGCTTGGTACGTGCAAAAGACATGGTTTTGATTGGTTCACCATGGAGCAGGTTTGAAATGAGAGAATCTTACGGTATTCGGGATTCTCATTCAACATACAAGACAATGAATTATTATTATAAATCAAAATTTTGCTACTTGATGAAGCAAGATTTGCTTTAGATGCAAACAGTGAAAAGTTGGTGCAAAATGCCTTAGAAGGATTGATACAAAATCCTAAATCCTGGTCATTGCACATCGTTTGGCAACAATTTTAAAAGCTGATCGTATTCTCGTGATGGATAAAGGCGCTTTTGTGGAAGAAGGAACACACAACTCATTATAAAAAATAATGTTTATGCGCATTTGGCTAAACTGCAATTCTCATCTGAGTAAGTGATCTTGATACAAGAGCAGTATTTTTAAGGGCATAAACAGTACTCTTTTCAGACAGGCTTATCAATTTGAAACTCTCATGGAAAAAAGAAAGGCAAGCATTGAGATGTTTTTCTTTTTTAATAGGCTGTTCTTTTTTTTTTTGCCTGAGATGAAGTATTTTTATAAAGACACTTCTGTGTACAGAATATAAAACGATATCCAGTTAAATCGCTATGGACTATTAAGATGAGCGAGGAGTTCTCTTTATAACAGTATCTTCACGTTGATTTATAATGATAACTCATTGTTTTTCATGAAAGATCTTACATGGAATTTCTCGTTTCAAATTTGATTATGTTGCATTAGTCAAAACCATGTCTCTTGCATATACCAAGCAGGGAAGATTGCGTGAAGTAAAAATACTTAAAGAAAGAATAAGTCTTCTTCATGAAGCGTCTCAAGTTTTAGGGGCTGTAGTAATATTGAGGGGATTAGGAAAGTGTATGATGATGTCGCTTTACTAAAAAAGAGCCGATAAATGAGTAGAAAGACGCTTTTTATCAATTTTATAAAACAAGGTGAGCACGCAGCCATGTTTTGCTGTGTTAGGCTTTTGAGTACTTTGAACCAATATTGTGGGAGTGCATTTTAAGAATTATAAAGCTCTTCTTAAAAGTGCATAAATCATTAGAGCAGTACAATTAAATACAAATTGTTTTATTTTACCAGAAAAAATATCTATATTTTATGTATTGTTTTTATTAAAATATAATATGTAGTTATTTTCAAATCATATGTACACATAATGATACAATATCGAGAAATCGATAAAAGAGCTGCGTTAAATATTGGTGGGAATAAAAGAGAGCAAGAATGGAAGAAGACATAAAATTGGCAATAGCTTTCATAATAGCTACAATTAAGGTCATTTGGAAATGGGGGAAAAAATGTGGGAGCGGAAGATTCGGCGTTATGATTTTGTGCATCATATGGATGGGGAAGTCGTGGTATTTGGGATACTCAGTGGATTTTTTGTTCGGTTTGGCAATGATAGTGTGTTGTGGGGGAAGCTTAATGCTTGCATTGGCAATTTATCAGAACAAGCATTTAACTAAACAACTTGAGCAAAAAGAGCAAGAGTGCGCTGGATATCAAGATATTATTGCTCAAGGGGAACAAAGGCTTGTTAAAAAAACTCAAAAAATATCGCAGGAATGGTTGAAACAATGGGATGAGGGAGTAAGGCTATGGGAAAGAGACGTACTGGGGATAAAAAATCCTAGGGAAGATATGAAATTCAGTGGAGATCGGCTTCCATTTGTAAAGGATATTTGTGTTCGAGGGGAGCACGAAGTGCGTTTATTGTACAAACAAGCACTCGAAAAAAAACTTACTTATGAACATTACAAAAAAATATGTAGTCTCTTGGATACCTCGTATTTTAGGAAATTTTTTATAAAAGCAGTGCGATTAATGAGAAAGAATGGAATAACTCTGCAAAAGTTTGTAGATCCTTTTACGAAAAAAAAACGGAGTCAACCTACGATGTTATTACTTCATTGGTGGTTATATGTTCTTGATGATATGATTACAGCTGAATGCAAACAGCACCAAAAGGAAAACTTTACAGGGGAGGATGAAAAGAAAAAATTTACAGATACTTTGTGGGACAACATATCTATAAGTATAGAACACAAAGAGATAGAGAAAATGCTAAAGCTTTCGGAATCTTGGTCTGGTGAGTGTACTTTATTATTATATTGTAAAAAGAATGTGTTGTTGTTGTTGTTGTGTGATATTTCCAGTGATTATAAGGCGGCAAGAGAAACTTTCATTTACTATAAGAAGCTTATTAAAACAGTGAAAAAAGGCTATGTTGCCTTTGATAATGGTTGCCATTCTGTCACAGTTAGAGATGTAATCAATACTTGTAAAGAGAATGACACAAATAGAGCAAAAAAGCTTTCCATAGCTGAGGGGAATCCAACATTTGAAGAAGCTTACAAATTAGGAGCCAGAGAATGGATAAAAGCAGCAAATGAGACATGTGATAACCGATTGATCTTTTGGGAGAAGCTTGTTGAGGAAAAAAAGTTAAAAGAAAAATTAAAAATTATCTTCGGTAATGAGAAGGTAAAGGCGCTGAAAGAGGCTGTTGAAAAAGATAAAGAGCAGCTTGCAAGTGAAATGCAGAAAGCAATTTTGGAAAACAAAGATTTTTGTTACTATAAATCTCGAGAGTATTTCATAGACTATCTGAGATAATGGTTAAATGAAGGGGGGGAATGGCTGTATAAATCAATGGATTTGCTAAAATTTCTGTTGTCATGTAGAGGTGAAAACTATGAGAGGCATATGTGATAGCCCTTAGCAGAGAGGGGATATTTTAAATTATAGTCAATCTTTTTTGCTGTGTAGGCGGTGATTTCTTAAGAGAAGTAGGGGAGGATGTTGGCTTCTGATGTCGTTGTTGCTTCTTGGGGCGTTTTGTTGTGATGATATTTTTTTTTGCGAAATATATCGCTGCTGCCTTCTTTATCAGTGACAAAACCACCGGTTTTGCGAAGCATCAGTATGCTGGTAGTTTTATCAAAAATGTGCAGATTATCTTCCCAAAAGCTATCGGTTTTTTCTGCGGCGACATAAGCTAAATTCGAGAGCAGCAGCACCAAAACGGCGAAGTTTGGCAACTTCCATCATTATATTGCGTAATTCAATAAGATAGGTTCCATGATTTGGACGACCAAAATGAGGCATTTCCCGTGGCAATGACACAATCTTCTAGTCTACGCCGTGCAGAAACGCGACAGCGTCGGTCATTGAAAAAAGCACCACACCCGCGTTCTGCGGTGAAGAGTTCATCACTCACGGGATTGTAAATGACACCAGCAACGATTTTTCCTTGGCTTTCTAAGGCAATGGAAACAGCAAAAAAGGGAATGCCATGGAGAAAATTTGTGGTGCCATCTCAAAGGGTCAATAATAAAACGGTGTTGTGAATCTTCTCCAATGATTTCTTCTGACTCTTCCATCAGAAAACAAAATTTGGGGCGCGCTTTGCTTAATTCATTAAAAATAATTTTTTCCGCTTTGCGATCTGCTTGGCTGACATAATCTGCTAGATCTTTTTAGGTTTAAATGCCTTTTTTGAGGGTTTTTTCTAATTTTAGGCGAATGTGTTCATTGCCGGCAATGATATTTTTTTTGCGGAATATATCGCTACCGCCTTCTTTATCGGTGACAAAACCACCTGCTTCACGAACCATCAGTATTCCAGCAGCCATATCCCAAATTTGCAGGTTATCTTCCCAAAAGCCATCGGTTCTTCCAGCAGCAACATAAGCTAAATCAAGCGCAGCAGCACCAAAACGGCGAAGTCCGGCAACCTCTGCCATCACATTACGTAATTCAATAAGATAGGCTCCATGATTTGGGCGACCAAAATGAGGCATGCCTGTGGCAATGACACAATCTTCTAGTCTGCGCCGTGCAGAAACGCGACAGCGGCGGTCATTGAAAAAAGCACCACACCCGCGTTCTGCGGTGAAGAGTTCATCATTCACGGGATTGTAAATGACACCACCAACGATTTTCCCTTGGCTTTCTAAGGCAATGGAAACAGCAAAAAAAGGAATGCCATGGAGAAAATTTGTGGTGCCATCTAAAGGGTCAACAATAAAACGGTGTTGTGAATCTTCTCCAATGATTTCTTCTGACTCTTCCATCAGAAAACCAAATTTGGGGCGCGCTTTGCTTAATTCATTGAAAATAATTTTTTCCGCTTTGCGATCTGCTTGGCTGACATAATCTGCTGGTCCTTTCAAAGACACTTGCAAATTTTGCACTTCACCGTAATCACGTACCAACGAGCGTCCTGCTTTCATTGCAGCTTGCACCATGACATTCATGACTGCAGAATGGGCCATTTTTTATTCCTTTATTTATCTTTTTCATTTGCACGACGCAAATAAATCAACTCATTGGTGTCTACAATGATACGTTCACCAGCATTCATAAAGGGGGGAACAAGAATACGAATCCCGTTTTCAAGAATGGCGGGTTTATAAGAGGAGGTAACCGTTTGTCCTTTGATGGCAGGATCGGCTTCCGCAATCGTGACAGCAACTTGATCAGGAAGTGAGATGCCAATAGGCTTTTCTTGATAAAGTTCAACTGTGACAGTCATCCCATCTTGGAGAAACGCAGCACGTTCACCAACAAAATCCTTTTGAAGTTCAAGTTGTTCATAAGATTCTGAATCCATAAAGACCAAAGCATCCCCTTGTTGATAAAGAAATGTGAAATCCTTTTGTTCAAGGCGCACGCGTTCAACGGTCTCAGCAGCGCGAAATCGTTCATTAAGTTTTGTACCATCAATCAAATTTTTCATTTCAACTTGGTTAAATGCACCACCTTTTCCTGGTTTTACAGCGTTGCATTTAACTGCAACCCATAAACTTCCTTGATGTTCGATCACATTACCAGGGCGAATTTCATTGCCATTAATTTTCATCGTTTCTATCCAATTCTATTCTTGCAAAAAGAACTCTCTTGTTGTCTTTATGGTGCTTTTCTTTGCTGCCTTTAACAGTCAAGCTCTTTTGTTATTTTCGGGCTAAAATCCCTTTGATTAACCTTGCGGCTCTCTCATGGTCCTGTGTGCTCTTTATGGGCTTTCTCCTGCTTTTTGCAAAGAGAAAAGCTTAAGTAAAAAAGGACCTTTATGTATTTTTGCTTTTCAGTTCTTTGCAAGACCATAAAAAGCGCTCAGACGCAAGCTTTTTAAAAATTTGCACAAAAATTTTTTAGAATTTTTGGGGAAATTTATCCCGTTGTGTCGTAAAATATCATCATTGATGGCAATGATATAATTGATGGTAATGATATAAGTTCCCTAAAACCATGAGGTGTTTTTAATTAAGAATATGTGAATACGGAGTTTATTATGAGTGTCTCATGGGATAGAGCGTGGTGTGTGTTATCGCGGGGTGTTCGTTTGTATTCTTATCAGAGATCAGCTGTAAAAAGGCTTTCTGTTTTATCGAGATTAGGACTCTAAATTTTTTGAGAAGCAGGTATTTTTCTGTACTTGATGCGATTTCATCATGAGAGTACGGGGGCTGTTGTTTTGTTAAGATATCAGCATAGAAAAAGGAAAGTAGAACATTTGAGATATCGTCCATTTCTTTTAAACGCCCTGCGCTGACACGATTTAAGCCGTTTTCATATTTCTGGATTTGTTGGAAAGTAACACCTAAATGTTGACCTAATGTTTTTTGAGACATCTTTAGCATTTTTCGTCTCAAACGAATTTTTTTGCCAATGAATGTGCCACTGAAAATGTCGTTATAAGGATTTTACCAAGACCCTAGAAAATGCTACACGGGATATAGAAAACTCTTCAGCTGCTTCAATCACAGATAGTCCAAGTTTTGCATTTACATCTTCGCGTAACAATTCACTAGGGTGTGGGGCATTTTCATTATTTTTAGTATTCTTCTTTTCTTAAATCTTAAAGCTATAATTTACACTATTTTGTATTGTCACAATCTATAATAAAATTTATCCACTCTGGCTAAAAATGAGGGTTTTTATTGAGGTGCAAATCTCTTTGCCTTTCGCAAGAGCTTTTAAGTCTTTACGTGTAAAATATAGAGAATGTTTACATTAAATAGCGGGTTCATTTGGGCTGAGTACTTATATGAGCACGTGGTTCTCCGTTCACACTATACTGAAGAAGAGACACTATAGTGCTACTATTTAATCTTATTCTATAACTCAAATTCACACCCATGTTTTGCTGCTTTTGAGGTTGATCTGTATAGATCACATTATATCCATTCCGTCGCAACAGATTGATAAATAAAGGAGTAAAGCTGTCTGCTGTATTATTTTTCTTTATAAGAAGTGTGGTTGTAGCTGGTGGTAGAGATCTCTTGATATCGCTAATAAATTTGTTAGCAACTAATTGTGCCTGACGCTTTGTAAGATTTTGATCAACATAATTTGATGAATAATTGCCTACAGATGCGCAACCAGCCACCAACACAACCGGTGACAGCAATAAATATTTTAACATCTTTAATTCCCCTTACTTATTGTTGCTCTTTATTTGCGAAGCTCCTTTTCCAGAAATAAGAGCAACTTTACTTATGGCACATTAACAACATATCGGTATCTAATCAATCGGTTAAGTAATCAATGAATAATGGTTTCAGCTGTAAAGGTTTCTTGAAGTGCTTCTGGTGGCGTATATTTTAATAAACTGCTGCTTTTAGTGATTATGATAAAAAAGCAAATTTTTGCGTTTGCATGTTAAGATCACGTCCTCTATCACCATTATAAAATGATGCGTTAGGTTCTGTTTCAGATTGATCAAAAAAATTTTCAAGCATTGCTTTTTGAGGGCTATCTTTTTTTAAATACGCATGAATGCTTATCCTGTTTGCTGTAAAATGCTATCGTTTTAGGTGTGGTGCTATAAGGTATCAAACTTTGCATATGTGATGTTTTTATGAGAGTGTGTGGTGAATATTTGAGGGGGGCTTGTCCGGATAATCTTGTGAAATGAACCACATAAAATGGGAAGCTAAAAGAGTTCTTTTCTGAGAAGATGGATTGTTTACCAACCGGATAGGGAAGGGGCTTCTGTCCTTTGAGGGGTGGGAGGCAAGTCAAGAACAGAGAGTGTAGTGCCCTATATTATGATGTTAAAAGTTCTCATTCTGATCAGAGAGTAATTGTAAAATGGCTCTTTGTTTTATCGAGGTTAGAACTCTAAATCTTTTGAGCAGTAGGTATTCTTCTGTGCTTGATGCGATTTCATCATGAGGGTATGGGGGCTGTTGTTTTGCTGAGGTGTCCGCATAGAAAAAGACAAGTGGAACATTTAAGATATCGGCAATTTCTTTTAAACGCCCTGCGCTCACGCGATTTAAGCCTTTTTCATATTTCTGGATTTGTTGGAAAGTAACTCCTAAATGTTGACCTAATGTTTTTTGAGACATTTTTAGCATTTTTCGTCTCAAACGAATTTTTTTGCCAATGAAAATGTCGTTATCAAGATTTTTGGCTCGCATTTTAAAGCCCCCTCCGAGTGCGAGCGCCCTCGCATTGGTATTCCGGGAGTTAAAAACACTGAGTCCGAATCAGCATTTTGCTTTTAGTGCTTAAAGCACCTGGACATAGCAAAATCTCCCGGAATTCCGGGATACCCACAGAGTGGGTTCATTTTTATGTATCGGACCTTAGGGTTTTTAATCCCCGTTGATCGTTGCGTATACGATCAAAAATACCTTTAAATATGTAAAGTAATTTAGGAGGTTTGGCAATAAAAAATAGTTTTTTTATAAGAGACGGCGTGTTTTTCATCTAAGCAAAAAGAATGAAAAAATAGAGCTTTCGGAATTTTCAGGATAGCCTAGCTCTTTTGCTTATTGGATATTGTTTGCTTAAGCAAATGATACCAGTGCGTTTTCTTTACCAATGAAAATGTCGTTATCAAGATTTTTGGCTCGCATTTTAAAGCCCCCGCCGGTTGCGAGCGCCCTCGCGTTGGTATTCCGGGAGTCTAAAAACACTGACCTCAAATCAGCATTTTGCTTTTAGTGCTTAAAGCACCTGGACAGAGCAAAATCTCCCGGAATTTCTATAAATTTTATCTTTTTGATGCAGAGAGGAGTATTTTAAAAAACAGGAAGGAGCTTTATTGCTTCTTTGTGCGCTTTTTCTAGTTGTGCCTTATCCATGCCTTGGAGCATTATTTCAAGATCAGGAGCTTGCATTTTTGCCTCCTTTGCGAGCATATACCATGCCGCTGCCATTATTATATCGCCTTTTGTTCCTGTGCCATCTCGATAAAGCCTTGCAAGGGAAATCTGTGCTGGTGCTACCATGTTGATAGCATTTCTTTGAAGTAAATGAAAAGCACGCTGAAAATCTGTTTCTCCTCCACGCCCCTGTACAAGCCATTGTGCTAAATGAAGTTGAGCTTTTAAGTGATTGTTTTGAGCCGCTACCTCCATGAGCTTGCGGGCATTGCGATCATCTTTTGGTCGCTTTAACGTGCCTAAGGAAAGAATTTTTGCAGCAGAAAAAGCAGCATCAGCATCCCCAAGAGCAGCACCTTTTAAGTACCATTTTAAGGCTTGCTCTATTGCTTCATTTTCACGACTTTGGGAAGAAACACCAGGGAGAGCTTGTTTTTCCTGTGAGGCTTTATAAAGAAGCAGTTGTCCATAATAAAAATAGGCTTCCTTGACGCCTGCTTTGACAGCTTTTTGAATGAATTTCTCACCAAGTCCTTGATTTTGTTTTATAAAGTTACCATCAAACAACATAAGTCCATAGCGTAGTTGTGCTTGGGGTTCCCCCTGTTTTGCAGCGCGTTCAAACCATAAAGCAGCACGCGCACCGTCAATAGGAACAGCACATCCTTCCATATAAATTCGGGCAAGAAGAGTTTGTGCAAAAGGATCATTTTTTTCAGCACGTCGGAGTGCTTCACGAAAAGCTTTTAAATAATAACCTTGGATGTAATAGTCATAGGCTTGGTCATAGTCTCCAGCTTTTAAGGGCTGAAAGGGTTCTTGAGTGTTTGAAGCTTCTTGAATCGTATTGAAAGAGCTTTCAGAATTTGAGATTTCTTCAGTGTTTCCCGCTGAAATTACAGCAGAACTTGCAAGCCCAATCACGCCTAAGATAAGCAGCTTCACGCTTCTCTTGATCATGGTGTTTTCTCCTCATTACCGATCAGAATTTTCACATTTTTTTTTCATCATTACAAGCCGTATAAGAATTTCATTTCTATATTACTTTTTATCTCTCAGTTTTTCGTCTTGGTTCAAGGTAGGGTTGGGTAAGTTAAAAAAGTAGCATAAATGTCGACGAGAGACAGACTGTTTAAAACAGTTCTGTTAAAAATAATACAGTCCTGTTAAAAATAATAATGATGAGGGGTTATCGTATGTAAAGATGCTTATCTTCTATTATATCAATGGCTTATCCCCCTAAAATGAAAAAATGCTTACAATGGAGGTTGCTTTTTAAAATACGTATGAATGCTTATGAATAGCGCACGCTATCCGTGTGATGTTAGCTTGCATTCTCATTAGAGATCAGCTGTAAAAAGGCTTTCTTTTTTACCGTTGTTAGAACTCTAAATCTTTTGAGCAGCAGGTATTCCTCTGTGCTTGATGCGATTTCATCATGATGATATGGGGGCTGTTGTTTTGTAATGATATCGGCATAAAAAAAGGCAATGGGAACATTCAAAATATCAGAAATTTCCATTAATCGCCCTGCGCTGACACGATTTAAGCCTTTTTCATATTTTTGAATTTGTTGGAAGCTTACGCCTAAAGCGTGCCCTAAAGTTGTTTGAGACATTTTTAGCATTTTTCGTCTCAAACGAATTTTTTTGCCAATAAAAAGATCAATATTAAGATTTTGAGATTGCATTTTTCCCCGCCGGTTGCGAGCGCCCTCGCATGAGTATTCCGGGAGCTTGAAAGTACTGAAATCTAATCAGCTTTTTTTGCTTTTAGTGCTTAAAGCACCTGGACATAGCAAAAACTCCCGGAATTCCGGGATACCCACAAAGTGGGGTAAATTCATGTTTAGATTTTCGGGCTTTCAAGACCCTCTTGGTCGTTGCGTATGCGACCAAAACATCTTTTAATTCATAAAGTAATTTTAGAAAATTTACAATAAAAATTAAAATAGTGTCTCTTAACGTGTCGTTTCTTAAAACAGGGAGTTGGCATGTTTTGCATTCAAGCAATAAAGTGTTCACAAAGGGGACTTTGAATAGCACACACTATCGCGTTATGTTAGCTTGCATTCTCATCAGAGATCAGTTGTAAAAAGGCTTTCTTTTTTACCGTTGTTAGAACTCTAAATCTTTTGAGCAGCAGGTATTCCTCTGTGTTTGATGCGATTTCATCATGATGATATGGGGGCTGTTGTTTTGTAATGATATCGGCATAAAAAAGGCAATGGGAACATTCAAAATATCAGAAATTTCCATTAAACGCCCTGCGCTGACACGATTTAAGCCGTTTTCATATTTTTGAATTTGTTGGAAAGTGACACCTAAAGCGTGTCCTAAAGTTGTTTGAGACATTTTTAGCATTTTTCGTCTCAAACGAATTTTTTTGCCAATGAAAATATCATTATCAAGATCTTTGGTTCGCATTTTAAAGCCCCCGCCGGTCGCGAGCGCCCTCGCATGAGTATTCCGGGAGCTTGAAAATACTGAGTTCTAGTCAGCCTTTTTGCTTTTAGTGCTTAAAGCACCTGGACATAGCAAAAACTCCCGGAATTCCGGGATACCCACAAAGTGGGCTCATCTTTACGCTAGAACTTAGGGTTTTCAAGGCCCCTTTTGGTCGTTGCGTATGCGACCAAAACATCTTTTAATTCATAAAGTAATTTCAGGAAATTTACAATAAAAATAGTTTTTTACTTACAAAATTTGTTTTTTATGAGAGGCTATCCGCTTCTTAAATCTCTCTGGAATGATTGTCAAAATCATGACATTAGCCTTCGTGTTTTTTGAGAGGGTTAAAAAGCCTTAAGTTTTAAGATCAAAAGAACTTTGGACGCTTAAAAGTTAAACATTTTCAATTCGCTAATATTGACAACATAGACAAGAGTAATTATCTCCAATATTCAGGAATAGAAAGGACATATATTATGAAGCCCACCCTTTCTCCGCTAATTTCAGAGTTCGAAACCGTTGAACAGGAAAGCAGCTACACTGCATGGCTGCGCGATAAGGTAGCGAGCAGTCTTGCAAATCCATATCCTCCTATTCCGCATGATGAGGTTATGGCTGAAATGGAAGTTATAATCAGTCAGCTTGAAGCTGAACAGGACAAGTGATGCTTCCGGTTGTTTGGTTGTCTTCGGCGCGTGACGATTTGCGTCAGATGTTACCTATATTGCTCGCGAAAATCCATCTGCTGCGCGCCGCCGAATGAAAAGGTTTTTGGAAGCATCCGTACTGCCATTGGCTGAACATTCATATTTATACAGACAGAGTGAGAAGGTATTAGGATTACGAGAAATTGTAGCACATCCAAATTACCTTATATTGTATCGAGTAGCTGCAAATCAAATCGAAATTGTAGCTGTAGTACATGCTCGACGTGAATTTCCTATTTTTCTTTAATCTAATCAGAGGCTGCCTCTTAAACCTTTCTGGAACAATTACCAAAATCATGACAACAGCCTCCGCGTTTATCAAAGAGACTAAAATGATCTTCTACGGTAGTGAATTCACGCGCGGTCTCTTCATTAAAATTTGCACAATCGCTTGCTGTTTGAATAAGAGTGGGGGGTGATCGTTTCTCTGTGCTATAGGATGTGTGTCTGTGGAATGTGGTGGAGTGCCTTGTGGTTTTGGGCGTGCGCTTTAAAAAATAAACATAAGCATTATTCAAATTGAATTTAATGCATGAGTAACTTTCTTTTCATCTAATTTCTTTGCATCTAAATTGAAGCCGGCTTCACATAGTCGATGAGAAAGATCTTTAAGTGTTTCTTTTACGTGTTCTTTAAAAGGAAGGTATATAATTCCATTAATATCTGAAGGGAGTTCAAGGTCTTGTTTTTTTAGAATAGCGACATTTTTGCGAGAAAGCGCAGACATTAACATGCCCATTTCGAAAATAACGTTTTGTCGCGCACGGGGTTGTGCTGCTTTTTTGCCGGCAGATTTGGCATAGCCTATATCATCGGGAGTAAGCAGCACAATACCAAATTTTATGAAATCGCTACAGATTCCTTTTTCTAAAGCTTCAATGATGGTTAAGCCATTCCCGCCAGTATTTTGTAAAATGTATGGTTCAAGATTAAAATCATTAAGAATAGATGTAAGTTGCTTTAGGGCAGTACGGTCATGACCATGAACGATAAAAATTTTTTTAGGAGAAGATTCTAAGGTATTGGAAGCAGTCTTTGGAGAAGGATTCGTTGATGTTTCTTGTATGTGTTTAACCAAAGCTTTTTCTAGATTTGTCACAGCGGATTCTTTGCCTTGAACGTTGATTGTTCCTGTGCTTTCATACCAATTAATAACGCCTCCTTCGGAGGTTTTGATCTGATATCCTTTAGAAGAATTAAGTGATAGAGACTTAGTTTCTATGATTTTATATCCAGCTGTTTTAACTATATCTTTAAGGTCTTCGAAGGTGCCGCTATATTTCACTGTTTATATTCTTTCAATATCGCTGGTTATTAATATAAAATGTTGATTTATTTTTATAACTATTTGAATTTAAATAGCTTTATGATTTCATTTTCTTATACAATGCACAAAAAGAGACGGTCACCTTCCATTCAATTGATTGAAACGTGGGAAAACTTGACTAAATGATGGGAAATTTTACTGCGTGATGAAGCGATCTGATTGAATTGTGAATGAACGAAACGAATTTTTCTCCTATTTATATATTCCATTATGTTCTCTATATAAGGAACACGAAAGTTAACGCTTTATTTATAAATTTTCTTCCTATATTACAAGGGGGTTTTCTCACATTTTTCTTGCATTGTTTTAAGCAGTATTAAGGGGTTGTCGTTCCCCAAAATGACTTCTTCTACAGCAATGAATTCACATCCAGTCTTTAAGACTTCATCAAAGGTTGAAAAATCGCTTCCTGCTTGGATAATGGCGGGGGTTTGCATAATTTCTGCCCACCATGTTGCTAACTGGAGATTGCGGGGGTGCGCTTGGGGTTTTTTATCAGCACCGAGTTTTCCAAAGAACAGGTAATCAACACCTGTTTCCGCTGCAAGCATAGCACTATGGCGATTGCGTAAATTGCCAAAGCCTATGATTTTTTGTTCCTTTTGCTGATTTTTGAAGCTTTCAAGAGCGTTAAGATCATCTTCTATGTGCAATCCATCAGCCTTTATGCGCCCAGCAATGCGGCTGTCATCAGCGATGAGAAGGGCTGCGTCATGATGTTGAATATCTTCTGCGTAAGTTTGCGCTTGTTGTTGTAAAAAAGAGCCATCATCTTTCAACCTTTCAGAATCATGGAGGATGACGCATGCAAAAGACTTTGTTTGCAAAATTTGCTGCAAAAATGTGTGTGGGGTGTTGCGCCGAACATCAAGTGTTAAAATCAACTGAGGGAAAAGAGGTGGATCAATTGGTTTATTTTTTTGTTGTGTCATGTCAAATCCCTATTTCTTAGAAAAAATAATGCTTAAAAATTAAAGTTTCATTCTATTATGCTTATTTGTGATAAAAGTGCCCACCATTTTCACGTAATTTAAAGGATTTGTGGGTGTGTGGGAGCCTGCTTATGAGAAATGAAAGTGTTTTAAAGCATAATATGTTGCCTTTTTGTTGTGATACACGTATGGACGCTTTTCGTTCTTTTGCCTTTAAAAAACTTTTGCCTTTTAAAAAATAAACGCTTAAAATGAAACTTGACACTTAAAAATTAAAATTTCATCCTGTTCATGCTTGTTGGCAATAAGGGTAAGCACCATTTTTATGGGACTTCAAGGGGGGTGTGACGTGTGGGAGTCCACTGATGAAATACCAAGGTATTCTTGAGCATAATACTCAACCTTTTCGCCGTGATACACGTATTGATGTTTTTCGTTCTTTAGCCTTATTGACGATTTTCATCAACCATATTCCCAGAACGATCTATGAGTCTTTTACTTATAGAAATTTCGGTTTTTCTGATTGTGCAGAAGTGTTTGTTTTGCTTTCAGGGATTGCTCTTGGGTTAAGCTTTCATGGACGGTTACAGCAAAAATCCTTTGCTTTTATTATCCGAAAACTTTGGTACAGAGCTCTGCAGCTCTATGGTGCATATCTTTTTACTACTTTTGTCACGTTAAGTCTTTTTTTTGCTGCCTTTTTATTATGGAAAACAGAAAAACTTTTATCGATGAACAATGTGGGACTCTTTTTTAAAGAGCCTGGTATCGCATTTTTGAGTACCTTAAGCTTTGGGCATCAATTGGGATATAATAATATTCTTCCTCTTTATATCGTTTTGATGTTTTTTGCGCCTTTTATCCTTTATTTGAGTTGTAAGCAGACAAAATGGCTGCTTTTGGGCTCCTTTACACTGTATCTTATCTGCGGATTTTATAAAATTGCTCCTCCTTCTTATCCTTTAAAGGGAAAGTGGTTTTTAAATCCTTTGTCTTGGCAATTCTTATTTGTCATAGGATTGACCAGTACTTTAGCGCTTAAACAAGGAAAAAAAATCGCTTTTCAGTCTTTTTGGATTGTTTGTGCGGCAGCGTATCTCTTGTTGGCGCTGTTATGGGTTCGCTTAAACTGGTGGGGCATTTTGGGGTGGCTTGGCTGGTCTTCCCCATTGTTGAACTTTAATAAAACCTTTTTAAGCTTGCCACGTTTACTCCATGTTCTTGCATTAGCCTTTCTCATTCTTTCTTTGCCGTGCATCAATAAATGGTTTTATGTCTCTCAGAAACATCCTTTAGCAATTTTAGGAAAACATAGTTTACCGGTCTTTGTAACGGGAACCATTTTTGCGATGTTTGGACAAATTATAAAAACAGTGATGACAGAAACGTTTTTTTCCGATACCCTCTTAATAATAACGGGTATTGCTTTGCAATTTGGAGTCGCTTATTATTGTGAAAAACGGCAATCTTGGCAGTGGTCATTTTCAAGGAAAATGATCCGTTTATAAAAAACATTCCTATAGTGTTTGTTGGGCACGTTAACCTTAGTATAAAAAGTGCGTTGCGCAAAAAAATTAAAAGAGGTAGCAGTTTTAAAAAAAGCGTTCTATACAGCAACAAAAGAAACTTTTTAATACTCTGTTCGTTGAGTGGTATAATTTTGTGCTGATACTTGGAGTATAAAAGCGTGAGTGTACATAAACGTCCATATGATGAACCTATTATCATGATTGAGCATAATGCTTTTGAAAATGCTTTTAATCGTCTCTATGAAGAAACAATGGCGCTGATTGAAAAAACCGCAGCGTATATTGACTCAGAAGGGAAATTAGTAGCACGCTCTCTTTCGGCAGA
Organism: Bartonella sp. CL434QHHD; assembly: GCF_042195145.1. NCBI lineage: Bacteria > Pseudomonadati > Pseudomonadota > Alphaproteobacteria > Hyphomicrobiales > Bartonellaceae > Bartonella > Bartonella sp. CL434QHHD. Next base: position 88,122 of record NZ_JBHINT010000005.1, on the reverse strand, counting down.
GGTTTCTGCAATCTATGCAAAAGAGGCTATGTATTTAAGTACACGACTTATGCAAATCGCTTCTCAACTCCTTCTTCTTCGCGCAGAGCGTGAAGGGGAAATGTCATCAGAACAAATAAAAAAAGAAATTGTAAAAGTGTCACTTCATACACCGACATTGGAACTTGAAACCCCGCATTGGCATGAATTGCCAGAAATTTTTCGCCAATTTGTTTCTCATTCATTGCGTTTAGAAGCGCGGATAACCTATATGCGTGCTGGGTGGGAAACTGCGGCCTCCTGTGCTCTAGAAGATGATAATCCAGTGGGAAAACAAATCGAATTGCTCAAAACAGCCTTTGGGCGTTCTTAGAGGTACTCCCTTGCTTTGTGCGAAGGGGAAATGTCATCAGAACAAATAAAAAGAAATTGTAAAAGTGTCACTTCATACACTGAGCATTGGAACTTGAAACCCCTCATTGGCATGAATTGCCAGAAGTTTTTCGCCAATTTGTTTCTCATTCATTGCGTTTAGAAGCGTGCATTTTTTTCATTTAGAGATGCTGCTGTAGTTTAAGCACTTTGGTCAATAAGCGGCGGCTTTATCTTGAACGATGATAATCCAGTGGGAAAACAAATCGAATTGCTCAAAACAGCCTTTGGGCGTTCTTAGAGGTACTCCCTTACTTTGTGCGAAGGGGAAATGTCATCAGAACAAATAAAAAGAAATTGTAAAAGTGTCACTTCATACACTGAGCATTGGAACTTGAAACCCCTCATTGGCATGAATTGCCAGAAGTTTTTCGCCAATTTGTTTCTCATTCATTGCGTTTAGAAGCGTGCATTTTTTTCATTTAGAGATGCTGCTGTAGTTTAAGCACTTTGGTCAATAAGCGGCGGCTTTATCTTGAACGATGATAATCTAGTGGGAAAACAAATCGAATTACTGAAAACAGCTTTTGGGCGTGCTGAGAATAATAGCTCCTTGCTTCTTTCTTGCGATATTTAGAGCAGTATACCCATTTTTTTTTACAACCGAAATTTCACAACTAAAACTAATCTAGAGTGCTTTTTTCTGCCTAATTTCTATTTGAGCGTAGGAAATATCTTGAGCTTATAGCTGAAGGGTATAGGTATTGATTGTAAATTATGGCATGGGATGGAGTATGGTTGGTTTTGTGGGAAATCGGCTTTGGTTGATTGCATCTGGAACACTTTCTGTTGATCTATCGTGTGATTTTGTTTTGGTTATGATAATGATCTGGCTCTAAGATAGAGTAGGGGCTTGTACATCAATTTATTTATGCTCTATAATTTATGCCTATAAAGCTGCTGTAAAGTGTGTGTTAATGAGGATGATACACATTGTTACAGTTTTTGGGCTTCTTTTGTTTTGAATGGAAGGTATTTTCCTTCGCGTAAAATAAAATATCCAAAATAAAATGCCATATAGTGCCATATAATGAATGTCCCATGGGTTCCTTGTGCCCCTATGCATGTTCCTCTCTATGAAATGTCCCTCTCTACGCAATGTCATTGTGGTGTGATGAGTATATTCAAAAATATCTCTCAGTTCTTATTCACATCCGTTGAGCCTCTCTCATTTTTACGCTTGCAAAGGAAAAAGCCGGCACTATCATCATCTTTACCACTCCCCAATGTTGCGGCAGCCTTTGGAACTTGAGACAATTCATTAGAAGCATTATTTTTAGTCCTTTCTTGTACAGTTTCACTCTATACGGCAATCCCACGTTTCATATGTAAGAGAATGGTTTTGATTGCTTCAATATAAACAGATTTGTAATGAGAAAATCTTAGGATATTCGGGATTCTTATGCAACATACAAAATAATTAATTATCTTTATAAATCAACGTGTTGTCGTGTTATGGTAGCGTCATGCTATAATGTAAAAAGTTTTCGCAAAGTGTGTAGCATCTGTTTCATAGCCTCTTTATACTTATGAATGTACAATCCAGCACTGATCTATTTGCTCGCTTGCGATGTTTAACCGTTATGGCATTGGATATGATATAGAAAGGGAATTTTTATGCTTTAGAGGGTGCTTGATAAGGTGCTTGCTTGTGATGTGTGAATGGTTTTGATTGATTTCAGTTATGCTTCATAAAGTATGTTTCATAAAGATGCTGTTCGTTGCGTGTTATAATTGTATAAATTTGGGGGGATGATTATCTTTTTACTGGTTTTGTCTTGGGTTGCTGTTTTCTTTGTGGTCTTGTCTTTATTCACATCTTTATTCACAGGGGGGAAAAGTGTATAGACTGTAGTTTATGGCAGAGACGATTCGTATTATAGGCATTGATCCCGGATTACGGCGTACAGGGTGGGGCGTTATCGATGTTGCGGGTAATCGTCTTCAGTTTATTGCAGCAGGGACGGTTTCTTCTGATGTAAAGTGTGAGCTGGCTTCCAGACTATGTCAGATCCACAAAGGTCTTTCAGAGGTTGTGCATCAATTTATGCCCCATGAAGCTGCTGTAGAACATGTGTTTGTCAATAAAGATGCTACAGCAACTTTAAAACTTGGGCAAGCACGTGCAATTGCACTGCTGGTTCCTGCGCAAGCAAATCTTCCTGTTTTTGAATATGCGCCCAACAAAGTGAAAAAATCGGTTATTGGTGTTGGACATGGGGCTAAAGAACAAATCCATATGATGGTCAAAGTTCTCCTCCCACGGGCTGAATTTGATAGCAGTGATGCGGCTGATGCTCTTGCTCTTGCTCTTTGTCATAGTATGCACCGTAACAGTATTGACCTATCTTATCAGGCAAGGAAGGCGATATGAGTGGGGTGGCAACATGATTGGCAAATTAAAGGGCACTCTTGAACATATCTTTGATGATCATATCCTTCTTGATGTGCACGGTGTGGGTTATGTTGTTTTTGTGTCAAATCGGCTGCGTCCTTCTTTACCCTCTGTTGGGGAGGCGTTAAGCCTTTTTATTGAAACGCATGTTCGGGAAGACGCAATCCGCCTTTTTGGTTTTGCTACAAGAGCTGAACAGGAGTGGTTTTGTCTTCTACAAAATGTTCCTGGAGTAGGGGCAAAGGTTGCTTTGGCAATCTTGGGTACTTTATCGCCAGATGAACTTGCACAGGCTATTGCCTTAAACGATGTTGCGATGATTAGTCGAGCGCCGGGCGTTGGTAAAAAAGTCAGTGAAAGAATTGTGGGTGAGTTGAAAAGTAAAACACTCCCCTTTGAACAAGCGCTCAAGACTGTTTCGGTTCCTCAGCGTGAGATGACCAATCAACCTGCGCATGATGCGCTTTCCGCGTTGATGAAGCTAGGGTTTGAACGGGAGCATGCATCCCGTGCTCTTGCTCTTGCGATGAACGCTCTTGAGGGGGAAACTGTTTCTTCTGCCCTGCTGATCCGCCATAGTCTCAAATTGCTTTCTTCTCCTACTTAAAATCAAGGTAACAATGCATAAAGATGAAGATAAACGCCTTCTGGGTTCCGCTTCCCTTCCTAACGATCCAGATCGTTCCTTAAGACCACAAGTTCTCGATGACTTTATTGGTCAAGAAGCGGCACGGGCTAATTTAAAAATATTTATTGAAGCAGCAAAAACGCGGCAAGAAGCGCTGGATCACGTTTTGTTTGTAGGACCACCGGGGTTGGGAAAAACAACGCTTTCACAGATTATGGCAAAAGAATTAGGCGTTAATTTTCGCTCTACTTCAGGGCCGGTCATTGCTAAAGCAGGAGATTTAGCCGCTCTCTTGACCAATCTTGAAGAACGTGATGTCTTGTTTATTGATGAAATTCATCGCTTAAATCCGGCGATTGAGGAAATTCTTTATCCAGCCATGGAAGATTATCAACTGGATTTGATCATTGGGGAGGGGCCGGCCGCACGCTCGGTGAAAATTGATCTGGCTAAATTTACTTTGGTAGCGGCAACCACACGTTTGGGGCTTTTGACCACACCGCTGAGAGACCGTTTTGGCATCCCAATTCGTCTCAATTTTTATACGATAGAAGAATTAGAATATATTGTGCAGCGTAATGCGCGGCTTTTTGCCGTCAAGATTAGTGATGATGGTGCCCATGAAATTGCACGCCGAGCACGGGGGACCCCTCGTATTGCCGGACGGCTTTTACGACGCGTTTGTGATTTTGCTTTGGTTAAACAAGCAAAACAAATTGACCAAAAAATCGCCGATGAAGCGCTTTCGCGCCTTGAGGTCGATCATCTTGGTCTTGATCCGCTTGACCGTCGCTACTTGCTTCTGATTGCGGAAACTTTTTTAGGGGGACCGGTGGGGATTGAAACGATTGCTGCTGCTTTATCAGAACCACGCGATGCCATTGAAGATATTGTTGAACCGTATTTGCTCCAACAAGGTTTTATTCAAAGAACTGCTCGTGGACGCATTCTAACTGAAAAGGCTTGGAGCCATTTAGGGCTTTCTGCTCCAGCCTCTACAACGTCTATACAAAGGCGTTCTCAACTTTCTGATGCTCAAGACAATTCATTACTTCAGACGTCTTTATGGGATGGGGAAGATGACTAAGGCATTTCTTCATTAAAAGAAACTATTTGAACATTTTATAGCAAGGTCATAAAATACAAGAGACGTGCTTCCTTTAACATATTCTGGTCGAAAAAGTTTGGCACTATTGAGGGTTTTTTGCTTTTGCTTTCCACAACTTCAACACAAAAATGTGTTCAATCTTTTGATTGATAAACAATTTGCTATATTAGCTATATTAGATGATTTTATGGGGCATGAAGTCGATGACAGAAATAACACCTTTTAAGAGCAATCATACAAACGCTTTTCATAATTTTCAGGTCCGCGTTTATGTTGCTGATACAGATTTTTCCGGTGTGGTTTATCATGCGCGTTATCTTGAGTTTTTTGAACGAGGACGTTCAGAGTTTTTACGAGATGCCGGTTTTAATAATAAGATGTTAGCAGCAGGGGTTGAGGGAGAAAAACTGTTTTTTGTTGTTCGTCATATGGAAATTAATTTTTCAAGACCAGCTAAAATTGATAATCTTTTAGTCGTTAAAACACGTGTTACTCATATCCAAGGGGCACGCTTTTTTATGGAGCAATCTATTTTGCATGAGATGACCACGTTGGTAACAGCCAAAGTTGAAATTGCTCTGATTAATGAGGAGGCAAAACCGCGACGTTTACCCAAAGAACTTTTTGCAAAAATTCTTGGTTAAAAGTATTATTCATTGAACCAGCAGCTTTAGGAGAGATCGGCAGATATAAAGTAATCTACAATCTAAAACTATACATTTATCATAGCCTAAATGTTTTCCAACAAGGTTACACGATACAGCAAAAGAAAACAGCTCTGCTACAACACTACAATAAATTGAAGATGATATTTCACAAAATTAAACACGCCTCATCCATGTTATGATTCAAAAACAATGTCGCCTCATCCATTTTCTGCTATAAACTCAAGATATTTTCTTTCTTTTGAAGAAAGGTTTATTGGCATCGGAAAACAGCGAAAAGTACAAAAAAATAAATAAAAAATGGATTAAGATTTGTTTTTATAAAAATGCACATACCCAGCGCAATATTGCAATAAAGTGATAATAAGCCATTAGGTCGAAAATTGTCTAAAAACGCCCAAAGGGTGTTTTTAAGCAATTTGATTTGTTTTTTTACTGGATTGTCATTTGGCATCACAAGAGCGCGTGTTTCATCCATTTCTATCTATAATGCATCACTTTATGTGCGCTTCTAAGCGTAGTAAATGAGTGAGAGATCAATGTATATAAAGCAGAAATGCATTCTTGATTTAAAGTTTCAAAAGCATATTATTATATAATATATTGACTTAGAAAGATAAATTATCACTTCTCACGGGTACAAACCCTAATAGAGGAATAAAATACTTTGCATTTCAAATCTGTTCATGTTGAAACAATTAAAATCATTTGCTTACACATCATAAGAGAGCAATATAAATCATTGAAAAAATTGTAAAAATGTTCCTTATGTATCATTTTCAATGCAATAACGATCAAATATCGCAAGAGAGCAAAGAGAGCGAAGAAGCTGGTTTTCATGAAGTAAAGACGTGAAAAGGCTTTTTTCATATCACAGAAGCTTTTACGTTATACCATAGTGCCAGAGAGATGATAGGCATTGAAAGAGGCAAATTCACAACACAATGAGATTACATGAGACTTACACTAGATTATATAGGACTTGTAGGGGTGCGTGGGGGAGGCGCATTGTCGTGAGGTATGGTAGGGTGGTTTAGTGTCGTTTTTTTGCCCGATGGTGTGATCTTATTAAAGAATGAGAGAAACAATAGCCTGAGGCAAAGCATAATTTTTCATGATGATAACATATTTATTTATAATGATAATTCACTGCGTTGCAATTTTTAGATAATTCTGAAACTTGTAAGATTTTTTCTTTTCAAGCTCTATTGCTGCGAATTAATTAAAAACATTTTCTTACATGTCACAAGCGGGGTTGATGAGTGGGTACAAAAACACTTAAGAAAGGAATAAAATGCTTCTTATGAATCTTTTCAAGTGCTAAGACTTATTGCAGCATTTTAAGCTTAAAACGCGTATGATGGTTTAGCGTTCTTTATCATAAGCGTAAAGATGGTGGTGCATAATAGATTTTATATTATGCATTTTTATATCTTTTATTTTTATAGTATTTATGGAGAAGTTCTTATCGTTATATTTTTCATAAATGCTGTTGTGAAATGAGGAGGGGCCTGCATTGAGGGATGTCTCTCGTCATCACTTTTTAAGGAAATTTAAGAAACAAGTCTTGTTTTAGCGCATGGATTTATGTGAGACTAGAGTTTTTACTTAAATTTAGAAACTATAAAATAATCTGTTTTATAAAACTTTTAAAAATACACCTTTCATTTAGAGGGACAAAAATTATGCCGCATGGTGAACTAACAAATCCGGAAACAATTGGAATGTTGCATTTGTTTATGCAAGCGAGTTGGATCGTGAAAGGTGTTATGATTGGGTTGCTGCTCGCTTCCATCTGGAGTTGGGCAATTATTTTTGATAAAATTTTTACGTATCGGAGAATACGGCGTGAAATAAAGCAGTTTGAACGTACATTTTGGTCCGGCAAAGCGCTAGAAGATCTTTATGCATCATGCAAAAGTCAACGTACAAATAGTATATCCGCAGTTTTTATAGCAGCAATGGTTGAATGGAAAAAATCTCTTGAAAAAGGGACCCATACATCGAAAAGTTTGCAGAGCAGAATTGATAAGGCTATGGATTTGACGCTGGGACGTGAAAGTGAAAAAATAGAATCAAAATTAAGTTTTCTTGCGACACTGGGGTCTGCTGGACCTTTTATCGGACTTTTTGGAACAGTTATTGGTATTATGGAGTCTTTTCTTTCTATTTCAGCTTCTCAAAATACATCACTTGCCATTGTCGCGCCGGGGATTGCAGAAGCGCTTTTGGCAACCGCTATTGGTTTGTTTGCAGCAATTCCAGCCGTTATTGCTTATAACAAGTTGACTCATGAAAGTGCGCGCATCATTGCACAAATAGAAAATTTTGCCGATGAATTTTCAACAATTGTATCGCGGCGTATTGATGAAACACGCACAGCACCTTCCTCTTTATAAAAAGGAGCTTATCCATGGGCGTTTCTGTTGCTTCTTCTTCTCGCAAAAATACACGTAGGCGGCATCATTCACGAAGCCAACTGATGAGTGAGATCAATGTCACTCCTTTTGTGGATGTCATGCTGGTCTTGTTGATTATTTTTATGGTCTCTGCTCCCCTTTTAGTGAACGGTGTTCCTCTAGATTTGCCTCGTAGTCAAGCGGGTCCCGTACGAGCTCAAAAAACACCCCTTACGGTTTCACTTGACGCGCAAGGGCGCTTTGCCATTAATCAAGATTATTATGAAACGTCACAGGCCCTGATTGCACACCTGAAAACTCTTCTGGAAGCAGATGTTACACAAAAAGATCAACGGGTTTTTGTGCGGGTTGCTAAAACTGTTGAATATCAGCAGGTATTAAAATTGCTGGCGGATATTCAAAAAGCGGGGTTTTCTCAAGTTGCGTTAGCAAGTCTAGCACAATAAATAATAAGTAATAAAATTGCGCATAACCGGTTGTTTTTAATTTTTTTTTTAAAAAGAGCATAGAGTGATTAAAAATGAAAAAATGTAAGGCATAAATAAGGCATAAAGAATGAATAAAGACTCCTATCATAGTATGAAACGAGGCTTGGCTTTATCCCTTGTGGTCCATGTCATTTTTCTCAGTTGGGGAGCCATTCAGTTTACAAGCTCTGTCTCTTTACCACAACCATTGGAAGCAATTCCCATTACTCTTGCTCCTTTAGTGGACGAGTTTTCTTCTCAACAAGGAGCCGTGAAGGCTCCTATCCGTGCAATCCCTGCCATAAAACCAACTATGCAGCCACAAGAGAAAGAAGATGCACGCCATATTGGAGAGGGACAAATAGATAGTCTTGCACCATTTCAACCAAAGGAAAAGCCGCGTCCCGTTGAAACAGCATCGCCACCATCAAGCGAGAACACATCAGAAACATTTGCACCAGAACTTACAAAACCAGAATTATTAGAAGCAAAAACAGAGGATGCGCCCAAGGTTGCACCTGAGATGCCTTTGGAGGCACCACCGGAGGATGCGCCCAAGGTTGCACCTGAGATGCCTTTGAGAGCGCCGGAGGATGCGCTCAAGGTTGCACCTGAGATGCCTTTGGAGGCACCACCGGAGGATGCGCCCAAGGTTGCGCCTGAGATGCCTTTGGAGGCACCAGAGGATGCGCCCAAGGTTGCGCCTGAGATGCCTTTGGAGGCACCAGAGGATGCGCCCAAGGTTGCGCCTGAGATGCCTTTGGAGGCACCACCGGAGGATGCGCCCAAGGCTGTACCTGAGATGCCTTTGGAGGCACCAGAGGATGCGCCCAAGGTTGCGCCTGAGATGCCTTTGAGAGTGCCGGAAGATGCCTCTAAGGTTGCGCTCAAGCTTGCGCACAAAAATGAAGAGATGATATTGCCAAAAGAATTGGCTCCAACGGTCCCAAAAGTACCAGCAGAGCAGATTGTTCATCAAGCGCCCAAAATTGTACTTCCAGAAAAATCTCTTCTTCCACAGTTTAAACCAAAGTTTGACGAAAAATCTCCAAGGAAGAATGAGGCTGCATTGAATCAAAATACGCCAAAGCTTAACAAGAAAAACCAAGAGAAACAGACCATTGAAGATATTTTAGCTCTGGAGGAAAATAATTTGCTTAATCGTGCGCGGTCACAAGGAGGGGGGGCAAAACGTTCTCATACACCAGAAGCTTTGGGTGCAAGAAAAAATATTAATGATACCACAAAAATGGCACAAACATTGGTCAATATTGCGGGGGGATGTATTCAACAGAAGCTTAAACTTGTGGCGCTTGGCGGCGATTTAAAAAACCGTCCGGTTGTGCGGTTGCGATTTTACTTAGACCGTGAAGGGATGGTTGTGGGTGATCCTATCATTGATCCCGTAAGCGGCCTTGAGAGTCAACAAGCTATTATGATAAGGCAGGTGTACGCTGCTGTCTTTTCATGCCAACCTTATGCAGATCTCCCACGTGATCAATATGATCTATGGGGGCAAGGTTTTGACTTTAATGTTGATCCCCTCCAAGAAATAAGATGATAAACGAGAAAAAAGCGCTTAACGAAAGGACACATTCCATGATGACTATAACGAGACATAAAGTTTTTGCTTGGTTTATTGTCACTTGTGGGTTGTGGCTTTCAAGTATTTCATCGGGTTATGCGCAATTGAAAGGAACTATTTCGAGCGCTGATTTTAATCCCATTCCCATTGCAATTACAGACTTTATTTCCAATGATTCGATTGGGTTGAAAATATCTGCTGTGGTGACAGCCGATCTTGAACGGTCGGGGCTTTTTTTACCGCTTGATAAAGCAAATTTTTTTGAAAACATTTCTAATCCTAATAAACAACCGCATTTTGCTTCTTGGCAGAAAATAAAAGCGCAAGGTTTAGTTACTGGGCAAGTCATGAGAGAAATCGATGGACGTTTGAGGGTCGATTTTCGTTTATGGGATGTTTTTGGACAAAGACAATTGAAAGGACGGCGTTTTTATACCGCGACAGAACGTTGGCGGCGTGTGGCACATATGATCGCAGATGAGATCTATAGTGAGATGACAGGAGAAAGTGGTTATTTTGATACACGAATTGTTTTTATCGATGAAACAGGACCCCAAAATGCACGCATTAAACGCTTAGCAATGATGGATCAAGATGGCGCAAATTTGATTTATATGTCTGATGGAAGTGAATTGGTGCTTACGCCGCGTTTTTCTCCAAAAAGACAAGAAATGACCTATATGGCTTATGAGGACAATCAAGTACCTCATGTTTATCTCCAACAAATTGAAATGGGGCAAAGAGAGTTGATCGGAACGTTTAATAACATGACAATTGCTCCACGTTTTTCTTCTGATGGACAAAAAGTTATCATGAGTTTGTTACAAAATGATGGGAGTGCCAATCTTTACACCATGGATTTACGAACCCGTACGATGACGCGACTTACAACAACTTCTGCTATTGATACTTCTGCTTCTTATTCACCGGATGGAAAACAAATCGTCTTTTCTTCAGATCGTAGTGGAAAGCCGCAAATCTATAAAATGAATGCGGATGGGAGTGATATTCAGCGTATTTCTTCAAACGATGGGAGTTATTCAACACCTATTTGGTCTCCACGGGGTGACTATATCGCCTTTACAAAACAATTAAACGGACAATTTTCTATCGGTGTTATGCGCCCTGATGGACAAGGAGAACGAATTTTAACCACGGGGTTTCACAATGAAGGACCAACTTGGGCCCCTAATGGTCGTGTGCTGATGTTCTTTCGCAAAAATCCCGGTATGGGACCAAAAATTTATACGATTGATATTACGGGTCGCAATGAACGTCAATTACCCACCCCCAATGATGCTTCAGATCCAGCATGGTCGCCTTTGCTCAATATACAATAAAACAAAATGCTTAAAAATAGAATATAGAAGGAATACAGTCTCAAGTTTAAACAATCTCAATAGTTTTTTAATTATTTAAAAGAAGGAATTGATTATAGTGGGCATGGGGAGTTATGTAGGTTTCATCTATCATCTACGGTTGTTGATCGATAATGGAATTTCCTTGGGGGAAAATGCTTAAAAAAATTCAAAACAATACCTTGAAAAAATAGAGTCGAAAATTCTGAGATCTCTAGATTTCAATTTTTTATTCAAAGTGTCGCTATATATATTTTTTTAAGCTTCCTCTTCGATTTTGTTTGTGAAGAGTCCTCTTGTCAGGGGGGGCTGTTGCTCTTTGATGTGTTTTATTCAAGTACGCGGTTGTTTTAGGTCTGAATATTGATTGATTGGTAAGAGCAAAAGGACAGATTTTTAAGATAAATGACGTTATTTTAGAAATATACGATGCTATAAAGTTAATGCCATAAAGTCAAAAATTTATCCGCAACAGATTAGAGAGATGTACCGCCTTTTTGTACAATACTTTGCTAAACAATCAGCTCTGGCTTTCTATTTGCTTATTTTTATTCTGTGATGTTGTAAAAACACTGTCCTTTGAAGTGTGGTGATATAGGGCGTATAAATAGGACGTATAAACCTCCTTGATATATTCTAAGTGTTTTTAAGTGCGTGGCGAATATTTAGGGGAGTGCATGTTTGTTGAGCCTTAAGTTTCAAGTGAATTTTATGAGTGATTCGTCATAGGAATACGTTAGGAAAATCCCAATTGTTTAGAGGCTAGATCATTTTCATCACTTGAGAGCGGAGAGGAGGTTCATCTTAAAGAACAAAAAGATCAAATAGAGAGGGGATATAGGGATAATTTTTGGGGCATGTAAGAAAGGCGTGAGGCTACAGAGTTTTGTATGCTTTCTTTTTTTTGGTTATGTTTTCTGAAATTAATTGCGGTTTTCTTGTTGCACTGACAGCTTTTCCCCGCTATTGACGCGGGGCTTTTATATGTGGCGGATAAAGAGGAGAAGTGACAGATGCTTTTGAAGCCCTCATGAATGAAGAGAGGGCTTATGCAAATGATGGGAATTATACAGACAATTTTGCCAAAATCTCATCACTGACATCAAAATTGGCATAAACATTTTGCACATCATCATCTTCTTCTAATGTTGAAATCAGCCGTAAAACGGACAAAGCTTTTTCTTCATCTATTGGTGCAAGGGTGGTGGCTTTCCAAATCGTTTTAATCGATTCTGCTTCACCAAGTTTTGCTTCAAGTGTTTTGGAAACTTCACCAATATCTTCAAAGGCGCAGGTAATATGATGTCCGGTTTCTTCTGATTGCACATCTTCGGCACCGGCTTCAATTGCTGCATCCATGATGTTATCGGCTGTCCCTGCTTCTGGCTTATAGATTATTTCACCAATCCGATTAAACATGAAACTGACCGATCCTGTTTCCCCTAAGGCACCTCCTGATTTTGTGAAGGCGGCGCGCACATTTGAAGCGGTGCGGTTGCGGTTATCAGTTAAAGCTTCAACAATGACGGCAACGCCACCTGGTCCATAACCCTCATAGCGTACTTCATCATAATTTTCGACATCGGCGCCTGACGCTTTTTTAATCGCGCGTTCAATATTATCTTTCGGCATCGATTGTGCTTTGGCATTTTGAACAGCCAGCCTTAAACGTGGATTCATGGCTGGATCAGGAGCACCTTGTTTTGCTGCTACGGTAATTTCGCGTGCAAGTTTAGAAAATATTTTCGAGCGCATTGCATCTTGACGCCCTTTACGGTGCATAATATTTTTAAATTGTGAATGGCCTGCCATAGTTTTCCTTCCTATTTGAGGGCTTTCTTTCCAGTTGGATACTCTTTAGAATTTAAGGCGATAAAGCACGCATCCCACCAGAATAAATGTGCCACAGCATGAGGTGAAATAATCGAATAAACCCTTTATAAGAAAATTCATCTTAAAGGTAAAGACACCTTAGTTGAGGATCATTACAAGAGAGATCTCTTGTCGTTGAGCAAAAATAACGCTATAACAGAATGTAATCTCATAGCAAAATGGTTTATTCCATGCCTCGCTTTGTTTTAGGAGTGGTTGGAGAGACCTAAACATATAAAAAAGTTCCAGTGCTCTTGAGTGGGCGGTAACCTGCCTCATAGAAGAGGCGCAGAAGAGGATTTATAAAAATGGCAACGCAACTTTTGATGCCCAAAGCAACAGCTGTTTGGTTGGTTGATAATACAGCTCTTTCTTTTGATCAGATTGCAGAATTTTGTAAATTGCATGTCTTGGAAGTAAAAGCTATTGCCGATGGTGATGCGGCTTATGGTATTAAAGGTTTAGATCCGATTAGTTCTGGGCAATTGACGCGCAGTGAAATTGCACGGGTGGAGGCTGATCAAAACGCACGATTGAAAATTTCTCAATCTAGGGTGCATATTCCTGAAAAAAAACGTAAAGGGGCGCGCTATATCCCTCTTTCTCGACGCCAAGATCGTCCCAATGGTATCCTATGGTTGGTTACAAACCATCCCGAGTTGAAAGATGCACAAATTGCACGGTTGATTGGGACAACAAAAGCGACAATTGAACAAATCCGCCTTAGAACCCATTGGAATAGTGCAAATTTGGTTCCTCTTGATCCTGTAGGGCTTGGTTTGTGTTCGCAAATCGATTTAGATTTTGAGCTCCAGCGTGCGGCGAAAAATCGCCCTGTTGCTGCAGAAGAAGATAGGTCGTTGCTTCCCGCTTCTGTGACGGAAAACGCTGCTCTAGAGGAAAATGAGAGTGAAGACAATCTGCATAAGACTTTTGACGCTGATAAAGTTTTTGCAAAGCTGAACGCGCTGCAAAAAAATCGTCAAGATCAAGATCAAGATGATGCATAAAAAGCCATGACGCATAAGGGAAACATTTCTTATGGAAATGTTAGAGGAATGGCCAAAGAGAAGAAAAATTGGCAGAGACTTAAAAGTAAAAATGAGGACGAAAAAAAACAGAAAAAATTTCGTCTTCATTAGGAATTAACGGTTATTCTTAAAAATATTTTTAAGAATTGACCCTTCTTTACCAAATTCAAGGAGAAACGGACTATGCGCTCTACCAAAAAAACCATCTCTCATTCCTTAGCTATCCTCTTTCTTTTCTCACTATGCTTGGGTGGGTGTGGCAAAAAAAATGTTGGTGCACTTAACGGTATGAATGGCGCTTATATGAATGATGCTGGTTTGAATCAGATGTCACCAGGTTCAGGACAAGAATTTACGGTTAATGTGGGTGATCGCGTGTTTTTTGGTCTCGATTCTTCTTCACTTGATGCTGATGCTGAACGTATTTTAACGCGCCAAGCAGAATGGTTGCTTCATTATCCTTATTATTCTATTATGATCGAAGGTCATGCTGATGAGAGGGGAACACGTGAATATAACTTGGCACTTGGACAGCGCCGTGCTGTTGCTGTGCGAAACTATTTGGTGTCTCTAGGTGTGTCTGCACAACGGATTCAAACAATTTCTTACGGAAAAGAAAGACCTGTAGCAGTATGTGATGATATTTCCTGTTGGAATCAAAATCGACGTGCTGTGACAACGTTGAATGACATGAATAGTCATTAAAAAGAAGATTGTTTGTTTCAACTATTTAATAAGCTCTTAAGGGGAAAAAAGAATGTATCGTAAAATCAATTGGAAAACACTCTTTTATATGGGGGTTTTCATAGCTTGTTCTACTTCACTTGTTCAAAGTGCGGCACGAAAGGCTTCCGAATATCCTGCACATGATACGGATAAAGTTGATGCAGTTGATAAGGCAACTGATGATGTTAAGAAAGCGCCTGAAGCAGCCGATAAAGCAGCATCTGATGCGGCGGAAAAAGCCACTGACGCTGTTGATAAGGCTGTCGATGATGTGAAGAAAGCACCTGAAGCAGCTGATAAAGCAGCATCTGATGTGATAGAAAAAGCCACTGACGCTGTTAATAAGGCTGTCGATGATGTGAAGAAAGCACCTGAAGCAGCTGATAAAGCAGCATCTGATGTGATAGAAAAAGCCACTGACGCTGTTAATAAGGCTGTCGATGATGTGAAGAAAGCACCTGAAGCAGCTGATAAAGCAGCATCTGATGTGATAGAAAAAGCCACTGACGCTGTTAATAAGGCTGTCGATGATGTGAAGAAAGCACCTGAAGCAGCTGATAAAGCAGCATCTGATGTGATAGAAAAAGCCACTGACGCTGTTAATAAGGCTGTCGATGATGTGAAGAAAGCACCTGAAGCAGCTGATAAAGCAGCATCTGATGTGATAGAAAAAGCCACTGACGCTGTTAATAAGGCTGTCGATGATGTGAAGAAAGCACCTGAAGCAGCTGATAAAGCAGCATCTGATGTGATAGAAAAAGCCACTGACGCTGTTAATAAGGCTGTCGATGATGTGAAGAAAGCACCTGAAGCAGCTGATAAAGCAGCATCTGATGTGATAGAAAAAGCCACTGACGCTGTTAATAAGGCTGTCGATGATGTGAAGAAAGCACCTGAAGCAGCTGATAAAGCAGCATCTGATGTGATAGAAAAAGCCACTGACGCTGTTAATAAGGCTGTCGATGATGTGAAGAAAGCACCTGAAGCAGCTGATAAAGCAGCATCTGATGTGATAGAAAAAGCCACTGACGCTGTTAATAAGGCTGTCGATGATGTGAAGAAAGCACCTGAAGCAGCTGATAAAGCAGCATCTGATGTGATAGAAAAAGCCACTGACGCTGTTAATAAGGCTGTCGATGATGTGAAGAAAGCACCTGAAGCAGCTGATAAAGCAGCATCTGATGTGATAGAAAAAGCCACTGACGCTGTTAATAAGGCAATTGATGATGTGAAGAAAGCACCTGAAGCAGCCGATAAAGCAGCATCTAGCGCGGCGGAAAAAGCCACTGACGCTGTTAATAAGGCTGTTGATGCTGTTAAAGAAGCGCCTGAAGCAGCCGATAAAGCAGCATCTAGCGTGGTGGAAAAAGCCACTGACGCTGTTAATAAGGCTGTCGATGCTGTAAAAGAAGCGCCTGAAGCAGCTGATAAAGCAGCGTCTAGCGCGGTGGAAAAAGCCACTGACGCTGTTAATAAGGCAATTGATGCTGTAAAAGAAGCACCTGAAGCAGCTGATAAAGCAGCATCTGATGTGATAGAAAAAGCCACTGACGCTGTTAATAAGGCTGTCGATGCTGTAAAAGAAGCACCTGAAGCAGCCGATAAAGCAGCATCTAGCGCGGTGGAAAAAGCCACTGACGCTGTTAATAAGGCTGTCGATGCTGTAAAAGAAGCACCTGAAGCAGCCGATAAAGCAGCATCTAGCGCGGTGGAAAAAGCCACTGACGCTGTTGATAAGGCAATTGATGCTGTAAAAGAAGCACCTGAAGCAGCCGATAAAGCAGCATCTAGCGCGATGGAAAAAGCCACTAGTGTTGCGGAGCACCAAGGGATTATTTTAGAGAATCAACAGGCTTTATTTAAAGATTATGATTTAGATAAGCTTTTGCATAAGATACGAATGGTGCTTGAGCATAACAGTCTAAAAAATGTTAACAAGCAGTTTCACGAGCTTTTTGATACAGAAGCCTCTTCTGTTTATTCTTGTTCTTTTGAAAAGTCTGCTGTAGATGAAAAATCTCAGACTGTAAAAGAAGAGATAGAGCAGGACCATAGTACAGGTGATCAGACAAAGGTTGCTGCTGTGGAAGCTAAGGTGGAGAGCCATGATCATGAAAACAGTCAACCTTTTAACAAAGCGCATGAAGTAAGTGCTCCAATTGAAGCACATCAGAGTGACAATCTTTCTTCTTCTAAAGCTTTGTATAAGGAAGGGTATGATTTTATTCGTTCTGCTAACTATGTTGATGCTGAAAAAAGCTTTTGCGCTTTTCAAAATCGTTACAAAAAAGATTCTTTGAGTGATGATGCTTTATTTTGGTTGGCCGAATCTTTGTTGGGGCAAAAACGCTATCATGAAGCAGCACAAGTTTATCTTACCGCATGGTATGCAGATAAAAAGAAGCTCTATACCTCTGAGATTTTGCTGAAATTAGCAAGAAGTATGGTCGCTCTTGAGCCAAATAAAGACGATTGTGCTCATTTTGTGAAAAAATCAAAACGTCAACAAACATTAGCATCTGTTTTTTGTAAACCTGCAAAATAAACAGCGAGGTCGTTTTCGGTGTGCGTTAGACTGGCAAGAAATCTCTTTAAAACATCGGATTTTATTCAATGTCAGAAGTTGATTCTTGCCGTCTCAGGGGGAAGCGATTCTTTGGCTTTGATGTTTTTGGTCAAAGAGCATTTGGAAACTCTCGCATTTCCTCCAGAAATGATTGTTGTCACGGTTGATCATCAATTGCGTAAAGAATCGATGCGTGAAGCAGAAACTGTTGCGAAAATTTGTCGTGTCCATGATATTCAACATATCACTGTGCGATGGGAAGGCGAAAAGCCAAAGACGCATATTGCTTCCAGCGCGCGTGTTGCACGCTATGATCTCTTGGTTAAAGAAGCACAAAAACAAGGCGCATCACTTATTATGACGGGGCATACACTCAATGATCAGGTTGAGACCTATCATATGCGGTATCAACGTCTCCAAAAGAATAGAGGTGCTTTATATAGTGAAGCTGTTGCTATGCGCGATGAGGTTTATGCCAGTGGTTTTGCTGGTGCTTTGCGCGGTGAAGCCGAGGGTATACGTGATGAGGATCATACCAGAAAAACGAGAAAAAATATTGCCGAAAAAAACTATGGTCCCCTTTATGAGCGCGGTTTATCCTGTATTCCGCGTGAGGCGTTGTTGCATAGAAAAGTGCGTTTGATTCGGCCACTCCTTGGTGTAAAACGCCAAACATTACGGAATTATTTACGCTTACAAGGACAAACATGGATTGATGATCCAACCAATGAAGATCGCAATTTTGAACGTGTGCGCGTGCGTCAATCTCTTTCTCCACAAAAATTGGCTTATATTGCTCAAAAAATAAATGAAGCCGCATTGCAGCGTCGTCAACAAGCCAAAAATATTGCTGATTTGATCTTAGCGCTGGATATTACTGTCCAACATGGGCGTTGTTTCATAGCAAAGCCTGCGCTATTTTTACAGAAACATTCCAGTTTTCCTTTCGTGGTGGGGCTCTTTGCTGTGCTGATGGGAGGGGGATTTTATTTGCTCCCCAATCAGAAATTAAGCATGCTTGTTCAAAAACTCTGTCTCGATTCTCCAGAAAAGAAGCGTTTTACTTATGCGGGTTCTGTTATTGAATATAACAAGCACGGAATTTCTTTGTGGCGTGAAGGGCGAAATATGAAAGAGGCTATCGTTGAGCCAGATAAAACTTTTATATGGGATGGGCGCTATCATATCACAAATCATGGATATGAGGCTATAAAGGTTGGAGCCGCAAATTTAGAACAGCTGAAATTTTTATTAAAAAATAGCGATTTTGAGCTTGAAAAGCCTCATTTTCCCTCTTTACAATCGCTGCTGATGATCTCAAATCATAAAGGGTATGATATTCCAGAGTTGATTTCTCAAGCAGTTGTTCATAAACATGTTATCGTCAAGCGGATTATGGCACCTTTCGATTGGCTTTCCTCACGAGAAGATGCTGCCTTGGTGAATGTTGTGGAACCTTTTTTTAATATTGAGGTGAAAAGATAAAGGAAAATTACTCTAAAAGAAAATAAACAGCTTCTCATCCCTTGGCAAGGGGCTGACAAGGTTATATGTTAAGGGGAACTGTTTGAAATCTATATTTGATTAAGTGGGCTGAATATGAATTCCAATTACCGCTCTCTCCTTATTTGGGGAGTTATTGCCTTGATTTTGATTGTGTCGTTTTCTCTCTTTAATGGAGATAGCCAACGTTCTGGTGGTGGAGAAGTCTCCTATTCTGAATTTTTGCAAAAAGTTGAGAATAATGAGTTGAAATCTGTGACCATTCAAGGTCAAAAATTAACAGGGAAAACCATTGAACATAGAGCTATTTCAACCTATGCTCCTCGCGATCCAGGTTTGATACAAAAGTTGGAAAGCAAAAACGTCAATGTTAAAGCTATTCCTGAAAGCTCTGGAAATAGCATTTTCCTCAATCTCCTCTTTTCCTTATTACCTGTTATTATTATCGTGGGGGCGTGGGTCTTTTTTATGCGGCAAATGCAAAATGGATCACGTGGTGCAATGGGATTTGGGAAATCGAAAGCAAGATTGCTTAATGAAGCGCAAGGACGTATTACCTTTAAAGATGTTGCTGGCGTTGAAGAAGCAAAGCAAGATCTTCAAGAAATTGTTGAATTTTTACGCGAACCACAAAAATTTCAACGCTTAGGGGGGCGTATCCCACGCGGTGTTTTGCTTGTTGGTCCTCCAGGAACCGGTAAAACTTTGCTAGCACGTTCTGTGGCAGGTGAAGCCAATGTGCCATTCTTTACCATTTCAGGGTCTGATTTTGTTGAAATGTTTGTTGGTGTTGGGGCAAGCCGTGTGCGCGATATGTTCGAACAGGCTAAAAAAAATGCACCTTGTATTATCTTTATCGATGAAATTGATGCTGTTGGACGCCATCGGGGGGCTGGTCTTGGCGGTGGAAACGATGAACGTGAACAGACCTTAAACCAGTTGCTTGTCGAAATGGATGGATTTGAGCCCAATGAAAGTATTATTCTTATTGCCGCAACAAACCGTCCTGATGTCCTTGATCCTGCTTTATTGAGACCAGGGCGTTTTGATCGGCAAGTTGTTGTGCCAAACCCTGATGTTTCTGGGCGTGAGCAAATCTTGAAAGTGCATGTGCGCAACGTGCCTTTAGCGCCTAACGTTGATTTGAAAATTTTGGCAAGGGGAACACCAGGATTTTCCGGTGCGGATCTGATGAATCTGGTCAATGAAGCTGCTCTTATGGCTGCGAGCCGTAATAAAAGAGTTGTCACGATGCAAGAATTCGAAGATGCCAAAGATAAGGTGATGATGGGGGCTGAACGTCGTTCAACCGCTATGACACAAGAGGAAAAAGAACTCACTGCTTATCACGAAGCAGGACATGCTATTGTGGCTCTTAATGTGCCGGTTGCTGATCCTGTCCACAAAGCAACAATCGTTCCAAGGGGAAGAGCATTGGGAATGGTGATGCAATTGCCTGAAGGCGATCGCTATTCTATGAGTTATCGGTGGATGATTTCTCGTTTGGCTATTATGATGGGTGGACGTGTGGCTGAAGAATTAAAGTTTGGAAAGGAAAATATCACCTCCGGTGCTTCTTCTGATATTGAGCAAGCAACGAAATTAGCACGTGCAATGATCACACGGTGGGGATTTTCTGATCTGCTTGGAAATGTAGCTTATGGCGATAACCAAGATGAAGTCTTTTTGGGTCATTCTGTTGCGCGAACACAAAATGTCTCTGAAGAAACAGCACGCATGATTGATATGGAAGTGCGTAAGCTTATTGATGATGCCTATAAAAATGCGACAAACATTTTGAAAACAAAAAGAAAAGAATGGTTTGCTTTGGCACAAGGTTTGTTGGAATATGAGACTTTAACGGGAGCTGAAATTAACGAAGTTATTGCAGGAAAGCCTCCTTCACGCACACAGAAAGATGAGGGTGCTGCGCCACGGGGGTCTTCTGTTCCAAAAACTGGAAAAATGAAGACAGAGACAACAGTGGTAGATGAAAAAAACGCTGAAGCAGTCTCTAAAACAGCGCCTCATAAAGTAGAGACCGATAAAGGCGAGGCAGACAAAGCAGAGGCAGCTGTTGGGAAAAAAACAGCAAAATCCAGTAATGTTGCGCTTAAGGAGGCTCAGTCTAAAGAAGTGCAATCGGATGAGACTGAGAAAAAAGCACAAAGCACAAAAGGTACTACAAAATCAGTCAACCGCTCTAAAAGTAATGCTGAAAAGAAGTCCAATACTGCGGGAGATGATAAAGAAAAATAAGAATTATTTAATACCGCTTGAGTGACGATGTTTTAGGAAAACTTCTAATTTTTTTGAGAAAGGCGCAAGTTTTGTTTGCGCCTTTCTTATAATATTTGCAAAAATATGGAAGCAAAAAATTAAGCAAAGCCGTTGTATTATGACGGCTTTAGCATGCTACAAGGCGAGGTGGACTGTTGCTTTTCTAATGTGGTAGGGTTGTGAGGTTAGGCGATAGATTTCCTTGCTGATTTTGTAGGGTATGAGGTTTGGTGCTGGGTTTCTTTACGGATTTAGCAAGTGTGTGAGATTATCCGTTGGTTGTATTAAAGGGGTGTATAGAGCATTTTGAGGAGATAATATTGCTTTTATGTGGAAGGGTGTAAACATAATTGCTTGAGAGTGGTTTAGATGTGTAGATGGTGAATAGGGGGCTTGATTGTTTAAATGCATGAAGGTTTAGATCAATGATCTGATTTTATACGGGGAGCGGGGGGACTATTGTACCAAGGGGGCTTGTTAGGGGTTTAAGGAAAAGCCAAGGGAAGAATTATATATTAAAGGAAAGAGGCATGGTGCAAAAATATTTTGGTACAGATGGAATTCGGGGGAAAGCCAATTCATTTCCTATGACACCCGATTTTGCCATGAAGGTAGGGATGGCTGTAGGGGTTTTATTTCGCTCACAACATCAATCTCATCGTGTGGTGATTGGCAAGGATACACGATTATCTGGTTATATGTTGGAAAACGCTTTGGTTTCAGGATTGACTGCTGCGGGGATGGAAGCTTTTTTATTGGGTCCAGTGCCAACCCCTGCTGTTGCAATGCTTTGCCGCTCTTTGCGAGCGGATCTTGGAGTGATGATTTCTGCTTCTCATAATCCGTTCTATGATAATGGAATTAAACTTTTTGGTCCTGATGGTTTTAAACTTTCAGATGATATGGAAGCCAAAATTGAACAATTGATCGATACAGATCTTTCAAAATCTTTAGCAAGTTCTGCCGAAATTGGTTATGCAAAACGGGTTGAGGGGGATATTTATCGTTATATTGAATATGCCAAACGAACTTTGCCGCGTGATGTTCGCTTAGATACTGTGCGTATTGTTGTGGATTGTGCCAATGGGGCTGCTTATAAAGCGGCTCCCCGTGCTTTATGGGAATTGGGGGCTGAGGTTTTTGCTATTCATGATGAACCCAATGGGACCAATATTAATCAAAAATGTGGATCAACCGATTTAAGCTCTTTAAAACGAAAAGTGCATGAAGTGCGTGCTGATGTGGGGATTGCTCTTGATGGAGATGGAGATCGTGTTCTCATTGTTGATGAAAAAGCACAAACGGTTGATGGAGATCAGTTGATTGCTGTAATTGCTGAAAATTGGCATAAAATGGGACGATTACGGTGTAATGGTGTTGTCACAACGATTATGTCAAATCTTGGACTGGAACGTTTCTTGAATAGCAAAGGGTTGCACCTTGTAAGGACAAAAGTTGGAGATCGTTATGTTGTCGATGCCATGCGCCAAAAGGGATATAATGTTGGTGGTGAGGCTTCTGGCCATATCGTGCTCAGTGATTTTGGTACAACGGGTGATGGCTTGGTGGCTGCATTGCAGATTTTAGCCTGTATGAAGGAAAGTCAAAGCCCTATGAGCCAATTGTGTAAACGGTTTGAACCTGTACCGCAAATTTTAAAAAATGTAACGATTAAAAATAAAAATGTCCTGAAAAAAAATCCAGTCAAAACGGCCATTGATCAAGCAGAGAAGCGGTTGGGAAAAGAGGCACGGCTGGTGATCCGCGCTTCTGGAACTGAGCCGGTTATCCGCCTTATGGCTGAAGGCGATGCACG
This sequence comes from Bartonella sp. CL434QHHD, assembly GCF_042195145.1. Classification (NCBI taxonomy): domain Bacteria; kingdom Pseudomonadati; phylum Pseudomonadota; class Alphaproteobacteria; order Hyphomicrobiales; family Bartonellaceae; genus Bartonella; species Bartonella sp. CL434QHHD. Next base: position 65,291 of record NZ_JBHINT010000005.1, on the reverse strand, counting down.
AGAAGTATTGGACACTGTCGTGACAGAGTTGATGGATGTTATTATTCATCATGATGTACGCATGGGGACTGCACTTGAGGAATCTTGATTTTTTTGAGAAAATTATCAGATCATCTTTGAATAAAGGTCTGATTTTAATGCGGGATTTTGGCAATTACAAAAGGTATGATTATTAACTTTGTTAGTGATGTAATAACGGTAATGGATACTCTATCTACGAACAAATTAAATAAAAAAGGGAAAAGTCTAATTCTAATAACTACAATGCGTATAGAGTTCTCTATAGTTCGTAAGATATAAAAAATATGCCTTTTTTTGATTTTCCTTTTTCTTTTACTTATTCGTAAACCGGTTATTAGTTTAACAGAGTTTGTAGGGGGAGTTTATTAGTGTTATTCATTCTTTTTACTGGACATACAGCGGGTGCAGCGCCCCATGAACATCAAACAGCAATGGTCATTGTGGTTATATCATCTTGATGTTTCTAAGTGCCGCTGCCAATTGGAGATATGATACGCTCCTATTACGTTTAGCTCCTCCTAATTATGAACTTATACTTTTCCAATAATTAGTAGAATAATGAGAAAGAGATGAGAATAAGCAATTTTTTCACGACAGTTCTAATGTTTATAAAGTAAAAAAAGCCGTGTGATGTAAAAAATAATGAACATTTTTTGGATCTTGGAGGGGGACACTCTATATTCATTTATGATTTTAGGATTTAAACATAAAAGGATTGAAGCCTTCTATAATACTGGTACGACTGAAGGGATTAGAACCGCCCATGCTCAAAAATTAAAGCGTATTCTAAGTGCTCTTGAAGGAGATGTATCGCCAAAAGATTTTGAGTTATCCGTCCTTTTGATTACATCTGCTAAAGGGTGATTTCAAGGATTATTAGTCAATTACTGTAAATGGAAATTGTCGCGTAATATTTCGCTTTGATAGCATAGATGTCGAAATGGTTGATTATCTGGATTATCATCAAAAAGCAGATCTAAACAATGATGAAGAATCCTTCACATCTCGGTGAATTATTGTGAGAAGATGTGATCAAAGAGCTTGGTTTATCCGTTAATGAAGCAGCAGAGTAGCTTGGTATATCTCGTGTAGCACTTTCTAGAGTTTTAAATGGAAAAGCCGCTATGAGTGCTAATCTTGCTATTAGGCTTGAAATGTCTGGTGTAAGCACAGCACGTGCTTGGCTTGCTATGCAAACAAATTATGATTTATCAAAAGCAATTTTTTAACAACAGTCTCATGATCAAGATTGCATAAAAGAGTTTCAAATGGCAGTTAAGTTTTTGCAACAGAGACAACAGGAGAAAATCAACGCAATAGCGCGTGCAAGATCAATAGATATGATACGGTAAGGGCAAGGATAAAGCCTTATGCTGTATAAGCCCTATTAAGCCATACGGTAAAAGAGAGGTAATCAAAGGAGGTGTTTAATATGGGTGTGACAAAAGATGTTGTATGTGCCTGCATAGATAGGGCGTTAAAAAAAATCCGATGAAATATTAGCAAGTTTAGGACTTCCGGTGTCTGATTTTATCCGGATTGCTTTGACAAAAGTTGTTCATGAAAAAGGATTGCCGTTTGATATGTCTATTTCTAATGCGAAAACGCTTAAAACTTTCGAGAAAAGTGACAAGGGTTAAGAGAAGTGACAAGGGTAAAGAGGTATGTATTGCTAAAGATAGGTAAGATTTGTTTTGTCATTTGGATATTTGATATTTCTGATCATTCACTTCAAATTAGCTTTTCATTTACATCATTATCGTTATGGGTGTTTCCGTATATTGAATGATGTATGCAAACCGTGATTGAAATGGCAGCTTATTGAATTTCTGTGAAAGAAGAAGGCATATCGCCTGAATAATTATTTGATATTGTTTCTTTTATTGCTACTCATTCAGATGCTGGTGGTCTTATGCAAGGGTTAAGAGAAAGCCAAGGAAAGTTAGGTTTAAAAGCATAAGAGTAAAAGTGGGGGATATAAGGTTATACCCTTTTTTGGTGGTTAAAATATTCCGGTGTTGATCGAAGATATTTACAGTCAATCATCTTGAGGTAATTTGACAAAATCAGAGAGGAATGCGTTGAAGAAAATTTTTATATTGCGCCTTGATGAATATCGAAAAGAATAATAATGGATAAGGCACATAAAGCAGGATCTCGTATATTACAAGGTGCTCGTGAAGCTCTTGTCTGAAGTTAAAGGTGAAGCGGATACTAAATTTGGTATCTATATTCCTGCAAATGTTGATGTCAAAAAAAATCAGAAAAAATATAGGGTTATAGATATCATTTTCGGCACGTTTTGGTTTTCCTGTGGGGCGCATTCGTGATTGGGAATGGGGATGATATTTTTACTTCTTTTTACTTGTTGTTTTCGATTATTGACACTGAACTTGAAGCGATTAATCGTGTTTTTAAGAAAGCTCTATTGGTATAGTTTTTGCTTATAAAAAAGGGTGTGAGGGGTAGCGTTTTTTTTTAAAAAGCATCACGGCGTTTGAAGGGGTCGTAATAGATTTCTGTTACACGAAATTTTCCTTCGAGGCGTTTACATTGGATGATGACATCTATCATCGAGATTAATAAGCCGCGGATATCATCGCGTGCTAAATTACCACCACCGTCACTTTCTTTGACTAAAAGGGTCATTTGTTCAAAGGCTGCAAGGGCTGTTGAGGCGTGGACGGTGGTAATGGAGCCGGGGTGACCAGAATTGACATTACGGATATAGTAAAAGGCTGTACCATCACGCAGCTCTTGTAGAAGGATTCTGTCGGGGCGCATGCGTAAGCCTGATTCAAGCAGTTCTTTTGCACCTGCTTTTGCTAAGCCTTGGTTATCTTTTGAATAAAAGAGCTGCACTTTGTTGGCGTGCGGAACGACAAGTTCTGGCGTGTCTTCAATGGTGAGAATTCGTTCATAGTCAGGGATTTTTGCAATCAAAGCTTTGGAGAGGGTTGTTTTACCAGAACCGGTTTTGCCCGATATTAAGATATTTTGTTGTGTAATAACGGCTCTTTCTAAAAAGGTGCAAAAATCTTTAGCGATAAAGAGATCTGTTAGCTCTTTGTCTGTATCAGAGAGTTCGGATAACCGTTCTGTCATTTGTTGCGTGGGTGTGAAACTGGTGTTTTGGGCAACAGAAAAAAGATTGTTTTCATGTAAACTTTCAAGAGAAAAAGTGCGTGATGAAGGTTTACGAATGGTCATGCTAATGGTATTGGCTGCAACTGCTGGAGGCATAACAATTTGTATGCGTTCGTTGTTTGGCAGTGTTGCGGAGAGAACGGGGTTTTCTACACTGATTTTTTGTGTTGTGTAGGCAGCAACAACTTTTGCAATCCCTTCTAGTTCGCTGTAGGTTAGCTCTTTTAAGATGTGGGTTTGCCAACCATTGGGACCCTCAACGATTACTTCGCCAGGGCGATTGATAACAATTTCAAATAAATTTTCATCATTGAGGAAATCATCTAAGATCTTTAATTTTGTTAAAACGATGGAGGCGCGTTCTGCATTTTTTGCTGATGGCATAATGTGACTTTATTGGCTTAATGAAAAAAGGAATAGCTGGGAGTAGAGCGGTTTCTTTTGCTCTTTACGACTAGTTTATAGACAGAGGAAAAATCGAGATCTTTTGCTACGAAAATGTTGACGAGTTCGCCTTGAAATTTTTCTAGGGTAGGAGGGATGTTGATTTGATTTTCAAGAGCAATACTGGCGGCCTCTTTTCCAGTGTTGTTTGCGCCTTCAAAACCGCCGCCTCCAGAGTTGTTTGAACCTTCTTTATTGGAATTGCCTACTATTTTATTTGTTAAAACTGTTGTGGCACCATCAATAACGGTGAGTAAAAGGGAAGAGCCAAAGCGTTCCCACCAATGGGTGTTGATGTTGCCATCAAAACCGGCTCTGCCTAAACTGTCGGTTGCGGGTGAGGCAAGGTCGATGATGACACCGGTTGGGGTTTTTGCTCTTGTCCAGAGCACAAAGAGGCGAGATTGACCTTGTTTTATCCCTCCGCGGTATTCGCCAATCACTTGGGTTCCTTTATCAAGCAAAACAACGCGCCCATTGTCAGAGAGGATATCACGGTTGATGATGCAGCTTGCAAAGCCTGGTTGCTCACTGTTTAATGCGGTTTCTAAGATACAGGGGATAGAGGTTCCCATGGCGATGATAAAGTTTCTATTGCCGATGAGTTTTGCTTTTGCTTCTTCTGTTTTGGTAGGCTTTAATAGGGTTGCAAAATTTTGTGTGTTTTGAAGGGCAGGAGAATTTTGCGCATTCGCGAGATTTTCAAGGGTATGGAATTTTTCAAAGGGGTTGAGAGTCGTGTTGACGATGTCTTTTAATTGAGATTTAGAGCCTTTGGCAAAAGCGAGAACAGGGGCACGTCTTGCGGCATCAAGTAGTGGGTCATCTTTTTTGGGTTCTTGTGCGAGTGGTTGTGGGGGTGGTAAGGTTATTGGCGCTATGTTGGCACGCGGGTCAGAGGGCGCGAGCTCTAAAGGGGCGAGGGAATTGTGAAAGCTTTTTTCTTGTTTTTTATGAGCTTTTGCGGTGTCTTTTTGTTCTGTGGGGGAGGATAAGATGTTCCAGAGCACATAGCCGCAGATTCCTATACAAGCTATTGCGACAACTATTTTTTTGCCAGCGCTTTTGGCGCTATTGTTTTTGCCATCCCCAATAGATCCGCGATCTTCGATGATTGATTTATCACTCATGTGTTGTCCCCTTCAATTCCCGCTTATTTAAAGATCTGATGCAATTTTACGTTCAACAGATGGTGAGGTTGTTCCGGTATTTGGATTTGTGCCTTTTGGTTGATAGGCTTCGTTAAAGACGCATAGGACGTTTTTTCCATGTCTTAGGGTGAAGCGTGCGCTAATGGCATGGACAATCACCATGTTGCCTCTTGTGGTTTTGGGAACCAGCGATTCTGTACCGTCATTGCTGACAATGTAAATGGCAGGGATTTCTTGGTTGTCTGGAAATGTAAATGTTGTTGTTTTGCCATTGTCATAAACAGAGGAGGGTTCGAGAGTGATAGAGCCTTGAGCGGTGTAAGCCCAATTGCGAGGTCCGTAGGTTTCAGAAGCGTTGAAGACATTATCGATACGCTGGGCTTGTTGTTTTTCTTGTCGCATAAGGGCTGCGAGTCTTCTTTGTTCTGCTTCTTCTTGTGGGTAGCGAAATTTCACAAGGAAATATGTTTCTTGTCCAGATGAAATTTCTCCATCTTTGACCATGAGTTCAAATTGATAGGAGCGCTTTGAGCCATCAAGCTTTGTTGTGACGACTTGGAGATTGGTAATGGGTTGGACTTCCCGCGCTTTGAGGAAAAGAATATTGCCAGCGGGGGCGACTTCCCATGCAACGCTGTTGCCAATTGCTACATGGGCAATTTCTTCATTGGGAGAAAATTCTATTTGTACCGATGAGCGTATGGAGCCAATAATTTTTGTGACATTATAGGCATCATAGTTGATAAAGCGAATGCGGCTATCGCTTGGCGCACGGGTGGGAAAAATACTGGCATGGCTAGGCGTTAAAGAAAGGGTAATAGCGATGTTAAGAATGAAAAAAAGAATTTTTTTTGTCATGATCAGTTGACCACTTCCGGATCGGTTCTATATTCACTAACAATAAACCCTAGAGGATTTATCAAACGGTTTTGGACAGAGATAGGGGCATTGATATATTCAAAGGTAAGTGTTGCAACCCAGTGGGTGATGAATTCTTTGTTGTTGTCGTTGTCGTGAATGGTTCTGTAGTAACGCACTTGGGCGACATCGTCATTGATAAAGGAGATTGATTTTATTGTTATTGTAACGGCGGCGTGTTTATAGAGAATTTGAGGACTTTGGGGATTTCTTGCTCCATACCAGCTGGCAAATCTTTCCTGTTCTTCTGAAGAAGAGAGGAGAGAGACGGTTTGGAAGTTGTGTTGTGTTTCTTCTGTGGTGAAGCCTTCACGGGAGCGGACATATTTTGCAGCAAAGTAGCGTGTGATTGCTTCGTCGACATTGGTGGGACCTTCTTTTAAGGCTTCCACAACTTCGGTGATGCCGGTTGAATTGTCTACACGGATCACAAAAGGTTCCACGGTTTTAAGGGGTGTGAGGGTGATGACCGCGAGAGAAGACAGTATTGCAACCGCAACCGCGATGCCGGCAATGGCAAGGGAGACGCGGGTGGTGCGGCGTGAGGCGAGCATGCGATCTTGATCAAACGAGCGTGCTTCAGCAATGTATTGTTCTATGTCTTTTTCTTTCATGCTTTTTGCCCGCAATTTTTGTAAGATTTGATTTCTTCATCCGTTAATTTTTGTGCCAGAAGCATTTCCAGCTTCCCTTCTTTTAGGGGTGAAGGGGTGTTGTTATTGATGATAATGGGCGTGGGCGTGGGTTTTTTCCCTTCCCAATTCCACATCGATCTGTTGAGTGGACGTTTAGAATATCCATCACACTTTGGGAGTGACTTCAGTGTGTTTGGTGAAGACACACAGCCACTGAGAAAGAGAAATGGTAAGATAATCCCAATTTTTTTAAATTTCCGCATTTGAACTTAGGCCTTTGCTAATAGTGATGCTAATTTTTTAACACCCTTCATTATTGTGTTGCCTGCAAATTTAGCAGCGCGAAAAGCTTCTTTTCCAGCGCGTTGCGTTCCCGTTATTGCACTTGTGAGAGAAGCACCCCCAGAGGCTAAAGCTGATGCTATATCAGGTAATTTTATGAAAAGGTAAATACCACCAAAGCCAACAGCTGAGAAATTAATTAAGGAAAGCATTACATCTTTAAGACTTTCTGAGAAGATTTTTGTTGCAAGATTGACATACATACCGCCAAGCAACACGACTAATACCTGCAAAATAATGAAGTTTGCAACTTGACCTAACCATGCTTCTGTAAAACGCCTTGTTGGGGAAAACAGACCAAGGCTTATAAAAAGTGGCCCTATCGATAGGACAAGAAATAAACCAAGTTTAGCAAACATTGAGACGATAAAACCAATTGCAGACATTAAAATAGCATTCACTAAACAGCAAAAACCAGCAATCCATGCGGCAAGAAACTTACCCGTGTTAGTCCATCCTGTGTACTGATCTGATGCGTCAAAAACGTGTGCACCAGCTTTTCTTAGCATATTGTCCCATATATTTTGATCCGAGTGTGCTGTACCTTGTGTGACATTTGCAATGGCATTCGGCAGATCATTGAAAAATATATCCCTGACCCACGCATTATAAAGAGCAGCGTTTGTGGCAAGTGCAACAATAATGCCGAGTTTGAAAGCTGTCGCTATAAATTCCCATAAGGGTGTGGAAGAACGCCCATAGATGATATTGTACCCCATAAATATAATGTAAATTGTACAAGATGCTTTAAGTGGCGCACTTAAACCCGATGAAAGATGATTAATAGTTTCGTTCATTATATCTTCAAGAGACGCTATTACAACACTATCCATCTGAGTAAATACAGTTACATTTTCAAATGCCATTGCATATCCATTCCATCAAATTTTTGTAAATATGATTACTTCTGATTTAATTATTATCCTGTTGTTGTTTAGCTTTAGCGCGCTCTTCTGCTTCTCGTTCGGCTTGTTCTTTTGCTTTTTCTTCAGCTCTTCTTTTTTCATTTTTAGCTTTTTTTTTGGCTACAAGTTCCTCGATCTCTTTGTTGAAGCGCTCTATTGTTTTACGATCGCTTTCTTCATCTTGTGCCTGACGTTCTTTCTGAAGTTCTAAAAATGCTAACCGCATGTTTTCACAATTTTTTGAAGTTCCTGCAAATCCACATTTAGCATCCCACTCTAGGCGTAATTTTTCATCTTTTTTAAATTCTGCGACGCTATGGGTTTTTTCACATCCAGCGGTGATGAGCCCTGTGCAAAGTAGCAATGTTGTTATGAGAACTTTATTCATAGATATTTCCCCTTTTTCCTTTCAGTTTTACAAGGTTTGAGCACAATTTTTAAATTATGCTATGTTCTGGTTTTTTATAACCAGTGATGATAAATCTAGGGCAGCGACATAATCTTGCCATAAATCTATTGTATAGTCTGTAAGGTTCTTTAAGTTGAGCAGCTAAAGCGCAATAGCGATGTGTAATGGTGCTATCCATTATTTTTGTAAGGGAATGCATTACAGTATTATCTATCCAAGTAAATACGCCTTTGGTTACTATTGCCATTGAGATGCTCCGCTATTTGTTGTGTATTTTATAATTTAATTGTTATTTTGTTGTTGTTCAGCTCGTTCTTTTGCTTCTTGTTCGGCTTTAGCGCGCTCTTCTGCTTCTCTTTCGGCTTGTTCTTTTGCTTCTTGTTCAGCTTTAAATTTTTCATTCTCAGCTCTCATTTTTTCAATCCAAGCTTTTTGTTTAGCTTTAAATTCTTCATCTAGTTTGCGATTATGTTCTTCAGCTTTTTTCCGACGTTCCTTTTCAAGTTCTAAAGCTGCTACTCTTAGGTTTTCACAATTTTTTGAAGTTCCTGACCATCCACATCTTGCTCCCCATTCTTCCATCAATTTTTCATTTTTTTTAAATTCTTCTACGCTGTAGGTTTTTTCACAGCCAGCCGTGATGAGCCCTGTGCAAAGTAGCAATGTTGTTACGAGAACTTTATTCATGATTTATTGTCCTGTTTCTTTTCAGATTCTTGTTTATCGTCATTTGTCGAGCCAAAGCCTCTCCAATTTTTACGGGTTTCAAATTCAGCTTGCTCTGCATTTTTACAATTTTTCGAATTCAAATCCCCTGACGTCAAACATTTCACTAATACTTCTTCCATCAGTTTTTTATTTTTTTTAAATTCTTCTACGCTGTAGGTTTTTTCACAACCAGCTGTGATGAGCCCTGTGCAAAGTAGCAATGTTGTTATGAGAACTTTATTCATTATTTATTGTCCTGTTGTTTAGCTTTAGCGCGCTCTTTTGCTTCTCGTTCGGCTTGTTCTTTTGCTTTTTGTTCAGCTTTCCATTTTTCATGTTCAGCTTTTTGTTTAGCCATAAGTTCATCCATCGCTTTGTTGAAGCTCTCTGCCGCTTTCCGGCTTCTTTCTTCAGCTTTTGCGTCATATTCTTTTTGAAGTTCTAAAAATGCTAACCGCATGTTTTCACAATTTTTTGAAGTCCCTGCGAATCCACATTTCGCATCCCACTCTAGGCGTAAATTTTTATCTTTTTTAAATTCTGCGACGCTATAGGTTTTTTCACATCCAGCTGTGATGAGCCCTGTGCAAAGCAGCAATGTTGTTATGATGATCTTGTTCATGATTAATGACTGTCCTGTTTCTTTTCAGATTCTTGTTTATCGTCATTTGTTGAGCCAGTTCTCCCCCATCCCCATGTTGGAAGACTCTCACGATAAGCTTGCTCTGCGTTTTTACAATTTTGCGAATCGAGATCCCCTGATGTCATACATTTCATTTTCCATTTTTCGTATAATTTGTGATCTTTCTTAAATTCTTCTACGCTATGGGTTTTTTCACATCCAGTGGTGATGAGCCCTGTGCAAAGTAGCAATGTTGTTATGATGATCTTGTTCATATTCAAGCCCCTCTTTTCTCCCGTTTATTGACCACGCAGTGTTTTGGCTAAAGCTTTGTATCGCGCTTTAAATTCTTCCATTTCACGTTGTTTTGCAGCTTTTTCTTCTGCTTGTTGAATCATCATGGCGGCTTGCATTTGGAGTATTTTTGCTTGGAGGTCTGCTTGTACCGCTGATAATTGTGCTTGAATGCCTTGAATTTTACCCGCATCTTTAGTACTTCCAAGTTCGTCAAGGAGCTTGGTAATGTTTTTTTGTGTTTCACTGGCTTCTTCGTAGACGTCTTGGCCTTTGGCTGCCTGTCCTACCGTGTCCTGTTCGGCTTTTTTCACTTCTTGTGCGTAAAAAGCATCTACTGCTTCTTTTGATCCTGCACCCCCCGCGGGCTCTTTGTATTTAAGTTCTTCTTGCCATTTTTGCGTGTTTTTGCTGCCACCACCGCCGCCACCACCGCCGCTGCCCATCGATTGTTGAAAGTGGTTAAAGTCTGAAGGAAGGGCGCCACTGCTCCCTTGCTTGTTAAACATCTCTTTCAATCCCGAAATGTCAGGCTTGACATTTAAGGAGTTATATAATTGTTTCGCTTGATCGAGTTGGCTCTTTAATTGGTCAAGCTGTTGTGCACCTTGTTGAATTTGTTCTTGCAACTTGTTAAGCTGTTGTTGGCCTTGTTGAACTTGTTTAATCATTTGTCCAAAAGCCTTGGGATCAAATACAATACCGCCAAAACCAAATGAATTGGTTGTTAAACCAAAAGAAATTGCGCAAAGAGCTGTTGCCAATAAAAGTTTTTTCATTGCTTTGACCTTTCTTGAAAAATAGGAAGCCATTTTTCTGGAGATTGTCCAACTTCATCCATAATGGTCTCTAGGAGTTCAATATTCTTGGTGGTGCCACTTAAAATGGCTATTTCATCATCAAAGCCGCGTAAATTTAGTTCTGCTACAACTGAACTTTGTCCTTGTTTGATGAGAAAACGCCGTGACTCACGGCTTAATTCTGATTGTATCAGGTTAAATTCTCTGTCCGATAATTTAAAACCTTCTACATAATCCCCATGATTGCCCTTTTGATTGGGAAAATAAATTTGTGTTGGGCATTGCTCTATAATGGTGTGGGCAATGGTCGAATTGATCGCATCTTTGGGAGATTGCGTTGCAAACAACATCAAACCATTTTGTTTACGGATAGTTTTCAGCCTGTCTTGCGCAAAGGCTTTAAAGGAATCATCCTCTAAGGCTTTCCAAAACTCATCAATGACAATGATAATACGGCGCCCATCAATCAGAGACAAAATTCTATGAAAAAGATACATCATCAAGGGTGGACGAATTTCATTATTGTCTAAAAAATCCGTCATGTCATAACCAATAAATTTTGCATCAATGCCAATGTCGTCATCAGGATTGTCAAAAACCCACCCTAAGGCATTGCCTTTACACCATCTTTCTAAACGACCCGCTATCCCCTCCCTGTGCGTGGTGTCAAAAAACATTTGTAAGGCGGAGATCGTCCGTTGTTCTTTGGGTAATAAGGCAAGTTGGTCAACAGCTGCCGTAATGTCTTGTCTTTCTGATTCACTGATCTTTTGATCTTCAGACGAAACAAGCTTTATAATCCATTGGCGTAAAAAAACTCTATCTGCTGGATTGTTATAGTCTAAGCCTTTTAGCGGTGCTATGCCTGTCGGTCTACCATTCTTCAAGGGCATATAAGTGCCGCCACCCGCTCTGACAAAAAGTTCTGCACCCCGATCTTTGTCAAAAAAGACCATATTGGGATCATGCTTTTGAAGTTGCGCTAAAAGAAAATTGACAATAACCGTTTTCCCAGAACCAGAGGGACCACAAACAAACGTATTGCCTAAATCACCAAAGTGAAAGTTAAAATAAAACGGTGAACCAGCAGAGGTTTTCATCAAGGCTACCGCTGGTCCCCATACATTGCCATCTATTTTCCCAACCGGAAAAGAATGAAAAGGAGAAAGCGCTGCATAATTGCGGCTTGTTATTGCACCAGAGCGGGTGCGATAAGCATAATTGCCAGGCAATTGTGCCCACCAAGCCGCCGCTAACCCTAAGTCTTCCCGCGCAATGACAGCCCCACCATCTGTAAGACGAGAACGCGCTTTGGCAAGATTATCCGCTAACTCTTGCGGCGTATCAGCAAAAACTGCCAATGATAAATGATGCTCCCCTAAAACAAAACGATTGGATTCAAGATCATCAAGCGCATCATCCAGTTCCATAATTTGTGAACCTGCTCGATCTCCTGCATTGACCATTTGATTCTGTTTGCGCCCCATAATCTGTTTGGCAGCATTTTTGCTCTTGAAAATAAAAGATTGGGTGAAAATAAACTCAAAGGGAAGGGTGAGCAAACCATCCGCCATGCCTACCCTGGTTTTTGCTGGATATTCTTTCCAACCAAACATGCCCGCAAACCGCTGTGCCGCCTCGGTGCGTATTTCTATGATCTCTTTTCCAAAAATGAGACGGTCTGAATAAACAGTCGAAGCTATCGTCCCCCATGTGAGAGGGATACGTTCACGACGACCTCCCACCAATTGGTGGATAAACTCACTTTGCTGCGAATAAATATTGCCTTCATGTTCATAAAGACTCAATCTTCTTGCACCATAGCGCTCTAAATTTTGAATAAGATCTGTGGTAATATCTTCAAGCTTGCGAATGGACTCTGCATCAACTTCTGTCTTTTCTTGCTTGGCTTTGCCTAAACGTTTGAAAAACTCCACTAATTTATCCGTTTGATCAACGTGTGGATTCCACAAAATAGAAAGATAAAGATCATTGCGATAAAGCTCCTGTGAAATCATCCGGTCGCGATATTTATCATCTAATTGCTTGGCAAATGCCGATCTGAAAGTCCCATCCGGATAAACAGTTTCACGCTTTCTGATAATATGGCTATAAAGCGCTATCCGTTCATCCGCTATGTTTTTAAACAGATTATTGAGCTGTTCGTGAAGCACATTCAGATCAATAATATCCGCTGTCTCAAAGTTAATGCCTTCAAGTTTAATAACGCTCATGAGAGCGCGTGAATCCAGCGCAATGATGTGCTTGTTGACATGGCGCACATAAGGAATGATCGCCTCTGGCTGCTTTTCACGTTTGCGCTCTGTTCTATTCATTGTAATTCCTCATAATTACGAATTAATCGTAATGGAGAAATACTTCCCCCACCCCATAGACTCGAATTTCTGGCAAAAATAGATGTCTTTTGCCATGTCAGAAGAATACGAAATTTGTTATGGTCATGCTTTAGGATTTCCTTGAATATGAAATGCAGCATCACACCAAAGGTTAGAAAAAAAATATTGCCTGCCATAATGAACAATATCATCGTTCCTATCCCATTTAATCCCATAGCTTCCACCGTCACGCCTGCGATCATTGCAGGGCGCGTGCAAGCAAGAAATAACGTATCTTCTGTTAGCTTGTCGTGCTCTTTCATGGCTTTGAAAGGCAAAGTTTAATTAGGAAAGCATTGATACGATTTGCGATGCACCCATAACAATGCCGATGCCAACACAAACGAAAAAAGCTTTACGCATTTCAACATAACCAGCAATCCATGCAAGCCCAATACCAGCAACGGCAATGGTTGCGATTGATTTTGCAATGTTTCCTGTTAAAGCTTCAATTATTTTTTTAAGCGCATCGTCAACTTTTCCGAAGTCACCTGCGGCAAATGCTGGTTCACTCAGTGCGATGAAGGCAATAAACAGCATTAATGCTGCTGTTAACCATTTCTTTTGGGTGTTGGATAGAATAGTTTTTTGTAAGGTATGTTCATTAATGAACGAATTATTCATGTTTTTCATGAAAATTCCCCCGCTTTATGTTTAAGTTAATCACAAAATTAATATTCAAAATATTAATCGGGAATCATATAAATGAAAAAAATAAATTTTTCTATCGATAAATTAATAATATTTAATCTTTTATTATTTAAGAACAATAAAATACAGCAATATTCAAAATGATACTTTTAAAATATCTTCGATCAGCGCCTAAATATATTATCTTAATTTGTATTATTATTTTAGGATACTTTTATTTAAGTCAACATAATGAACAACTTACTCAAACTTCTTTTTTAAAAGGATCAGAAAAGACAATTGGAAACCCCGTTCAAAATCCGAAGTCACAATTGATAGATTATGCAAACCAACAAGACGTAAACCAACAAAATGTGGTATTGCATCCAGAACCACTCGCATCACAATTTTATGAAGAAAATGTGCCGGTCTATTCCGGTGCTATACAGGTTACAAGTGGTGTGACCTTTAAAATGATCACGCTTGTAGATGATGGATGGAGAAAAAAGATCATCCGTGATATCCGCTTATATGGTGTGGAAAGCTGTGAAATGAGGCAATTTGCCTCACGCAACGGAGTTAAGTGGCCTTGCGGCGCTTTTGTTACGGCTTGGCTTGTTTCAAAAACAATTGATAAAAAGGTTACTTGTCGGCAAGCACGTGTCGTTCAACAGGTTCATTATGCACAATGTTTTGTTGATGGGGTTGATCTGGCGCGGTTGGGGCTTGCTGAAGGGTTGATGGTGTTGACAAAAGATCAGCATCATTTTCCATCCCCAGCAGACTATAAAACCCTACAATCTGCTGCTCAAAAAGCACAAAATGGTTTATGGTCGAGCCAATTTCAACAACCAGAAGATTGGCGAAGAGATCATGGAAGCTATAATCCCATTGACCATAATTGATAAAGCGTTCTCTCAAGCGCTATTTAAAAATCAAGACAATATTCTACTGCAAATCTTATCAGAAAAAAGTTAATTATAATCCACACAGTCCTTGGTGGACAACGCTCGTTATGGAAAATTGTTGTGTTTAAAGCTCGCTTACGCATATAGGTTGCTCACTACAGCGCTATGGGAGAGCGCGTTTCCTTCCCCTAAACAAAATAGTCATTGTAACAAACATGAGTGTTCAGAAAAATCTGAACACATGCAAACTACTGATGTGACCTATGGTCATGAAAAAAGGCTTATGAAAAAATAGAGAAAAGGTAAAACTGAAAACACCTTGCCTTCAAAAAACAACCAATTGCTTCAAATCAAACCAGAATTTTTAATGTAAGTTTTGCCTTATGTTGTTATGTTCATGAAATATGGGTTGCAATCTGAAAGAGAGTGTAGCGGTTCTATGGAATTTTTAGCAAAATGAAGGGGATTTTTTTTCAGGCTTTTGAAGAAGCTAAAGAGACTATGAGGAAAAAAATGTGCTTTCTTTTGCTATAAAAGAAAGCACACTGAGGGGGAATTTAGAGTGACAGTTTTACATATTTTACTTTGAAAAGCGGTCTTTTTTATCTTTTTTCCACAAAAAATAAGTTGCAAGTCCGAGAATGGGAACACCCAATTTGGCAAAAGGGAGATGTTGACTGAGAGCTGCAAGGCTGGAAACGGTCGCATCTGTCATGAGTTTGTGGCGTTGTTCTTCTGTCTTTTTTTGTTGGTCATAGCGTTGATAAGTTTTGAGAACGCGACTGATAATAAGACCTAATCCTGCAAGAGAAAGACAAATTAAAAACATGATACTGGCGGCAGCAAGAGGCTTCATAACAGAACATAACGCAATAAAACCGATGGTACATAAAAAAAGCAAAGACATGAAGAATGAAATGCCAATAAACCCATAGAAAATTGCTTGAAGGCGTACTTGCTTGACTGTGCTTTTAAGCCCTCCACCGACAAGATGGTTTAAAAGAGGCGCGATAAACTTATGCATTGCTTAACGACGCAGTAATTGAGAAAGAATAAAACCAACCCCTGCGGCAAACAAAACGCTTTTGCCAGGATTTTTGCGAACGCATTGATTCATGGTTTGTTCAAGATCACTGATTTTGTCTTTTGCTTGAGACATCATGTCTTCACCACTTTCTTTCGCTGAGTGATATAGTTTTTCCGCTTTGTCTTTGGCGGCGTTGAATTTGTTTGCACCAAGATCTGTTAGGGTTGAGGTAATCCCTGAAATTTCAGTGCGTAACGTTTCTAATTGTCCTTGTAGGTCTTTTTGTTGGTCTTTTTCTACGGCTGATTTATCGTGCTGTGTTGTTTTATTATGGGCCATGGTATTTTTCCCTCTTGATTCATTATATTTGTATTGGTGTGTTCATAGTGATCATTTGCATTGGAGTGAAAATTTTCACTGCTTGAGTAACGCCAAAAGCTTTTTTTGGTTCCTTTCATTTTGTCGAATTTAAAACTGTTTTTGATAAAATAAATCTTTCCTATACGATATGCTTTGTCTGTAAAGGGTCGCATCTGTTGAGAATTGTCTTATGCTTTTGCAGCAATTTAGCACCATTCTTCAGTTTCTCGTGGCGCAGTTTTTTATAAAAGTTTTTTAAAAAGCCTGTTGAGGTTTATTTTTTAGGCTTGTGACAGGTAAAAAACATCGTTGTTGCGATTTTGCGGCAGAAATAATGTCATTTTTATGCTTTTGCAGAAGAAAAAGAAAATAATATTGCGATAGTTCTTTTTTTAAACGTAAGGTATATTTTTATTTTAGGATAGGGACTTCAGTGCACGGGTTTTTAGAGATGTGCGTATCCTTTTCTTCAAGAGTTTTATGATATTTTTTCTGCTTGTTTCATGTAAGAAAATATTTTGTTGGATTTAAAAGAGCCGCTGAAATGAGAGAAATTTTGCGATATGAGAGATTTATTTAACAGGAACGATGATAAATTATTCTTATAAATTAAAATATTATATGCGATACTTCTTGTAAGTTTATCATTTTGCCTAATTTATGCAATAAATTGATTGGGTAAGATAAACTTGTTGAATTGTTAGAGAAAAATTTCTTGAGTAATTTCTTTAGAATTAAGAGAGAGCTTGTGAAATAAAACTATACTTGATTTATCAAGTTTTCTTTCTTAAGAGGAATACACAAGTGACGTTAAAAGGGTAGTGGCATTTTGGAACAGTGATGCTATGCGGCGGGGTGACGATCCAGCTCATAAATAAAGATAAGAGCACAAGAATGTGAGATAAAAATGGAATCTGAAACAGTCCCTTTAGATAAAACAGTCCCTTTAGATAATATGTCTGCTGTATTGACAGTGCATGATTTTTCTCCTCTTTCTATGTTTATGGCTGCTGATTGGGTGGTGAAAGCCGTTATCATTATTTTGTTACTTGCTTCTCTTATGTCTTGGACAATTGCTTTTGTGAAAATTGTTGAGATCACTTTGGTAAAACGAAGAGTACGTCATGAACTTCAATTGGTTCTAAATGCTCAGACTCTTACGCGTTTGGCAGCGAGCTTGAAAGAAAGCAAAGGGGCTGGTGTGTTTTTTCTCAAAGAAGTCCTTAAAGAGGTGTATCTTTCTGCACAACAGGTTCATTTTTCTGCTCCTGAAGGGATAAACGAAAGCTCTGGTGAAAAAAACAGTACAGAGGAAAGGGCACAAACGATTGAAGATATTCTCTTTTATGAGGAGAGCAATCAATATGAAGATGTTTCCCGCGATGTTCGCGATGCTAAGGCTCGCGATGTTCATGAAGGTTTAAAAGAAAGGGTTCATTCACTTTTGTCACGCTGCTTGCTGGCTGCTACACGCCGTGTTGCATGTGGAAGCGCTGTTCTTGCAACTATTGGCGCAATTGCTCCTTTTGTTGGTCTTTTTGCAACTGTTTGGGGAATTATGAATTCTTTTATTGGGATTGCTCAGTCTCAAACAACGCGACTTGATGTGGTGGCGCCTGGAATTGCTGAAGCCTTATTCGCAACGGCTGTTGGGCTTTTTGTGGCTATTCCCGCCGTTGTTATGTATAATAGCCTTATGCGTGCTTTGAGTGGTTATCGTAGTGATTTAGGTGATATCGCTGCTGCTCTTGAAAGGCTCTTGAGCCGTGAACTTGATAGACAAAGACAACAGAAAAGTCATAAAAAATGAAAGCAAGCCTTAATAATGATTGGGATATAGACGAGAGTGGGTTGCAAAGCGAAATCAATGTGACCCCTTTTATTGATGTTGTATTGGTGTTGCTTATTGTTTTTATGGTTGCAGCGCCTTTGGCAACATCTGCCATTTCCGTTCAGCTTCCTTCTATAACTCAAGCACCTTCAGTGGTTCAGTCTGATGAACCTCTTTATGTTACGTTGCAAAAAGATCGTTCTCTTTACATTGGTGATCATCTTGTAGAACAAGCAGCTTTGAGAGAAGCTTTGTTGAGGGAAACGACGCAAAATTTAGAGACAAAAATTTTAATCAAAGCGGATAGCGAAATTGATTATGGTACTGTCATCGATTTATTAAATCAAATACGCATGGCTGGATATCATAAAATCGGTCTTGTAGGATTGCAAAACTCTACCAATCTTGTCTCAAGAGGTGAGATCAATAATAAAACAACAGGGGTAGCGAACGCTGCTGTCGATGGAGCGGGTGGTAACGTTGTGGGGCATGTGGATGCCGTAACAACGAGCACTACGGGAAACGCTAATATTCCAGCCGATGCCTCTGATCAGTGATAAAAAACAGCCTTTGTTGCAGGAAGCAAAGCATATTACTCAAAGTCGTAGAGTGAAATTGATGAGGGTTCCGTGGATTTATTAAACCAAATACGCATGGGTTTGATATTATGCAGGGGGTTCATATATTGAATCGGTTTTTTAGGATTAAGCACTACTCATCTTGCCGCAAGAGGTGCGATCAAGAAAACAGCAGAGGCGATTGTTGTGTGTCTTAATACATCTTAAAGCCCTTTTTGCGGCGGTGTTCATAAATGGTATAACGGTAAAGCCCCCGTAAAATAATCAAAAAATCTATCGAACCTCACTCTCTTTATGCTTAATAAAAGAGTAAGCGAGCACCATTATCGTATTTATATTTTTTTCCAAGACAGTGTTAATATACGTATTCATTGTAGGCATTTTTTCAGTTTTTATCTACATGCTAGCCACGTTTGGAATGTGAGAAACATGCTTTTGATTGATTTAATATAAATAGGCTTGCCATGAAACAATCTTACAGTACTGAGATCTCTCATTTAAGTTGAAAGACAATTCATTATTATTATAAATCAATATGATGTATAGATTGTCGACATTACAAGCAGTGTGTGAACGCTCAATGGTTAATGCCAATGTTTTTGTTATGGGGAAGGGGGATCGGGTGATAATGAAATTTTGTATAGCGCACGAGACGTAATTGAGAGATGATTATTTAGAGGGGCGTTTAGTGAAAAAACTTTGAAAGCAAATGCGCATTCCCTCTGCACTTTAAAAGCGCAAAGAATTTCCAGTATGATGTATAGATTGTCGACATTACAAGCAGTGTGTGAACGCTCAATGGTTAATGCCAATGTTTTTGTTATGGGGGAGGGGTATCTGGTGATAATGAAGTTTTGTATAGCGCACGAGACGTAATTGAGAGATGATTGTTTAGAGCAGCGTTTAGTGAAAAAACTTTGAAAGCAAATGCGCATTCCTTCTGCACTTTAAAAGCGCAAAGAATTTCCAGTGAAAGAGTGGTTGGAATAAGTATGTGTGTTATTTTGAGAGGAGCGATTTTTCAGAGCTTCTTAAGTGTGTCCCGTTGAACCAAAACCTCCTGTTCCACGGCTCTCGTTATGGCTTTGGGTGTTTTGCTCTGGTTCAATGGCGCAAACATTAACTTGAGATACGGGGGCGATGACTGTTTGGGCAATGCGCATGCCCTGTTTAAATGGAAAAGTCTTCTTGTCCTAAATTGATAAGAAGGAGTTTGACTTCACTTCCGGATAGTCACACTCAATCGTTCTTAGAGTGTTGAGGCATGTGATGCCCGTGTTTTAAGGCTAAGCCGGAGCGTGGACGGATGCGTGCTTCAAACCCCACGTGATAAATGAAAAATGAGACCTGTTGGAATAAGTGCCCGCTGCCCAGGGGCAAGAACAAGCGTTTCTTCTTTACCAATTTGCTGCTTGTAAATCCAAGACCCGCAGAACCAGCCGTTGCGTAATGAGGAAGCTTTCTTGTCCCAAGTGCAAGATGCTGAACGGATAAAGTCTGGGCATGTGAAGATTGAGAAGAGACAGGAGAAGAGTAAGGATGCCCGTTTAGAGGGGCGTTTAGTGAAAAAACTTTGAAAGCAAATGCGCACTCCTTTTGCACTTTAAAAGCCCAAGGGGTTTTAAGTGAAAGAGTGGTTGGAATAAGTATGTGTTATTTTGAGAGGAGCGATTTTCAGAGCTTCTTAAGTGTGTCCCGTTGAACCAAAACCTCCTGTTCCACGGCTCTCGTTATGGCTTTGGGTATTTTGCTCTGGTTCAATGGCGCAAACATTAACTTGGGATACGGGGGCGATGACTGTTTGGGCAATGCGCATGCCCCGTTGGATTGAAAAGTCTTCTTGTCCTAAATTGATAAGAAGGACTTTGACTTCACCACGGTAGTCACTATCAATCGTTCCTGGAGTGTTGAGGCATGTGATGCCGTGTTTTAAGGCTAAGCCAGAGCGTGGACGTATTTGTGCTTCAAACCCAAGAGATAAATGAAAAATGAGACCTGTTGGAATAAGTGCCCGCTGCCCAGGGGCAAGAACAAGCGTTTCTTCTTCTCCAATTGCTGCCCGTAGATCAAGACCCGCAGAACCCGCTGTCGCGTAGCAAGGAAGTTCTAAACCTTGTCCGTGTGCAAGACGCTGAACAAATAAAGTCTGGGCACGTGAAGATTGAGAAGAGACAGGATGGTTGTTTAGAGAGGCGTTTGTTTCAGTGTGCGACATGATCGAGGCATTTCCAAAATATGAGGTCTAGAAGAAAATGATACTTTAACAAAAGATATCTATAAAACCAAGTCGATAAAGGTGTGTGGATATAGGTTGTCCCCAGAGCTTGCTTATCATCTCTTACTGACCTAAAATATTCCACAACACCACCTAACATTATCAATGGCATTTTTCAATAATGGCATCATCAAGGATGGCTTATGCCTAGGGGCATGCGCTTATTTGAGATCTAAATTATGGTTACAGATAAGATTTTTTAGATACTACCGATAAGAATACCCGTGGCAAAAACCAGAGCACCACCAATGATGACCTGTAAAGAGGCGCGCCAAAAGGGAGTGGACATGAATTTGTTCTGAATCCAGACGATGGCGCCTAGTTCGAAAAAAACAATGATAAAAGCAATAATTGTCGCTACATAAAAAGAGTTGATCAAATAGGGAAGAGTATGACCTAGTCCTCCTAATGTTGTCATAATGCCGCTGGCAAGACCTCTTTTTAATGGCGAACCACGCCCTGATAATTTGCCGTCATCATGGGCTGCTTCTGTAAAACCCATTGAAAGTCCCGCACCAATTGAAGCTGAGAGCCCTATCAAAAAAGTTTGATGCGTGTCTCCCGTGGCAAAAGCTGCGGCAAAAATGGGGGCAAGGGTAGAGACAGAGCCATCCATTAACCCTGCAAGACCTGGTTGAATCCAAGTCAAAAGTGTTTGTCTTTGCGTTTTTGAAGGTTTTTTTATGGTGTGATTTGCCGCTGTTGTTTTTTGGGAGGGATGGCGGCTCTTTCCTTTCACAAGAGAAGTTTTGTCACATAATGAACCGATAGTGTTTGCACGATTATGACAAGAAAGGCACAAAAGTTGCTTATAATTTTTAAGCTCTTGAAGCCCCATAGCGGTAAAAACCGCGGCTTCCTTAGAGGAATAAGGTTCTAGAGCTTTTGCATATTTTAAATAGAGCGCCGCATGTTGCTCTTTTAATTTGAGCGCTTTAAGTATCACGTTTTGTGCTGAACGAAAGGACAGAGCTTTACGTTGTACAAATGAAAAAAACGATCTCAACATTTTCTGTTCCTCTGCACTTTAGAATAATTCTAAAACATAAGAAAAATAAACCGAAAGTCAATCTAAAAGTTAAAAACTGACAAATTACAAAAAGGTTGCACTGAGAAAAAAGGTGCTGGGATGTTGAGAAAGTACAAGGAGATTCATTAAATGGAGACGACAGGGGCGCATGAAAGAAATGATTACGTGAAAAAATTTAAGAGACAATGTGCTTTATTTTGCTACAGGGGCGTTTGAATGGAGCATTCTAATGTATTGATGCTCGAGAATATAGGAAAGGAATAAGCTAGCATCATCATTCATTTGATGCGTTCAAAAGACTGTAACAGCTCTTAGAATTTGAAATGATTCTTTAAAAGAGACCTTTTTCAAGGGATAAAAGCCCATTTCGCGAGGGGACTCGTGAAGAATATAGAAGGGTAGAGCGGCAAAATTTCCATGAAATAATATAAACTCCATTGAGTCTTCTTAATCTTTACGCTTCATAAAAGAGCAAGCTGGCATCATCATACACCTTAGCTCCCAGTGTTGCGACAGTCTTTAGCACGGTTCATTATAGGCATGGCATTTTATTGTACAGTTTTACGCCACTCATTCTGCTTGTGGAGGTGTAAGACAGTATTCTTATGATATTTACGCGCATTTTAGCGTTGTTACAGCTTTTGCATTTAGGTGGATTTGTTAGCGTGTAACGAATTATCTTTTGTGCTGTAATTTCAGGGGCAGATTTAAGGGTGGGAGTGCATAAATGAGAGAGATATTATCATATCAAATTATTTGATCACGCATAAAAATTTACACTTTATGAAGGGGCATTTATCGCCTTGTAACTTGCCTGATATCTTGTATGAAAGCCCAAAATTCAGTAGGATTCTCTCATTTCAAAACTTCTTATATTGAAACAATTCAAATCATTTTCTTGTGGATCACAAGGAGGGGTGTGGTTGTGGGATTATTAAAAAGTGTGATAAGCGTGCAATGTGAGGGGAGTATAATCTCTGTGTAGTGAAGGAGATTGCTCTTAGCATTTTGAAAAATATGTTAAGTTTCGTAGAAAAAGCGGGGAATATATGGAAATTGACGAAAGTTTGAAATTTTGGCGGCTTTCTGAAAAACTAACAATACTGCAGGCAGCGCTTTTAATAGTTGGATTAAATCCAGGAAAGTATTTGTTTGTCAACAAATTAGAACCAGAAAAAAGTGATATTTACGAAGATAACCTTTCCGTATCATCAGAGAAAACTGCTAATTTCCGTGCAGCCTATCATGCTATCGTTCAAGCGGGAAAAAGCAATCAATTAAAGATAGAATGGTCGTATGATCATTTTGGTGATATAGATCTAGATTCCTCATATGTTCGCGTTGATGATTTAAAAGAATGGCTTTCATCGCGTGGTCTGTACCCTCCATTTTTTTTCCCTGAGGATGATTCTCGTGACGTTAAGGATCAAAAATATGCGTTTCAAGATCCAACGCATCCACGTTATGCTCCAAAGCTTGCTGCTATTGTTGCGGCATGGGAAGCGGTGAGTGAGGCTGAGGGTGGTAAAACTGTTAAAGGAACGCTTATAAAGTGGCTTAGTGAAAATGCCATTCAGTACAAGTTGGTGGATAATAATAATTTACCAAGAGAGAATCTCATTGAGGAATTAGCGGCTGTTGCGAATTGGGAACCTACCGGAGGGGTTCCTAAGACACCTGCCAATTAATTTTATCAAAAGAAAAAAAATAAAAAGATCACTAAAATTGTGTTGCTTTTTTTGATAATTTTGAAGGTAATCTCTTTTTCTGGGGGAGATTCTTACTTTTCTTCCCTAGATTATAAGTAATTGTTTTTCAATGAAAATAATTTTTATACTGTTCCAATGACTGTTCAGGCGGGGGAAAATAGACATTTTGGGGCAGTAAAATTTACCCTGTAGTTTTCGTAACTTACCTCTCTATTTTTGTTTGATTTTTTTGGGCATTTTTAAAATCAAGATCAACTGAAATGGATTTAAATATGAGAAAAATATTTTCTTTTTTTACGGTGCGTGGAAGTGCAAAAAATCCTCAAGTCAATGCACCGATAAATACACCGATATTGGAGCAGCCTGTTGCCGATGAGGTAGTGCGTAAATCGTTGAGAGTAGGTCTATTATCGTTTTGGTTAAAGTTTGAACTTATCGTTGTTATAGAAAAGGTCAAAGCTGAGCGCCATACGCTTTCTCCATAAAGAAATCTTGTCATCTATGAGCGAGTGAGGATTTCTCTTGAAAAATTTGCACAATAGTAAAACTCGTTAGCAAAACCCGTTTTGTGGTGTAACAAAAAGGATGTCATAAATGATTATCTCATCATAAATATGCTTTAAGAATAACCCGTGCGTGGCGAAAGTCTATGGCGTAGTCGCTATAGATTTTTGCTCCGTGTGTGATGATCAATACTCTTGTTTATCTCTTGTCAATGCAAGTGCCAATGAAAGTGATGGATGTCTATTGCTCCGTTGTGATGTTTGGTTGTTCATGTTTAGAAACGACAAGTGTATTAAATGCGATAGGGCTGATAGAAAGGAAAACGTATCCTGTAAAAATAGGTATGTCTTTAAAATAAAGCTGATAAACGAAATTATTTTTTATCTACCTTTTATATGGTGAGAAAAAAGGCATTCAAAGTGCAAGCATAAGCAATTCAGCAGTAAATCCCAAAATAGCATAGATCGTTTCTAGGAGAACAGGGAAGAAAATCTATCTGCAAAAACTATGTTAGGTCATGTGACCGGTGAAATAATGTGGTTAGGGCAATAAACAATTGTTTTTGGTGCAGAGATAGAAATCGGTCGGGTGTTGATTTCTGGTTTATTAGAGAATTTTCTTTGTTATCTCGTCAAATACGATCGTTTGAGGTGTGGTCATATAAAGCGAAGCTTTTTTTCAATCTTGGAAAGATATTCCCATTGCGGAAAATCATATAAAGTTTAAGCAACGGCAGCACGATTTTTTGTGCAATGAAATGATAAGTATGTACAATATCTCGGTAATCTCCATGGGAAACTTTACCGGATCCAAGGTGTGGATATTGTCTTCTGCTTACCCCAAATCGCAGATATTTCAAAACAACAACGGTGGAGAATGAAGGTTGGATATGTTCTAGGGAAGGTTGCAAAAAATGGCAGTTTTCAAAAAAATACTAAAAATGACGAAAGGAGCGGTTTCCCACTCCTTCGTTCCTATCTCCCCTTGCGGGGAAGCGGCCACCATTACTGATGCCGTGTATGCTGATATAGGTACACTTATTTTTCCCAAAAGTCAATACTGTAAATGCGGTAAATATTTGAGCATCAGAGCTACAACTTTATGAAAATCTTCGCAGGATAACCTTGGAACGGTACGTGAGCAACTTAAACGACTTACAGAAACTGTTGTGACATAATTGCAGATAATCCACGCTTTTTTATTCTCTATGGGAGATTGTATTGGATACGCAGCGGGATTATTGGGTTGTGATTTCGTTGAAAAAGGTAAAACTGTCACATTTCCATATAATTTTGCATTCTTAGAAAGCACTAAAACAGGCCGCTTTTTCCAAAATTCAGGGAGTATCGAATCATGAGGAAAATCGCACCAAAAAACTTGCCTGATGCGTGGTGCCGATTTGATTCGTGGTTTTATATGAGGTGGTTTTTCGTAAGGCGCATTTAAATCTCTTTCTTTTATATGCTCACGCCATGCATTATGATCATGTTCCATCATAACACATGGTTCTTCAAGTTTGGTTATATCTAAGGAAATAGGTGATAGGGTAGAAGGCTCTGTGTTCTTATCTTCAGCCATAGCAGACCATTTATATTTATTGGTCCCCTCACTTATTATTTTACGGCTTTTCTATCACGAGTTTTTATCAAAATGTTGCTTATAAGTACAGAGAGGTGAAACCATAAAATGGATGTATCTGCTTATTTTTGTCTTTTGAGTACAACGCTAGAGGAGAGATGTTGGTGACTCGTTGGTGTTGGTGGGTTGGTTTGGCGGTGGGTGGTTTTGGGTGGGGATTGGTGACTGGAGAGTTGTTGGTTAGGGGGGAAGCGATTGGAGAGAACGAGTGAACGCGGTTTCGTTTCTATTTTATGGTTAGAGTTTTTTATTGCTTGAAAGAATGCCTTTTGAAGTAATATAGAGGCTTATAAGGCTGAAAAATAGGCTTGAGACGACATTCCAACCGGCAAATGAAAGAAAAAGAAAGCGTGCGGATGCTTCAGAACAAGAAGGGGGATGAATGTTGTTTAATTGGCTGAGCAGCTGGTTAATGTCTGAGGTTTTTCTGACTGCGCTTAAACCACAACTGAGGGGAGCAGCCCAAAAGCCATATTCAACACCCGCATGATAAATGGCTAAAACAAGGCTGATGCACATTAAGACAAAAACACACAAAAATAAAAGTTGTACCCAAGCAGTTATGCGAAAAAAATATGCCCCAAAACCTGCTAAAAGCAAAAATGGTATGGCCCCATAATAGGGGAAACGCTCTATGAGACATAAATCGCAAGGAAGATACCCTCCGAAATGTTCAAAACCAAGAGCAATACCTATTGTGGCAGACAAGCAAAAAGCAAGAAAAAAAGCCCACAAACTTTGTTCTTTTCTGCTGGGTTCAAGATGAAGGTGCTTGTGTAAAAGTGGGTGAGAAGACAAAACGCATGCCATTAAGTCTGTTCCTTATAAAAGCTTCCTGTTTAAAAAAGCTATGAAAATCCCATAAATTAAAAGGAGGCTAACACAACCAATGAGAACAATCCATTTGAAATGCTGTACTAAAAAATTCATTGCTTTTTGTCCAAAATGTTTAATCAGCCACGCGAGAAGATAAAAACGAGCGCCTCTAGAAAAAATACAAATAAGCATGAAAAGTTCAAGACGTACACTCATTACACCGGCCAAAATTGTGACAATCTTGATGGGGGGAAGATGAAAAAAACCTGATGTTATCAGTAAAATGATTAGAAATTGCAGGGTTGCACTATTTTTCAGAGATTCAAAACTTTCAACCTTACCATAAATTTCTAAAATGGGTTTGGCAAGGGTATCATAGGCAAAATGTCCGATAAACCAACCGGCAATGCCTCCTAATACAGAACAGATTGTCGCAATCAAAGCATAGCGATAAACCCGCTTTTGATGGATAAGAAGCATCGGAATATATAAAACATCTATGGGAATTGGAAAAACAGAACTTTCAATAAAGGCAATGAAACCAAGCCAGTGTGGTGCTGTACGCCGATTTGCTAAAGAAATCGTCCAAAGCTTTAATTTGTTTAATATCATGAGGCTTTTTATAAGTTTAAGAGGTAAAGACTTTACAAATGAGATTGCTATAAATCCGGTAGAGAAATCCAATAAAGAAAATATTCCATAAAATAGATCAGAAAATGATATGAATTCTTAAAAAATGAGAAGTCTTCTGTTGACGAATCTGTGCTTCTTCATATAGTGCAAAGGAATAATCGACAAGTCTATCTTTTATAGTCCTGTCTTTTATAAAAGTGTGCGGGTGTGGTGGAACTGGTAGACGCGCCAGACTCAAAATCTGGTTCCGAGAGGAGTGTCGGTTCGAGTCCGACCACCCGCACCACTTCATAAATATTTCCCTTGATCCTGTTATGGCGCATCACTTTGGTTTATAAAACATGGGATTTATAGACCGTGTTCAATGTTTTGCATGTTGAATGAAAAACCTCGAATACCGTAGGATTCTCTCATTTCAAGTCTGCTTATAGTAAATCAACCAAAATCATGTCGCTCGTACGTTACAAGCTAGATGAGCTCGCGTGGAGTGAAATTTTACAAAAAATGAATAAAAATGCCTCTTATGCCGTTTCAAGGGCATCATTGGAGGTAAAGTGTATGATGGATGGTGCCAGCTTGCACTTTTATGAAGTGTAGAGATGGTGCTTTATAGATTTTATATTCTTGTAGGTGCTTTCGCAAAATGGGCTTGAGGGTTTTGAGAGATGTTTCTTTAAAACACGCATGTGCATTGGCAACCAAAGTGTCTTGAATTTGAGTGTGTTTGGTTTGAAGCGTTGTCGTATGACATGAGGGGCGTGATCGCCAAAAAGATATGTGAGCAACAAAAGCATGAGGCAATGCGTAATCTCCACTCTTTAAAAGACAGAGTTTTAGAGGTTTAAAAAATAGTGCTTTAGAGGCTTTATAGATTTTATATTCTTGTAGGTGCTGTCGCAAAATGGGCTTGAGGGTTTTGAGAGATGTTTCTTTAAAACACGCATGTGAGTTGGCAACCAAAGTGTCTTGAATTTGAGTGTGTTTGGTTTGAAGCGTTGTCGTATGACATGAGGGGCGTGATCGCCAAAAAGATATGTGAGCAACAAAAGCATGAGGCAATGCGTAATCTCCACTTTTTAAAAGACAGAGTTTTAGAGGTTTAAAAAATACTGCTTTAGAGGCTTTTGAAAGTTGTAAAGCAGAGGGAAATGGTAAGGTTGGAAATTGGTTTTTTACCTTGACAACTTCATGTTCTCTCCAAATGAAGATGTCTCCCCGTTACAGAAATTACATAAACAGAAAACCGCAATATCCTTTCTCCACTCTGGCATACAATAGCTGTAAAATACGGTCGTTTGAAGTGTGGTAATATAGGGCATACTTCCTTGAAACGTTACAGTATTTTTTCGCTGTGTGTTGAATATTCTTCAGTGTGTTTGTCTTGCTTTAGGCTTAAGGGCATTCCATGAGGAGGAGCCCAGAGAAGCTCGCCCAAGATCCCCCTAAGAGTCCCCAAGAGTTTTTGTGCTTTTATAAACGGACATGGTGTTTAAAAATGGGTGTTTTAAAATGGGTTTTTAGAATCTTTATCCTTTAAGAGCGGGGAGGCCAAGTCAACATCATCCTATAAAACTGCAATTGATGCACAATATCCATATTTCTTTTAAAGAAATATCTCTTAAATACCGGCTCTCATTTATTTTACGATGGCGCCCAGTGGTATGGTGGTAAAGCTTTTATATATTCCCAATGCACGACATGAAAGGCTGAGAGGATAGGAGCTTGCTTTAAGAGAGGGAGAGGTTGGATTGTTTCGTGATTATTTGTTTACAGTTTAGTACTGGTTTTTAGAATCTACGTCTTTTTAGTGCAAAGGGGCATTAAAAAACCCCGTTTTTAACAGGGTTTTTTAATCGTTCAATTTTTCTACAAAACTTAGAATTTATAAGCGATACCAAAGCGAACATCATGCGTTTGAGAAGAGATTTTAAGGTTATCGTTTGCAAATTTCTTTTTAAAAAAATCTGAATAACGATATTCTGTACGCATGATGATATTATCTGTCATTGCAAGATCAAAACCACCACCAACAGTGTAACCAAACATTGTTTTTGTCTCATCTAACACATTGCCAGAAGCAAAAATTGTCGAATCTTCTTGCGATTTTGATAAAAGTGACATGATATATTGCATCTGTCTATAGGCTATACCCCCTGCAATATAAGGCATAAGACGGTGGGAAGCAAAACCAATACGCGCGCGCGCGGCACCAGACCATGTTTCTTTCAATGTTACACCGCTAACAACAATGTCACCATGGTTGGGTATCGTTTCATCCTGAGCGGCAGGTTTTATGATAGGAATTCCAGCTTCTTCAAAGGCAATGTTAATGGAGTCTAATTTATCTAGAATTTTCTTTCCATTGTCTGTTTGGGTACTTTTCTTCCCAGACCAAACCATGTCCGTATCAAAACCGAAAACAAAATCTCCCAGATCAATATTAGAACCTGCATACAAACCTGCTCTCAATCCTGATAGTTTCGGTGATAAATCTCTATCAACCAAAGCCCATTTTCCGTCCCTAGCTTCTTGTGCGTAATTTAGAGTATTTTTATTGGAAAAATATCCAATTTGTCCTCCAAAATAAAAACCAGACCAAGAAAAAGGCGCAGAAACAGTAACCGGTGAAATACGTGATGATGAATCATTTTGCAATGAAACCTTCGGTTTTGATTGCTCAAAGATTACCGTATCTGCTGCTTGCGCTGTTGAAGCGGTAATGAAAGTGAAAATAGATAGTGCAATTAAACATTTTGTTTTCATAAAAACGTCCCCAATTCATTTAAAATACAAAGCGCATTATACACGAATTGGTTAAAGAAATCTATATTTAATATCATTATGAAAATTAAAATACTCAAAAACTCTATAATTATCCATATTTAAGTGTTCTTAAAACTTGTTTTCATGCTATTATCCCGCGTTTGTATTGATTTTTAAGGATTTTTTATATACACACTCTTCAGTGTTCTCTGTGTTTTAGAAAAAAATATAATATAGTAAACAGGCTTTTTATTTGTTTAAAAAATATTATTTTATATATATTAAAATCACTTTTTGTTATTAAGTGTTAAATATATTATCCACTATGATTGATATCAAAGTGCTTAATATTCAATTGGTCGTAAAAAATGCATATTGGCACCATCATATTCTTTATCGTATTCTTTGCTTGTTTCTGATATTGCGTAGCTTTGTATGGCGATAGCCTTTTGAGCACTTAAGGGGATGAGCGACTTTATTTCTTTTTTATCTATACGCTACTTTTTCTTATGACAATCCAAGCGAATAGTTTTGATTGATTGAATGGAATACGAAGAATAAGAAGGAGCAAAGGGCGAGAATCTCAAGTTTCAAGAGGTTTCTCATGTGCCATGTAAAATGATAAACTTTCCGTTCGCTTAAAGACGGAACGTGGATGAGAGCCTAAAAACTGAATGTCGTTGGTTATTTTAAAGAGATTAGCGCGTGCATTCAGGTTTTTGTGGAAATGGGTGAGGGCGCCATAAGGGGCAAATGCCTCAAATTTCTTGCGAGCTGTCAAGGATATCCCGTCAGAGAGTGGATTGTTTCAGCAAAGGTCAAAACCTTTCAGTGCATCGAATTTTGTTCCAACAGCTGTTCCTCTATTGAGAACCTCTTTTCCGCTTCATAAAGGAGACATTTCTCAATGTTCCTAAACCCATTTCACGACAGCGATTGTGAATGGTATAACGATAAATCTATTGAGCACCTCTTTTCCGCTTCATAGAGGAGACATTTTTCAATGTTCCTAAACCCATTTCACGACGGCGATTGTGAATGATATAATGATAAATCTATTGAGCACCTCTTTTCCGCTTCATAAAGGAGACATTTCTCAATGTTCCTGAACCCATTTCACGACAGCGATTGTGAATGGTATAACGATAAATCTATTGAGCACACTCTTTCACGCTTCATAAAGGAGACATTTTTCAATGTTTCTAAACCCATTTCACGACGGTGGTTCGTGAATGATATAATGATAAATCTATTGAGCACCTCTTTTCCACTTCATAGAGGAGACATTTTTCAATGTTTCTAAACCTATTTCACGACGGTGGCTCGTGAATGGTATAACGATAAATCTATTGAGCACCCATCTTCACGCTTCATAGAGGAGACATTTTTCAATGTTTCTAAACCTATTTCACGACGGTGGCTCGTGAATGATATAATGATAAATCTATTGAGCACCTCTTTTCCGCTTCATAGAGGAGACATTTTTCAATGTTCCTAAACCCATTTCACGACGGTGGCTCGTGAATGGTATAATGATAAATCTATTGAGCACCTCTTTTCCACTTCATAGAGGAGCAAGTCGGTGCCATTACTATATTTGCCAGTTCGTGGGTGTTGTGACAGTCCTCTCCACAATGTTGTGACAGGCCCCTTTGGCCGTTGTGAAAGTCCTTGGCACTTGAGGTGGTTCATTAGAGGTGTTTTTAGTCCTTATCTTATACAATTTCTATCCATACATTCATTCCGTTTGTGATGTGCTAGTCAGTGATTTTGATTGATGCAACATGGGACAGATTTAAAATGAGAAAATCTTACGGTATTTAGGATTCTCATTCAATATGGATAACGCTAGATTATTATTATAAATCAATACATTATCTCATTGAGATAAGAGTTATCTACCCAATGTTATCAATAATGATAACATTGTAAGCGTAACTACTATGAATTCATTAATCTTTTTTACTTCGATTGAAATTATGTCTATTAATACTGATTTTTTTGAGCTAATTCTTTTTGGTTGATAGCTAATTAATTTTTAAAATCAAGACGTGAAGCTAGAATGAAAAACACCTTACGGTCATATCCATTTAAATCACTTTCTGCCAGTATAGCCATTGGGTGTTGAGCCATGACTATCCATTTCTTTCCAAAACCGTTGTGCCTTTTAAGTACAATATAAGCAACATAAGCAACAAAACCACCCATAGCATAAATGCGGATCAGAGCCTAAAATGAACGCTGTGGGTAATGGTTATCGGTCATCATCGGGGTGTTTACACCCCGATCTTTTGACAGAACGATTTGTTTTAAGACGTTTGCATCTTTTTTAGTGGGTTGTTTATTGGGGAGCAATCATCTTTTTGGGATCAACTAATCGGTCATAATCCTCTACAAAAACGCCTGCTTTTAATGCTTCGGTGCGCAAAGTTGTATCATTTTTATGCGCTGCTTTGGCAATTTCAGCAGCTCTTTCATAGCCAATTTCTGGTGCTAGAGCTGTGACTAACATGAGTGAGCGCTCCATGAGCGAGTGAATATGAACGCGATTGGCCCGTAATCCTTGGATGCAATGCATATCAAAAGAACGCATGCAATCACCAAGAAGGGTAATTGATTGTAAAACGTTATAGCCAATAACAGGTTTATAAACGTTGAGTTCAAAATGTCCTTGGCTTGCGGCAAAGGTTACGCTGGTGTGATTACCAAAAACTTGGCATGCGACCATGGTTAAGGCTTCACATTGTGTGGGGTTGACTTTGCCGGGCATAATAGAAGATCCGGGTTCATTTTCAGGAAGACTGAGTTCCCCTAAACCAGAACGTGGACCAGAGCCTAAAAACCGAATGTCATTGGCAATTTTAAACAGATCAGCAGCGAGAGCATTCAAGCTTCCGTGGAAATGCGCAAGGGCGCCATGATGGGCAAGTGCTTCAAATTTATTGCTGGCAGTTTGGAACGTTACTCCTGTGAGAGTGCTCACTGTTTGCGCAAAAGCAACGTCAAAACCTTTTGGCGCATTCAGCCCTGTGCCAACAGCCGTGCCACCTTGAGCAAGCATGTGGACATCGGTTAGAGCATTTTCAATGCGCTGACGATTGGCTTCTAATGCGGCACGATAGCCTGAAAACTCTTGCCCTAAGGTTAAAGGTGTTGCATCTTGCGTGTGGGTGCGACCGATTTTAATGATGTCTGCAAATTCTTGCTCTTTTTGTTTTAATGTCGCAATAAGAGCTTCAAGGATTGGCAATAAGTGTTGGCGTGTTTGCAACGTGGTGGCAATGTGAAGCGCCGTGGGAAAGGAATCGTTCGATGATTGGCTCATATTGACATGGTCATTGGGATGAACTGGTTTTTTGCTTCCAAGTTTTCCTCCCAAAATCTTACTAGCACGATTAGCAATGACTTCATTGACATTCATATTGCTTTGTGTGCCAGAACCTGTTTGCCAGACGGACAGTGGAAAATGCTTATCAAAATCGCCAGCAAGCACTTCATCAGCGGCGGCAATAATTGCTTTTCCAATATTTTCTGGTAGTTTTCCTTTGCCCATATTTACAATCGCTGCTGCTTTTTTGACAAGGACTAAGGCATAGATGATGGCAAGAGGCTGCTTTTCACTGCCAATATTAAAATTATGCAGAGAACGTTCAGTTTGTGCGCCCCAATAACGATCTTGACGTACCGAAATCGTTCCAAAGCTATCCGTTTCCTGACGTGTTTCAACCATGATAAGATCCTTTTTTGTTCACGGGTTCTCAAAAAAGATAGATAACGCGAAAGTGCAATAAGAGGCAAGACTTTGAAGCTTCATTTAGAGAAATTATTTTTATGGCTATTCTTGACATTGAGAGATGCCGATTTTATATCTAACACATGCTAGCACTCGTAGTTTGAGAGTGCTAGCAAGAACTTTTAAGATTAATGCAATTATGTTCAGTTTTAAGGATTTAAAACATGGCTAATATACAATTCCGCCCACTTCACGACCGTGTCGTTGTCCGTCGGGTTGAATCTGAAAATAAAACGGCTGGTGGGATTATCATCCCTGATACAGCAAAAGAAAAACCCCAAGAAGGCGAAGTGATTGCTGTTGGCAATGGCGCTCTCGATGATAACGGAAAGCGCGTGCCTTTAGAAGTCAAAACAGGAGACCGTATTTTGTTTGGAAAATGGTCTGGAACTGAAGTCAAGATTAATGGGGAAGATCTCCTCATCATGAAAGAATCTGACATTATGGGAATTATGGGCTAATTGAAGCACTTAGTTTTTCATTGTGTACTATTTTGAGAAAACTCCAAGGAGAAATTAAATGGCTGCTAAAGAAGTCAAATTTGGCCGTGAAGCGCGTGAGCGTTTGTTGCGCGGTGTCGACATCCTTGCTAATGCTGTTAAGGTGACACTCGGCCCTAAAGGTCGCAATGTGGTGATTGATAAATCATTCGGTGCACCTCGCATCACAAAAGATGGTGTATCCGTTGCAAAGGAAATCGAACTGGAAGATAAGTTCGAAAATATGGGTGCACAAATGTTGCGCGAAGTTGCATCTAAAACCAATGATATCGCTGGTGATGGAACAACAACAGCAACTGTTTTAGGACAAGCTATTGTGCAAGAAGGTGTTAAAGCTGTTGCTGCAGGCATGAACCCAATGGATTTGAAGCGTGGGATTGATGCTGCTGTTGAAGAAGTGGTGGCAAACCTCTTCAAAAAAGCAAAAAAAATTCAAACTTCAGCAGAAATTGCACAGGTGGGAACAATTTCCGCTAATGGCGCTGCTGAAATCGGTAAAATGATCGCTGATGCTATGGAAAAAGTGGGCAATGAAGGCGTCATTACCGTGGAAGAAGCTAAAACCGCTGAAACGGAATTAGAAGTCGTTGAAGGAATGCAATTTGACCGTGGGTATCTTTCCCCTTATTTTGTCACAAATGCTGAGAAAATGGTCGCTGATCTTGATGATCCTTACATTCTCATTCACGAAAAGAAATTGTCTAATTTGCAATCTCTTCTTCCTGTGCTTGAAGCTGTTGTGCAATCTGGAAAACCACTTCTCATTATCGCTGAAGATGTGGAAGGTGAAGCTTTGGCAACGCTCGTTGTTAACAAATTACGTGGTGGTTTGAAAATTGCTGCTGTAAAAGCTCCTGGATTTGGTGACCGTCGTAAAGCAATGTTAGAAGATATCGCTATCTTGACATCTGGACAGGTTATTTCTGAAGATGTGGGCATTAAACTTGAAAATGTCACTTTGGATATGCTTGGACGTGCAAAGAAAGTGAATATTTCTAAAGAAAACACCACCATTATTGATGGTGCTGGACAAAAGAGCGAAATTACTGCTCGCGTCAATCAAATCAAGGCTCAGATTGAAGAAACAACTTCTGACTATGACCGTGAAAAATTGCAAGAAAGACTTGCTAAACTCGCTGGTGGTGTTGCTGTTATCCGTGTGGGTGGTGCAACAGAAGTTGAAGTGAAAGAAAAGAAAGACCGTGTTGATGATGCTTTGAATGCAACACGTGCTGCTGTTGAAGAAGGTATTGTTGCTGGTGGTGGTACCGCATTGTTGCGTGCAGCAAATGCGTTGACCGTTAAGGGAAGTAATCCTGACCAAGAAGCTGGTATTAGTATCGTTCGTCGTGCTCTACAAGCACCAGCGCGCCAGATTGCAAGCAATGCTGGTGAAGAAGCCGCTATTATTGTGGGCAAAGTGCTGGAAAATAATGCTGACACTTATGGTTATAATACCGCCACGGGTGAATTTGGTGATTTGATTGCTTTGGGAATTGTTGATCCTGTGAAAGTTGTGCGTTCTGCTCTTCAGAATGCGGCTTCAATTGCGAGCCTTCTGATCACAACAGAAGCAATGGTTGCTGAAGTTCCAAAGAAAGATACACCAATGCCTCCGATGCCTGCTGGCGGAATGGGTGGAATGGGCGGAATGGATTTCTAAGCTCTTTTCCATAGAAATAATAAAGAAACGGGTCTTCTGTGCCCGTTTTTTTTATGCTTTTTCATGTTTTTCAGCCGGTGAATTTGGTGATTTGATTGCTTTCAAGAATTGTTGATCCTGTGAAAGTTTTTGCGTTCTGCTCTTCAGAATGCGGCTTCAATTGCGAGCCTTCTGATCACAACAGAAGCAAAGGTTGCTGAAGTTCCAAAGAAAGATACACCAATGCCTCCGATGCCTGCTGGTGGAATGGGTGGAATGGGCGGAATGGATTTCTAAGCTCTTATTCCATAGAAGTAATAAAGAAACGGGTCTTCTGTGCCCGTTTTTTTATATATTTCTTTTGTTCATACGAATTTTCCTTTTATGACAGTTTCTTTATCTTATAGGATTGTTCTACTCTCCTCTGGTTGATCTACCGTCATTGTGAATGAAGCTCACTCTTAATCCATAGCTTTTTCTCTTGTTTTTATGAAATGTTTCTATTGTGTGGGGATCGTGGTTTCCTTTGAAAATATTGTGCTAATAAAAATATAACTCTTTGATTTATAGTCATTTATTCCTAATACAGTTCTATTTTTTCATTTTAGGTTTATGTATGCACCGTTAAAAAATCCTGTGTTTGTGCTTCATAAGGTGAGAGGTCACTACGGTTTTATGAACCAACGCAATCATTAAAAGTCAGTAGCTAAGAGTTAGTACCTATTGAGCGTTGGAAAGACAGAGTTGAAAAGAGCATGATGGGGCTGGGTTGTTTTTTTATGAATAAGATGCTGGTATTTCAAGCTTTTGCATAGGAGAATAAGCATCTCTCTGTTTCGTTGATCTCTGAAATGGGGAGACTGCTCCATTTGAGAAGCTTAAAGATAAAAGCTAATTTTTCGCCTTGCTCTCATCTTTTTTCGGTAAGTTCATCACCTAAACTGGAGCCAAACCCATGTTGTTATACTCAAGTTCTGTTTGTTGCCTATATTGTGACAGAAAATTCTTGAGTGGGGAGCAATTTTTGAACTAAGGGGACCATGACAGGTAGCCGAAAAAAATCATTACGAGACAGTAGGCGCGCTTGTTTTAGAATTTTTAATGCTTCTGATGATAAAGGCACGCGAAATTCTGTTGTAGCCTCATGCCTTCTTTTCATATTTTCGAGCCAAGGATTTTCCATATATTCTCTTCAACTTGACCTTTATGCATAGAACATAAGGGCATTGGGAGGCAGGGAATTGAGGAGGCAGGGCATTGGGAGGCAAGGGCATTGGGAGGGTGGAAATTGAGAGGCAGGGCATTGAGGAGGCAGGGAATTGGGAGGCAGGGCATTGAGGAGGCAGGGCATTGGTAGGCAGGGCATTGGGAGGCAGGGCATTGGGAGGCAGGGCATTGGGAGGGTGGAAATTGAGAGGCAGGGCATTGGGAGGCAGGGCATTGAGAGGCAGGGCATTGGGAGGCAGGGCATTGGGAGGCAGGGCATTGAGAGGCAGGGCATTGAGAGGCAGGGCATTGGTGGGAGGCAGGGCATTGGGAGGGTGGAAATTGGGAGGGTGGGAGGAGCCGGCTTGCTTTTTTATTCAACGTAAAGATGAGAAGTTTTATGTAAGGCTACCATTACATTGCTTGTTTATGCGCTTCTTTAAAAGAAATGTCTTTTAATACAAATTCTTGGCAATGCTATTTATGAAGAGTATAAAATCATTTGGATATCAATAGTTTATTAAAAAAATGTACGTTGGTATGATCCTTTTCTTATGTTACCAAAGTTGCTGACTTACGCGTTGGTTAAAAATCTCTCTTCATGCCCTTAAATTCATTTCATGAAAGCGTTTGTGAAGAGCGCGACGTTTGTGAGGCGTGTAAAAATTTCTCGTGAGACGTGAAAAAATCATCAATAAAATCTCCGTGTTTTCAAAAAATAACGAATGGCTTTTTATATTTTAAAAAAAGATTTAACACGTCTCACGTTTTTTATTTATTTTAGAGCTGAATATTCGATTTTTGTGTAAAAATACTTCCCAGCACATCTATGATCCGTGAAAAATCAAGTGCTAATAAGAAAATGATGAATATAATCCACTTCGTATAGCGTGACATCATTTTTACACTTTTATACGTTGTGATGATTTCTTGTAGGATTTCTTTTTCCTTTTCTGTAAGCTCTGTTTTTTTTCTAGCCATGTTTCCACCCACACAAGCCTTCCCCTTGTTTGTTATGCTTTAAAATATCTCTTGCGAGATTTGAACTGATGATATTGAGATCTTTTTTGTCTAAATAAATGGGCATCCAACCAACGCAAGAAAAAGGCTCATTGATTGTTTTTATCGCGCAACCAGTGAGTAAGAGAAGCGCGTACATCAGCATCACTTTTTTGATTAATTTCATTTTCCACCTCTAGCCGTGTTGTTGATGACTTTAGCGTTTTTTCTATTTGCTTTTGTTGTTCAACCTTCTTTCCAAGAGTGAAAGCTTTTGCTAAAGCGATAAAAAAAGCGGTCAGAGCCGCTCCTGTTATCATCAGATTTTTTTTCAACCACCACATCATAAGCGCTGCTCCCGAAACCGTTTTGCCACAAAGAAAATGCCAACGCAGGCGGCTAAAACCATAATGGTTGCCAATGCCCATTGGATGGGACCATTGCCTGCCAATAAGCCCCCAAGTCCAGAAAAAGAACCAATAATCGGTGTAAGCGCTTCTGCTTTGAAAAATCCCATGGGTGTTTGCGTTTCTACGGTTTGGTAGTTGGGAGAAACATAAGCCCCTTTTGCCCATAATCCCGCTTCTGCTGCACGACGGTGCACTAAACCGTGAAGACGTTTTCCTCCTGCTTTAGTCCACTTTTGTAACTCAGCAGGGACGGCTTCATATTCGCCATTATTGAGTTTTTTGAGCAGGGTCGAATTACAAAAAGCCGATGTTCCTATATTATAGCAAAACGATACGAGCGCGGCGAATTGTTCATCCGTTAAGGAAACCCGCACATGTTTTTCAACGGTATTCTCAAATTGTCTTAAATCTTGAGAAAGAACTTCTTCTGCTTGTTTTTCAGTAATGATCATGCCCTTGTGAACGAACGGTTTGCCAGCCGTGTTGGTATGACCATAGCCGATTGTCCACACCCCGATGGCATCTTTATAGGCATGTAAACGCAATCCTTCCCATTGTTTAATGAGTGCAAGCCCTGCTTTAGATATTTTTCTCATTTGCTTCTCCATAAAATAAAGCCTCACGGTAACGTGAGGCTGGTTGACAGATTAAAAATGAAATTTTTCACGCTTCAAAAACAGAAGAGATGTGAAACTTTTATGAAATCAAAAGGTTGGTTGTGACATCTTAGGGAATGGGGATAATGGTTGGCAAAGAGGGATAATAGTTGGGCAAGAGGGGTAATGGTTGGGCAAAGAGGGATAATGGTTGGGCAAAGAGGGGTAATGGTTGGGCAAGAGGGGTAATGGTTGGGCAAGAGGGGTAAATAGTTGGGCAAGAGGGGTAATGGTTGGGCAGGTGTTTTCCGTTAAGAGAGGTTGTTGATTTTAAGACCTTGTCCTGGTGTTTTTGATGGAGCCTTCTTGGTGGGGGCGGTTGTTTGGTTGATGCACGATAAGCGTGGTCTATTGCGGTTGTTTGGTCGTATGGCATTGATGTGGGGGTGTTTGAGATACGAAGTGGATACTCTCAGAAAAACAAGACATATGCTTTTACTGAAGACGAAAGCATTAAATATTTTATGTATCAAGCGTTTTGCTTATCCAAATAGTCTCATTATTACAAAGAGCTTTGGGCTAACAAGAGCTTTGGAATTTTGATGCAATTTTAAGAGGGGATGGTTTTTATAGGACAATGGTGCTTTTTCGTTAAGAGGAAAGTTGTTTGCTATTTTTGTTTTATGAGCGCAAAAGCTGGTTTGCTTAGAGAAATCTTAGCTGTAAAGCAGCCTCTCTTCGTTCTTTGATGAATAGGAATATGGAAAAAGCTTCAATTACATCGATAAAGATTTGTATTCAGTGAGCCTTTTTTGGTGGGAGGAAACAGAAACAGTTTTTCCTTCTGTTGTTCTTAAGTTTTTTTCAAATCTCTCCCTCAGGGTTTCACCTTTTTTGTTTACTGTTTCATGTTCAGCATCCGGATTGGCTTTTAAATAGTGTTCTAGACGTCTTCTGCCTTGCACGTGTTTATAAAAAGTGGTTGGAAGATAGGAATCTAACTTTTCAGCAGATAAAGATGAATTTTGTTCACATAATACACCCTTAACATTATCTTTGTGCAGTCTTGCTAATTTATCAGATTCAAGATGAAGCTTTTTGGCTAAGCTTAAGCTGAACATCCCACATTCAGAAGAGCTTCGCTGAATATCCATTTCTGCCGTGGTAAAAGAATAAGGAGGCAGTTGAAGACATTGAAGGGTTTGATTTATTTTTATCCCTAGTTTGCAAGCTGTGATATTCTGAAATGTTGTAGGTTCAAGCATAATCAAAGAGATTTTGTCATCAACTTTTTGATAATCAAGGACGGCAAAGTGGATTTTGCTTCCCGAATTGACTATAAATCGGGCAGATTTTGCGTCGCTCTCAACGACTTCTTTTAGTGCGTGCGAAAACTCTTCTGCTGTAAGAGCCAATTTGGGATTCATGTCTGGATATTTGCTGTTTGCTTTTTCTACGAGAGCCGGCATCAATCTAATATCTGTGTTTTCATAATAAGCGTTAATCCAACGGCCGGTGACGAGATCATCTTCTAAGCCTGTAATAATTCTTTTAATTCGTCAGAACTTGGTGCAACATGTTCTTCTTCTGTTTGGATGGAACTTTGCATCAAACGTGCAATAAGGTCTTCTAAGGATTCATTTGCACTTGCCCCTTCTGGTGTTTGTGAGGAATGAGGGAGGGAAGAATCTTGTGGCTTCATACTATTAGCCTCCATATTGATAATTGGTAGAAAATAATATTTTCTTCAATTCTGGCTAAACAATGTTTGCAGGAAAGATTTTTTAGCTAAAAAAAACAAAGAGATGAACTCATCTTTTTTAATTTTTTTGTTACGAAAGACAAAACCCCACGCTTTTCAGAGTCAAAGGCAAGGTATCTTTTTGTCTTTTAAGAGATCATGTTGCTTACTGTTTGCATCTTTAGCTCTTTACTTCTTTCAAAGGGAAAAGAAGATTTGCTAACAGCAACTTATATCTTACCGTAAAGCCGCAGAGCTTCATTCTTTGTGGATGTGGAATAGGGCTATGGCCAAATGCTTATTACATCATTAGAGATTTGTATTCTGTTGCTCTTTTTCTGTGTTGTGAAACAGAAACAGTTTTTGTCTCTGTTGCCACCAAGCTTCTCTCAAACCTCTCGTTTAGGGTTTCGCCTTTTTTGTTTACTTTTTCATGTGCTGCTTCTGGATTGGCTGTTAGATATTCCCTAAGACGTCTTCTGCCTTGCACGTGTTTGTATAAACGAGCTGGAAGATATGGATCTAATTTTTCAGCAGGTAAAGGCGTATCTGGTTCACATAACACACCCTTAATATTATCTTTGTGTAGTCTTTCTAATTTTTGAGCTTCGAGATAAAGCTTTTTAGCAAGGCTTAAGCTGAACATTCCACATTCAGAGGAACTGCGTTGAATATCCATTTCTGCCATGGCAAAAGAACAGTTAGACAATTCATGCGCTTTAATGGCCAATTGTGCCCTTAATGCTAGCACTGCTGATTGCATGTTTTTAAATGTTGTAGGTTCAAAAAATATCACGGACGTTTTGTCATCGATAGTTTGATGATCAATTACTGAAAAATGAATTCCTCTATCTTTTGTGTGAATGATAAATCTAGAAGATTTTATGCCTTTTTCGAGTGTTTCTTTTAGTGCAAGGGCAAAGTCGTGAGATGATGCTACCAATTGAAGACGCATTTCAGGATATTTACGATTTGCTTGATCTACCAAGGCTGGCATCAGTTTAAGATCTGTACTTGCATAATCAGCTGTAAACCAACGACCCATTAAGATGTCATCTTCTAAACGGGCAACAATATCTTTTAATTCCGCACGATTGAAAGGAGTGTTTTTTATTTTTTCGATGTTAAGCCGTTCTAAATGTGCAGCAAGAGTGTCTAATGATGCATTTGCATGCGCCCCTTCAGGTGCGCTTGCGCCTTCTGGTGTTTGTGAGGAATGAGGTGGGGGAGAATCTTGTGGCTTCATAATCTTAGCCTCCATGCTGATGATCGATAGGTGATATGATCTTCTTCAATTCTGGCTAAACAATGTTTTGAAAAAAAGCCTTTGCATCTTGAAAGGTGAGGCGATGAGAGCATAATGATGCCGTTTTCATATTTTTATGCGTGTATTGCTCATCATTGCTGTGATGTATGATATTGGTATTTTATGGGGGGATTATTAGGGCGTTCTGTTGGGAGCCCTTAGTGAATACGACTTGTTTTGAAAATCTCAAAATTATGGGGCTGTTGGTGATGCAAATTGGGTGATGCAAAAGAAAACAGTCAGAAAAAGACGAAAGATACCTTCAAACCGTAAAGTTTTAAACATTGTCGCGAAACACACTGTTTATAACAGTCTATAATAACTTATAATAGTCTAAATAATGCGAAAATTTTATGATGAAATCTGGACGCAGAAAACCCCTTACCGCACCTGTCATTAAATACGATTTTTCATATTCTGTCAACCGCAAAACGATTATTTTTCCTTTTTTATCGTGGAAAAAAATCTACAGAAAAAAGCTCATTCATTAGCTATGCAGCAAAATATCTTGTTTTAATGGAAAAGTTTTTGATGTGGCAAAAAACATTTTCTC
This sequence comes from Bartonella sp. CL434QHHD, assembly GCF_042195145.1. Classification (NCBI taxonomy): domain Bacteria; kingdom Pseudomonadati; phylum Pseudomonadota; class Alphaproteobacteria; order Hyphomicrobiales; family Bartonellaceae; genus Bartonella; species Bartonella sp. CL434QHHD. The sequence continues at coordinate 23,051 of NZ_JBHINT010000005.1, read as the reverse complement.
CTTTGAGAAAGGCGTGGACAAGATGAAGGGAGAATTGTGGTTTTGAAATCCGTGGTATTTTATTGATGAAATTGGGAAGGCGGTGGTTGGATGGTGTTGCGGGGACAAAGCTTTAGGTGTTGCGCAGGGGGTGTTCCGTGGGGGATGACGAGGTGGGGTGTTCCGTGGGTGGTTAGAGGCGTGATGGCTCTTCGAGTGGCTGTTGGGGTCTCTAAAGGTTTCTGTATAAAGATTTATTGAGTAAACGCTTTTTCTCCTTTGAGAAAGGCGTGGACAAGATGAAGGGAGAATTGTGGTTTTGAAATCCGTGGTATTTTATTGATGAAATTGGGAAGGCGGTGGTTGGATGGTGTTGCGGGGGCAAAGCTTTAGGTGTTGGCGATTTGTGGGGGCGATTGGGGTTGTGCTGGCTGTCGTATTAGTGGTGGTGTGATGGGTGGAGGGTTATCGGTGCAGTTGTTGATGAGGGAGAAGATTGTTGGTAGGGGCTTTTTCTTTCCTTTAAGGGATGATGCTTTTAATTGTGTAAAGAAACTATGGGTTGTTTTAATGATAAGCTATTGATTTATAGTGGATATTTTATCATTATTTATTTTGAATGAGAAACCCAGATTATGCTGAAATAAAAGCCATAGCTTTTGTCCGTCATAAGATCAGGAAAGCCATATAGAATTGTACAAGAAAAGACGTAAAATGACGATAATGAATTGTCTTAAAAGCTAAGGATGTCGCGATATTGGGCGAAGTTTATGATGAGGGCGGTTTGTTACAATGGGGGTAGAGGGGAGAATGTTGCTGTTTTAAAGAGGGGCAAATATTTATCCTGCCCATGCCGTGAATATGCCGTGAATTATTGTCCTTTGAGGCATGGTTAAGTGAGGCATGGGTAGATATAAGGTTAAGTCTCTTTGACAGGTTGAAGTATTTTTTTTTAAGGGCGTGGTGGATATTTTAAAGCTTGTTTGTTGTGCGCTTTAAGCTTGTTAATTCTATGAAATTCTATGAAAGGGCAAGCTCAGTGGATCTCAAGTGCACCCTGCCAAAAGGGGACTTTATAAAGGAGCTGGTTATAAAGAGGCATGTTATAAAAGGAGGGGGAGAATCTTTATCCTGTGTGAAGGAGAAGAAACAATGGGTGTTTTAGCAAAGGCTCTTTGGGGTAGAACTGTCAAAATGTTTATAAAGGGCATCAAGAATAATACGCAACGAACCAACAAGATTAGGCAGCGGTTGATCTTCTATAACAAGATAGTGTAATGCCGCATGAAAGTTGTGTTGACGATGTAGATATTGTGCTTCTTTAATCGCTTCTTGCATATCTTCATAGTGTTCCGTTGCTCTTTGGACCCATTGCTTTTTTGCTTTCTCATCTGATGCGCTGTGTGTAAAACCATCGTAATAGCCGTTTGGTAAACCTTTTGCACATAAATAGTCGTTTCTAATTTGCAAGTATTGTTGTGCCGTGTCATATTGTTCTTTACTGATGCCTGATGAAGCCTCTTTATAGCCAAGCAAACAAAGACGCCCAATATAGGTCCCAACAAGCGGATTTTTCGCTTCTTCGAGGCTTAAACCAAAGTGTTTTGCACGCATTTCAATCGCAGATTGAAGCGCAGATTCGCTGGAGCTTTGGGCACGTGAAATACGTCCTTTGGGCTCTCGCTTTCCTGTTATTTTCGGTCTACCGCGTTTTTTACGTATTTTCATGAACTTAACCATTTGAATGAAAAAGAAACTGTCTGTTGATGGGGGACAGTGATGTAAAAAGCACTTGGCGCAAATATTGGGGGGAGCAAATACTTAAAAGGAGGAAAATACTGGGGGGGGGAGTGAGCAAATACTGGGAAATATCAGCCGTTGCAGATCAAAAAACAAACGATACTAAAGGCGTCTTTAAGCACAAAGAAAAGCAACGGTGTGGGGCGAAAAAATCATCTTTTTTATCTTATCCCTATCAGTTTTATCTTCCGCCCCTATCATGCTTATTTTTTCATGGATAGCGAATTATTTGCTTTTTAAATATTTCTTAACTGTTCTTGAGAGATTGAAGGAAAATTTTTGTCAAATGTGAATGAAAAAATAAGAATGGATTTTAAGGGCATGTCATTATCTTTCTAATAGGAAGTTTTTTCTAATGGGATTATTTGTCTCTTTTTTCACGAGCGCTTTGTGGAAACTTTTCAATTCCACCTTTGAAAAGTCATTGTTTTCTTAAGTTGGGAGCTTGTTATTTGGGTTCTCTTATTTTTTTGTTGGTGGGCGCTTTCCCAAGATATTTGATATACATCACGCTGTTAAGCATATTTTTATCCTTTATAGGAGATATGTTGTCTTCTTTTGAGTGGCAGAGAGCGGCAAAAAGCAAACCTCCGTATCCTATTATAATAGCATAAGATGCTCTATGTTTTCAAATAAAATATCGTTTATCGGCTTAAAATAAACTGTGAATGATCTCGCTATTTGGTTTGGTATTTCCTTTATAAGTATCCTTTATAGAGTATAAAATTTTCCGTTTTAATGGATCTCATCATAAGACGAGGGGATGTCGTTTAAAGGAAAGGATGCATTATCGAAAGAAGCTGTTTTTATAAGAAGAAAATGCCTTTATAAAAAGATGCTTTTATGGGAGATGCCTTGATGAATGTAGGGGCTGTATAAATGTGGGGGCTGTGAGATATTTCATCTTTAATGAAGCCTTTTTAATTAAGAAGCTTTCAAATGAGGATTAAGGTTGTTTGTCGCGCGCTTTTCATACTGGATAATCGGTTGCTTGTTCGACTTTGTGTTGTGTTGCTTTTTAAAGAGCCATGTCTTAGGGCTCTCTTTTGACCATTTCGCAAGGGTGCTCATGAAGGGTATAACGATAAAGTCCCCCAATGAAATCCATATAAAGTTTGAATAATATAAAATCTATTGCACACTTCCATTTTTACGCTTGTGAAGAAGAAAGTCCATAGCATCACACATTTTGCCAGCTCTCATTGTTGCGACAGCCCTTGGCATTTGAGACGCTTCCTTAGAGGCATTTATCATCCTTTCTTAATATTTTACTCTATATGGCTCTTTCTGCTTGTAACGCGCAAGAGACATGGTTTGGATTGGCCCAATATGGAACAGGTTTGGAATAAGACAATCCTATGCTATTTAGGGTTCTCATTTAAGGTGCTAAATAATAAATTGTTATAAATCAGTATGTTATTAGTAAAATTTTACACATCATATATTTTTTAGATTGAATATTTTTGCTTGTTGAGTTTTGTGAAACATTGTCTTTTAAGGTGTGGGTCATAGATAAGGAGACACAATAGCGTTTGTGCTTGTAAGCCTGAGAGATTGTATGTTGTCGCGTATAGGGAATTTAAAAAAATAGACTTAAAAAGTCCTATAGCACGGGTTTCATGGTGAAAAGAGTGCTCGATAAATCGGTTTTTCTGGTTGCATGTTTTCAAAGAGTGAATGGGCATTTTAGAAGTGAGAAAATATCCATATGATCGAAGATAAATCACAACACCAATCTATCCATGAGGAAAATACGGCTTTTGCATCACAGCCAGGGGTGAATCAGTCTGCAGTTTTTAAAAAATGGACGGCTCTCTCAAGAAGAGATTACGTCATCATTTTGTGTTGGGCTATCCCCTTGTTGGTGCTTTTTGCCGCGACTGTCTATATGAGCCCTTTGGAGTTTTTTCACATTATATCTAAAGAACAGCTTCAAGCACTGGAGAAAATGGAACAAGGAGATCTTCGAAAAATGACTAAGGAGATTTTGAAACAGCCTTTTGAAAATAATCCTGCTGTCTTGTTTTTGCGTAACGTAGGATGGAATGGTGTTTGGGCTTGTTTATGTTTCTTACCGCAAATGATTTGGTTTTGTCTTGTGCTGTTCTTTCCATTCTTTTTTGTCTTTAACGCCATCTCTAAACGGGATGTCAAGGAAATGATGAAGCTGTGGGATACATTGCCAGAGCAGCAACAGTTAGACAACCAATCTCTCAACAGAACACAATAGGGAAACGAGAGGCTAATTCTTTTGTAAGGAGTTTTGGAATGTTGATCACAGGAGGGTTGGGTGCTTTCATGTTTCTCGGGGAGATCATGATACTGTTTTCTACCGTCATGACAATCTTTGCACTTTATTATTCGTTGATAAAACGGACAATATTGTTGTTTTGGATGCGGCGCAAATTAAAAAAGGGTGCAGCGCAGAATTTGAGGCATAATCAGGCAGGAGGGAAAGGACAGAATACAGTTTGTGCAATAGAATTAAGCCCCCTTTCTTTTAAAGAATCTTTGGAACTTTCAAGAAAAGATTATTTTATCATCTTTTTTCTAGCCTTCATTGTGATTGTGTCTCTTACAGGTTTGATAGCTTTTTTTTCTTTTCTTATAAAATCTGCGATTGTTTTACACGGTTATATGGTTCTATTGTTTACGGTTGGCATGTTTGTCATGCAGCTGCTGTTGTGGTTCTGGCTATGGATTATTGTTTTTTTACCTGTCATTTTAATTCTCCATAGTTTCCTTCAGTATGGCGTGGAAAAAACAATGAAGAGGTTAGAAACATTTGTTTGAGCAGAGGATAAAAATGATGATTTCATATCAATGCGATAGGGGGGAAAAATGACTATTGTTATAAAATGTTTGGCTGTTTTAGGGATCACCATCATTGCCATTTTAATGGCTATAGTTATGGTCAGGCTTCCTTACCTGTTGATCAAGCATATGAGGTTATCTTTTAAAATCGCTCAAGACTTGAAAAAGAGTACGATGCAACAAAAACAAGCCATACAACAATTGCGCAATGATCTGGGAGAAATGAAAAGACACAATCTCGCCCATAAGACCCTTGATGCGAAAATGCGCTTTCTTAACTTCAAAGAATCTCTGCCTCTTTCTTCAAAAGAATGTAAAATAATCTTTTTTATCTTTGTCCTCTTTTCTGTTTTGCGGGCTGCTTGCTCTATCGCAAATTTGGTATGGTGGAAGAGTGATATGATCAGCGGGATCATGTCACTGTTGAACGCTTCTCTATGGATTGGATTTCTTCTCTTTTTTCCGATCATTTGGGTGATGTGCATAAAGTTAACAAGAAAATTGAACAAAATACTTCCACAATTGGAAGAAGCAATAAAACAACGCGATCAGGCAATTCGTATGCAGAATGGGCGTGGAGGATAAAATGACGGGTAGTCTTATAACATTAATAGCCATTTCTTTCCTGTTATATATGATCGTAAATATTTTATTGTGGGTGCCAGTTTGGACAATTTGTTACTTGTTTATCAAGCGTGCGAGGCTTTATTGTCGCGTGAAAAAGGAACTGAAATGCGTGCTGAATGAACGCGATATTGCCTTAAAACAGATCTCCCAAAAATAAAAAAGCAGCAGAATGTTTGATAAAAAACAGCTTTCTCTTGTTTGGCAAGACTATAAAAAAATATGCTATCTTTCTACGGTTATAGTGACTGCTCCAATAGTTATAACTGTTGTCGTTAAGATATGGAGAGGGCAGGACTTTGTTTCTCTTGTCGTATTCGAGCCACTAGCATGGATGCTTGCCTGTGTTTTTTTTATTCTTACCGATTGTTTTTATTATGCGTTTTATCGTGACACGTCAGTTGAACAAAATGATACGGCAATTAGAAGAAGAGGTTGAGCAGAAAGGAGCACCCGTCATATTATACGATGTGAATGAGGGAAAGTGAGCGAGGGAAAGTGAGCGAGGGGAAAAAGTGAAGAGAGGCTTTTGTTGAGCCTTGCTTTTGACTTGTTCATTAAGGTGCATGGGGGTACTTCTCGTTTTATGCTTTTTTATATTTGTGTCGTGTTTTTTAAAGAATTGGTGCTTTTGCTTGAGAGGTGCTCTTGCTTGAGTGGTACTTTTGTTTGAATGGGATTCTTGTGAGCTTTTAAGGGGAAAGTGAAGAGGGGCTGCTCTTGGACTTTACTTGCTGTTTCTGTTCTCTTAAAGAGAGAAAATCTTGTAACTTATTTTCTTTTATCAAGCATAAAAATGTGTCTTACCAAGCGATATTGAGAGCGAAAAATCTATACTTAAAGCAAAAGATATTCTGGTGTTTGGGGAAGAAAAGCCCATTTTCTTGCAGGTGGAGAGGCAAGACGCATAGAGAAGACGCGCCAAAAGCTTAAGTTTTTGATCAAGACGTTTTGCTCTATGGAAAGGGCAACAGTGCTTTTAAAGAGCTTGGGGTGGAGGGGGGAAATTGAAAGAAAAGAGGGACATCTATTTATTTACGAGACCGCTAAGGACAGTTTTTCTCTCTCTGGATGAAAAAGGTTTTGTGCAATTTGGTTATGGAATTGTGAGAGACGCTGGTATTCATGCGGCGGCTTGCCAAATAATTAATCCTTATCATTTTGAGGCTTTATCATTTTTGGGGGGCCAGATTGACAACGAGGCATTGAGGCAAAGGGGTGGGTTTTAAGGAAAAGAGATTGAAAATTTTTGAGGAAAAGGTAAGCGTAGGGCGTTTACGTCGTGTGCTTGAGGAAGCTTTAGATGAGGCAATGACTGAGGTTGATCTGGGACTGAGGGTGATCTTGGCAGCGTGCTTGGCTTTCAATAGAGCACCCTTCCTTGGAAAAAAGGGTGTTTTGGCTTGTAAGCGCGCATGTATAAGCGCGTATAGGGCAAATGAATAAAATACGTAGAGGGGATTTATAGTGCTTGCATTACTCTGAGAAGGGTGCTAAGCGAATTTACCGCGCTGGTGGCGTGCTATCAAATATTGAAGAGTGGGAATTTTAGAAGTGGGGGAGTATCCGTATGATCGAAGATAAATCACAACACCAATTTGCCCATAAGGGAGATAAGGCTTTTGTATCACAGTCAGTGTTGGATCAATCGGCAACTTTCAAAAAATGGATGATGCTTTCAACAAGCGATTATATCATCATTTGTTGTTTGGCTATCCTCTTGTTGGTGCTTTTTTCCGCGTCTGCCTATATGAGCCCTTTGGAATTTTTTCACGTTATATCCAAGGAACAGCTCCAAGCACTGGGACAAATGAAACAAGAAAGTTTTCAGGAAAGACTTCAGGAAAGTCTTAAACACCCTTTCCAAAATCCTATAATTCAGCATGTTCTTGATGCGGGGTGGAATAGTGTTTGGGCTTTTTTATGTCTCTTACCGCAAATAATTTTTGGCGGTCTTTTTGGGTTGTTTCCGCTCTTTTTTGTCTTTAACGCCGTATTTAAACGGGATGTGAAGGAAATGATGCTACAATGGGAAACCTTGCCAGAGCAGCAACAGCTAGACAACCAATCTCTTAACAGAAGACAATAGGGGGAAAAGTGACCGCTTCTTTAATCATTGGAATGTTGATTGCCGTAGGGACGGCAATTTTTATTTGTTCTGCAATTTTTATGGTATTCCTTTCTACCATGGTGACAATCGTTGCACTTTATTATTCGTTGATAAAACGGACAATCTTGTTATTGGCGACGCAGCGAAAATTAAAAAAGGGTACAGCGCAGAATTTGAGGCATTATCAGGCAGGAGGGAGAGGACAGAATACAGTTCTTACAACACAGTTGCGTGCCTTTTCTTTTCAAGAATCTTTGCTTCTCTCAAAAAAAGATTATTTTATGATCTTTTCTATCGCCTTCGTTATGGTTGCACTTTGCACAGGTATTGTCGTTTTTTCAGCTTTTCTTCCAAAATCTGCGGTTTTTTTGCACAATTACGCGCCTATAGTGCTTCACATTATTGATTTTGTCATGAAACTGCTGTTTTGGGTCTGGGCATGTATTGTTGTTTCTTTACCTGTCATTTTAATTCTCCATAGTTTCCTTCAGTATGGCGTGCAAGAAACAGTAAAGGAATTAGAAACATTTGCTTGAGAAGAGAATAAAAATGATGATTTCACATCAATACGATAGGGAAAAAAAGGGAGCATTATGATGCAACATTTAGCTTTTTTAGGGGGCATCGTCATTGCCATTTTAATGGTTATGGTCATTGTTAGGCTTCCTTACTTGTTGATCAAGCATATCAGGTTATCTTTTAAACTCGCTCAAGGCTTGAAAAAGAGTACGACGCAACAAAAGCAAGCCATACAACAATTGCGCAATGATCTGGGAGAAATGAAAAGACACAATCTCGCCCATAAGACCCTTGATGCGAAAATGCGCTTTCTTAACTTCAAAGAATCTCTGCCTTTTTATTCAAAAGAATGTAAAATAATCTTTTTTATCCTTATTCTCTTTTCTGTTTTGCAATCTGCTTTCTCTATCGCAAATTTTGTATGGTGGAAAAATGATAATGTTGCCTTTATCATGCAGCTGTTGAGCCTTATATGGTTAGGGGTTCTTCTCTTTTTTCCGATCATTGGGATCATGTGCATAAAGTTAACGAGAAAATTGAACAAAATACTTCCACAATTGGAAGAAGCGATACAACAACGCGATCAGGCAATGCGTATGCAGAATGTGGAAGGGGGACAAAATGACGAGTAGTCTTATAACATTAATAGCCATTTCTTTCCTGTTCTTTACGCTCTTAAGTGTTTTAATATGGGTGCCAATCGTTGTCATTTATTACCTGTTTATCAAGCGTGCGCGGTTGTATTGCCGCGTGAAAAAGGAACTGAAATGCGTGCTGAGTGAACGCGATATTGCCTTAAAACAGATCTCCCCAAAATAAAAAAGCAGCAGAATGTTTGATAAAAAACAGCTTTCTCTTGTTTGGCAAGACTATAAAAAAATATTCTATCTTTCTACGGTCATGGCGACTGCTCCAATAGTTATAACTGTTGTCGTTAAAATATGGAGAGGGCAGGACTTTGTTTCTCTTGTCGTATTCGAGCCACTGGCATGGATGCTTGCCTGTGTTTTTTTATTCTTACCGATTGTTTTTATTATGCGTTTTATCGTGACCCGTCAGTTGAACAAAATGATACGGCAATTAGAAGAAGAGGTTGAGCAGAAAGGAGCACCCGTCATATTATACGATGTGAGCGAGGGGAAAGTGAGCGAGGGGAAAGTGAGCGAGGGGAAAGTGAGCGAGGGGAAGTGAGCGAGGGGAAAAAGTGAAGAGAGGCTTTTGTTGAGCCTTGCTTTTGACTTGTTCATTAAGGTGCATGGGTGTACTTCTCGTTTTGTGCTTTTTTATATTTGTGTCGTGTTTTTTAAAGAATTGGTGCTTTTGCTTGAGAGGTGCTCTTGCTTGAGTGGGGATTCTTGCTTGAGTGGGGATTCTTGTGAGCTTTTAAGGGGAAAGTGAAGAGGGGCTGCTCTTGGACTTTACTTGCTGTTGGTGTTTTCTTAAAGAGTGAAAATCTTGTAACTTATTTTCTTTTATCAAGCATAAAAATCTGTCTTACCAAGCGATATTGAGAGCGAAAAATCTATACTTAAAGCAAAAGATATTCTGGTGTTTGGGGAAGAAGAGCCCATTTTCTTGCAGGTGGAGAGGCAAGACGCATAGAGAAGGTGAGCCAAAAGCTTAAGTTTTTGATCAAGACGTTTTGCTCTATGGAAAGGGCAACAGTGCTTTTAAAGAGCTTGGGGTGGAGGGGGGAAATTGAAAGAAACGAGGGACATCTATTTATCTACGAGACCGCTAAGGACAGTTTCTCTCTCTCTGGATGAAAAAGGTTTTGTGCAATTTGGTTATGGAATTGTGAGAGACGCTGGTATTCATGCGGCGGCTTGCCAAATAATTAATCCTTATCATGTTGGGGCTTTATCATTTTGGGGGGGTGCCAGATTGACAACGAGGCATTGAGGCAAAGGGGTGGGTTTTAAGGAAAAGAGATTGAAAATTTTTGAGGAAAAGGTAAGCGTAGGGCATTTACGTCGTGTGCTTGAGGAAGCTTGAGATAAGGCGATGACTGAGGTTGATCTGGGACTGAGGTTGATCTTGGCCGCGTATTTGGGCTTTCAATATGGGGGCACCACCTTGGGGAAAGGAAATTGTTCTATCTCTCAAGTGGCTTCTTCTTTACTTGCACACCCTTGGGGCTTTGACATTGCTTGCTGATGTTAACATTTGGTAGCTTTCTCATAAAAGCTTTATGGAAGATGAAAGTTTGGGCTTTGAAAAAAAATATCGAAAAAATCAATTTGGGCCGGTTTTGTTGTTGATGATTCAAATCGTCATAAAGACAAAGCAACTTCGTTACGATTTTCTTGCACTCGTTTGCTTCTTCTTTAGAAAGCAGCTTATCTTCCTGAAAATAAAAAGAGCACTTAGAATTTTAGAGTCAGAGACCCAAATTTGTGCAATAGAAGAAGATATTTTATGAAAATTTGATCGACGAGAAAAGAGAAGCCTTAAGACAGCAGAGGATATATTGTGGGGAATAAAAACATGATGTTTGAAGTTGATGAAAAAAAAGCACCCCTGATATTGTCTTTATAAAAGATGAGGGATACAAGCGCTTGATATTGATGAACCCTCATCCATTGTGAGGACGAAAGCTTCGGTTCATGAAAATGGCTTGAAAATTGAAACAAATGAGGGATAAAAAATGAGGGGCAATGGAAAAAATGCATCATTGGATGAAGAATTACGGTCTTTTTCGCTTGAAGAAGCGTTTTTAACAAGCAAAAATTATAAAGTCATCTTTTGCATTGCTTTCATTGTGGCAGCTTTAAGAACGGCTCTTCTCTTCTTACTCATGTGGCTTGAGTGGAAGTTGGCGGGGTGGGAAGGGGATGTTATAACAGTTCTCTTTTGCATCGTGCAGGTTATATTAGAGTTTATTTTTGTACTCATTCCTGTTGCCTTTGTGGTCCGCATCATCTTTACGCGTTTGTTGAAAAAAAAGATTGATAAGTTGGATCAAGAAATCTGGCAGCGAAGAAAAACCGCTTCTCAACAAAACAGCGCGTGAAGGGAGGGCAGAAAATGAATACTGGTCTTTATATATTCTCATGCGTTGTAGGAGAGACCTTCTATTCGTGCGATGTTTGAAGGTGATGGAAAAAAAATGCACCCTTGATATTGTCTTTATAAAAGATGAGGGATACAAGCGCTTGATATTGATGAACCCTCATTCATTGTGAGGACGAAAGCTTCGGTTCATGAAAATGGCTTGAAAATTGAAACAAATGAGGGATAAAAAATGAGGGGCAATGGAAAAAATGCATCATTGGATGAAGAATTACGGTCTTTTTCGCTTGAAGAAGCGTTTCTGACACGCAAAAATTATAAAGTCATCTTTTGTATTGCTTTCATTGTGGCAGCTTTAAGAATGGCTCTTCGCTTCGTACCCATGTTGCTTGGGTGGAAGTTGGCGGAGTGGGAAGGGGATGTCGTGGCAGCTCTCTTGTTAATCATGCAGCTTATATCATGGTTTATTTTTTTGTTCATCCCTGTTGCCTTTGTGGTTCGTATCATTTTCACGGTTCTGTTGAAAGAAAAGATTGATATGTTGGAGCAAGCACTCTGGAAGCAGAGAAAAACCGCTTCTCAACAAAACAGCGCATGAAGGGGCGGGGAAAATGATAGATATTAAAATGATGGATATTATTGTTGTACTCTCGTGGGGTGTGGGCTTGACGCTTTTCACGCTGCTTTCTGCTGTGTGCGTGATGTTTATTTGGGCATTGTATTACTCTACTTTCAAGCGGGTGAGACTGTATTGCCAAGTGACAAAAGAAGTTAAGCCGCGTGCTTGAACAACCTATCGCTTTTGAGCCGTCTAGTGGAGCAACGCCGATGATTAAGCTGTTATCTGAGGAAAAAGAGTTTTCTCTTTCTGATGAGGAAATCTTAACGATGGAAAGTGCAACGGCGCTTTTAAAGAGTTTGGGGTGGAAGATGGAAATTGAGGGAAAAGGGGATCATTTGGCCACCTATTATTTACCAGATCGTGAAGTGCAGTTTCTTTATAATGCTGAGAAGGGGTATCCGCGATTTGATTGTGCAATTGCGGTGGTTTCTGGTATCCATGCGGCGGCTTGCCAAACGATAGACCCTTATAATTCTGGAGGCTTGATTGCTCTTGAATTGAGTTTTGATGTGAAGGGGGTGGAAATTTTTGAAGAAAAGGTAAGCGTTGGATGTTTACGTCGTGCACTCGAGAAAGTTTTAGAAAAGGCAATGACTGAGGTTGATCTTGGCAAGATGCTTCATTCTCAATATAGAATCCTGCCTTGGGAAAACAAAACTGTGGTCCCTCGGTTGGCTTCTTATTCCCTGCGTTATCTTGCAGCTCTGGCTTTGATGGGCGATGTTGAAACTTTACACTCTTATCAGAAAAGCTTTATGGAAGGTGAGAAGCTGGGCTTTGAGACAAGCATCGAAGAGGAGCATCTGGAACGCGCAATGGTGATTGCTCAGGCGGTAGAAAAGACAAAGCAACCCAGTTACGATTTGCTTCAACAGGCGGCAAAGGATTTTTCCATGGAGGTAGAGAGCTATGAATGTTTTAGAGCTACAGATCCCAATTTGTGCAATAGAAGAAGAGATTCTTATGAAAATTTGATCGAGGAAAAAAGAGAAGAATTAAGGCAACAGGGATATTTTGTTTACGAAAAGGACGCGATTTGTGAGGTTGATGGAAAAAACTATCGTCCTCATATTCTTTACATAAAGGATGGGGAGTTAGAATATATGGATGTAGAAATTAGGGTTGAGGAAAAAAATTATTGAGAAAAAATAAAGCGTTTAGATAAATTAAAAAGAGCTTAAACCTAAAAATAGAGCGTAAAAAGCGCGAAGCGTAAAAGCAGAGGGGAACAATGCAGGAGAAAAAAGCAACATTTGAAGAGTCTTTCTTTTCATTTAGAAAATTTATGGTGTCTTCAGTGGAAAGGCGTAAAGGGGTGGGAAGGTGTAAAATAATAGGGTGCCGCTTTTTTATCATGTTTTGTACGTGCCTTATCATGATGGCTTTAGAAGTTTCTGCGGGTGCAAAATCTCTGGTACAGCCGTTGCAATGGACAAGATGGGAAGGAATTGGTTCTCTTATTTTTCTCTTACCAGTGTTGATATGGTTTTGTCTTCTCACACCCCTTCCTATTTTGTGGGGCATTTGTCGTTTTAAAGAGCGTAAATTGGAAAAAATAAAGAAAAAACTAAAAGAAAAAATAAAGCAGCAAGAGATTAATCAATGAGGTTATACACATGAGGAGTGAGGCCGCGGTTTTTATTTTGTTTCTGCCGATTGGATGTTTTTTTCTAAATGCAGTTACAGTTTTTGCCATTTTTGTGAATATGATTATTGTGGCGCCTTATTATTCTTTAATAAAGCGTTTGAGGCTCTATTACAGAGTGAAAAAACAAAGACGTTTGATGAAAGAACATCCACAGCGTTTTTGTTTCTTTGAAAAAAGCGGAAAAGAAAAAGAGAGAGTGCCGCAAAACTTAGCACTAGAAACACAGATAAGTTTCTATTCGTTAAAAAAATGGCTCGCTTTTTCACGCAAAGATTATATCCTCCACGCATGCCTCTCTTTCATCATTATATTTTTCAAAGCTTATGTCTATGTGATTTTCTTTAAAGGGATAGATGAGATAGATGAGAGCAGATTTGAATATTTTGCCATTCTCTTGCTTTTCTGGTTTTTTTTATCGGTATGTATTTTTGCAACGATCCCTGTTGTTGTGATCCTTCGTGAAATTTTAACTCATCGATTGAAAAAGAAAATTCAGCAATTGGAAGAAGTGACTGAAGCAACCCAATCAATCAATTTATAAAGAGAAGGGGATAAAATGCATTACGAAATGGCGGCAGCTTGGACGGTGATTTTGATCATTCTGCTGGGGGGTGTTTTTGATTTTTTCTTAACAATACCCATTGTGGCACTGTATATTTCTTTTATCAAGCGTTTGATCTCGTATTACAAGGTTACCAAACAATTAAATGCAGCGCTGAAAAAGCGCATGTAGTGCTCGTGTCATGGGGGAGGCATAAGTTTTAGATCATGCCATTGCTTCACGGCTTGGGAGGAGGGCATCGATTGTTTTTCTCATTTTACGCTGATCTCTGGGGGAATGGAGGGCGTTGGGGGAAAAGGGTTGATGGCAATGAATAGGCTGGTGATAGGTTTGTAATAGGCTTGTATAGGCTTTAATGGAGCGGTTGATCGGAAGTTTGTTGTTTTCTGTGAATTTGCAAAATCGTAAAAACGTGGAACTGTAAAAGCGGGTGTGTGGTTGCTCAAGAGCCGTGACGGTTGTGGGGCGGTTGGGGAGAAAAGGTGCCAATGGAGGATGGTTGGATTGTGCAATGCGTCAAAATTGGAATGGGGGATTGGGGGATTGGGGGATTGGGGGATTGGGGGATTGGGGGATTGGGGGAAAAGGGCTGATGGCAATGAATAGGCTGGTGATAGGTTTGTATAGGCTTTAATGGGGCGGTTTATCGGCAGTTTGCTTGTTTTCTGTAAATTTTTAAAATCGTAAAAACGTGGAACTGTAAAAGGGTGTGTGGTTGCTCAAGAGCCGTGATGGTTGTGGGGAGGATATGGGGAGAAGAGGGTGCCAATGGAGGATGGTTGGATTGTGCAATGCGTCAAAATTGGAATGGGGGAATGGGGGAATGGAGGGCGTTGGGGGAAAAGGGTTGATGGCAATGAATAGGCTGATGATAGGTTTGTAATAGGCTTGTATAGGTTTTAATGGGGCGGTTTATCGGCAGTTTTGTTGTTTTCTGTGAATTTGCAAAATCGTAAAACGTGGAACTGTAAAAGGGTGTGTGGTTGCTCAAGAGCCGTGATGGTTGTGGGGAGGATATGGGGAGAAAAGGTGCCAATGGAGGATGGTTGGATTGTGCAATGCGTCAAAATTGGAATGGGGGATTGGGGAATTGGGGGAAAAGGGCTGATGGCAATGAATAGGCTGGTGATAGGTTTGTATAGGCTTTAATGGGGCGGTTTATCGGCAGTTTGCTTGTTTTCTGTAAATTTTTAAAATCGTAAAAACGTGGAACTGTAAAAGGGTGTGTGGTTGCTCAAGAGCCGTGATGGTTGTGGGGAGGATATGGGGAGAAGAGGGTGCCAATGGAGGATGGTTGGATTGTGCAATGCGTCAAAATTGGAATGGGGGAATGGAGGAATGGAGGGCGTTGGGGGAAAAGGGTTGATGGCAATGAATAGGCTGATGATAGGTTTGTAATAGGCTTGTATAGGCTTTAATGGGGCTGTTTATCGGAAGTTTGCTTGTTTTCTGTGAATTTGCAAAATCGTAAAACGTGGAACTGTAAAAGGGTGTGTGGTTGCTCAAGAGCCGTGATGGTTGTGGGGAGGATATGGGGAGAAAAGGTGCCAATGGAGGATGGTTGGATTGTGCAATGCGTCAAAATTGGAATGGGGGATTGGGGAATTGGGGGAAAAGGGCTGATGGCAATGAATAGGCTGGTGATAGGTTTGTATAGGCTTTAATGGGGCGGTTTATCGGAAGTTTGCTTGTTTTCTGTGAATTTGCAAAATCGTAAAAACGTGAAACTGTAATAGGGTGTGTGGTTGCTCAAGAGCTGTGATGGTTGTGAGAGGGGGATAAGCCCGTGTGAGAAGGGTTAGAAAAACGTTTGGTTTTGGAGCTGTTGATATAGGCATGCTGTTTAGAGGCGTAAGGGAGGGGGATTGTTCGTTCTCAAAGCCTATGATGTAAGAGAGTATGGGCTATTCAAGAGGGTGTTCGGGTATGGATAGAGATTGAAGGGGCACTGCTTCTTTGCAAAGCCATAGGTGTTGTTCATAAGTTTTGTTTATTCATATGTTTTTTTATGGCATCCAGTACCTGTTGGCTTATCTCCTTATGGGTCAGCCATCGTAAACCTTTGGGCGTTGTTTTTTGTCCTAATTGAATGGGGATAAAATCAACCTTGTTTTTGCGCGCGCACTCGAGGATCATTTGATCATGCATGTTGGAACCAAAAATATGAAGAATACATGGCGGTTTAGGCAAAAGAGCCAACTGCTCAATTAATGCGCAAGAAAATGCATAGGCGGGCGAATGAATCCATAATATGCAATATTTTAGATCATGCCATTGCTTCACAGCTTCTAAAAATTGCGCCTTTGATGCCGCACAATCATAATCCAACGACACACACAACTGTTTGTTGTGCAATGCCTCAAGCTGGACTTTATGGGAAAGAAAGCGTGCAGCAATAATCACTTCTTGCGGCTTTAGTGATTGATACAAAGGGGCAAGCATCCCTGTACCCCCTACCACTAAATAACGATAGTGCGCATCCTTTTTTTTCATGCCCCCTCCCTTATTACTTTAAATCCCACCTCTTTGCTTTAAAAATGTGTACATTTCATCAGCAAGTCTTTCACAACGTGTTTGTACCTCTTCACTTGTAACTTTCCAAGTACGACCTTCATCATCTGAGGAAAAATCTTCGTTGGAAGAGGCGATTTGACATTGGAGTGTATAACCATAAAGCGTGTGTACCACCGGAACTAAATGCTCACACGGTTGTGCGCATTTTTTGGCCGTACTCCCATGAGAGATAAGCCCAACAGGTTTATTTAAAAAGGCATTATAGCTCAAATTATCAAGAGCATTTTTTAAAACACCCGAATAAGACCCTTGATAAACGGGGCTTGCTAGAATAACGCCATCAGCCGCTGCAATGGTTTTTACAAACTCACGGACCGCAGCACTTGGATTAGCCTCTACCTGCTGATGATAATCGGGATCTGTCATCGGCAAGGGCTGTTCACGCAAATCAACCCACTGAAGTGATGCACCCCGCTTTATGAGGCAATCCGCTAAATAATTGGCTAAAGTTCTTGTTAAGGAAGGTTGACGCACAGACCCCAAAATAATTGCTATATTCAACAGGATTCTCCTTTATCTTTTCCCCACAAGCCTATAACGCAAGGCTTATAAAGAAGTGTGAGTAAAATGGCGCGTATCAATGCTGTTTATAAAGAGCAATTGTGTTGATATCGCATAGTTATAGAATCAATCCATGCTAACAAGATTGTTGACAAAACAACACCTCAAATTTGCAAGGGAATGTTAGTGCTTTCATTAATATTAAAATGCTTGATCTCAAGAATTGCGGCTGTCTCTCTGTCTTAGAAGCGCTTTTATGAATATATTCTAAGCTATTGGCTTGCAAGATCCCCAATGAAGAATGGAATATATCGTCATATTTTGAATGATCATTGATCCTTTTTAATTGGAATAAGAAAGTTGTAAGATTTTCTCATTTCAAATGCTCTTATTGCGCGATCATTTGCAAATCAATGGAAGTTCCTTTTTTCATGTCTTAAGTGGGGGGTCCGAAAACAATTGAGAAAAGAATAAAAATGCTTCTGTCTTTTCAAGGGATAAAGGCTATCGTAGAAGCTAGATAGGGCTGTTTTTTGGGCAGGGGGTGGGGTTGTCGTAGGAGCCTTACGCTAATGGGGTTGTCCGTGTTGAGGAACGAGTTATGGCGTAGCTTGTTGCAAGGGAGGGTAAGGCTATTGTAGAGGCCGCAGGGGGCGTATATGAATGGTGCCGGATTACATTTTTTATTGAAACAATGGTGGTGATAGAGTTTATAGTAAGGGGATATATTCATGGGAGCGCTATTGTTATCCCCTTCATGGGGGCTGTTCATGAAATGGGGTGTACGCGCGTTGGTTTGGAAGTGTTGAGAGATTTCTTTAAAACAAGCACGTGAATTGGCAAAACTATTGGCAACATGAATATGCAATACGAGTGTTTTCTGGGGTGTTCTGTTTGACGATAATGGATGCAATGGTGCTTTGAGAGATTATGCGTGTCCTTATAAAGTTAGGGACAAACAGTTGCATAAAAGGGAAGAGCAAATGAAGGGGGAAAATTCCACATTTTATAACAAACGGTGCTCTCTTTTTTTGGGAAAATCATTTCGTTCTTATAAAGATCATATGATTATTTGTCTTATTTCTATCCTTATTGGGATAGGTTATAAAGCTCTTTTGATCCCATTAGAAGCCAAGTGGCCGTTGAGTGTATCGCAGGATAGCACTCTTTTGGCGCTTTTTGTGCTGCGTGAAGTCATCATGGTGGTTGTTGTTGCCTTGATGCCTGTTTTATTGGTGCTTTATCTCATCTTAACGTATTTGTTGAAAAAAAAGATTCAGCAGTTAGAAGAGGCTATCCAGCAACGGGGTCACACAATCGATCAACAAAATAATCCGGTAAAAAACAATAGAGAAAAAATAAGCTGTTTTTTTATCGTATACTTTTGGTTGATATTTCTGCTAAACGTCTTTTTTCCTGCGGGTGTTGTCATGCTCATTTTAGAATTTTACTATTTTGTTTTCAAGCAGGTGAGAACGTATCGTAAAGTGAGACGGGCATTAAAACGCGTAAGATAAAGAGAGTGACAAGGCGCTTTTGTAGCTATCGTGAGGGGTAAGAGGCAATGTTTAGAAGCTCTCGTGACACAAGAAGAGGGGATGGTTGGAAAATCATCTGGCAAAGAGGATAGCCTATTTTCGTTTGTAATGAGGAGGATGCTCTTAATCATTGGGAAGAGCAACCGCGCTTTTAGAAAGTTGGGGGTTTTTGTTGAAAACAAGGGAAGCGCCATGCATCGCACTTTTCGTGGTTCTTAAAAGAGCGGGCATGAGATAAAGAAATGCGTTTTTCATAAAAAAAGGAAGAGCAATGAAGGGGAAAAATTCAGCATTTTATAATGGACTGCGCCATTTTTTCGAAAAAAGTATTTTTTCTGTGCGAGAGCATGTTGTCATTTGTTTTCTCTCTCTCATTATTGAGCTATGGAACAGGATTTTCTTTCTTGAGCTATGGAACAGGATTCTCTCTCTCTCATCCTTGGATAGCAAAGAGTACAGCATTTTTTCTCTTGAGCTGTGGAACAAGATTTTCTTTCTCCTATCCTTGGGTAGCAATGGGGAACGGACAGGGTGGTGGGATACACCTCTTTTTCTCTCTCTGTATGCGTTTTGGAAAGTTATTATAGTGTGTGTTTTGGTCTTATTCCCAGTTATGTTGATACTCTACATCATATTGTGGTTTTTGTTGGTAAAAAATATTCGGAAATTGAAAGGAATAGATCAGCAACGGGGTAAAATAACCGATCAAAAGGATTGGTATAAAAAAGGCGATAGAGAAAAATGGAGTGATATTCTTGTTACAATATTCGGTCTCGTGCTTATGTGCGTGACATTGGTGGTTGCTTGTATTCCTATGATGATTTTACAACTTTATTATGGTGTCTTTAAGCAGGTGAGAACGTATCGCTGTTTAAGAAAAGAACTGAAAAACGTCTTGCAAGAACAGGATACAGCGTTTGAGAAGTCATGAGAGGGAAAAATAATGAAGAAATTATGAGAGATTCAGCCTTTATAGGGATTGCTCTCTATACCATTTTGCCTCTGATATTTTTTGGTGCTCTTTCATGAGGTGTCCGTAAACATTGCTCTAAGGAGCAGTGTTGAGGGTGGCATTGAGTGAAAGAAAAGCCGATTATGGATTAGTATTGATTTAAGGGAATAAGAGCCCTTGGGGTTTAGAGCCTAGAGTGAGTGCTTGGGACTTACTTTATCGTTTGAGGCGTGAGGAAGGAACGGTTTTGCTTGTAGGGGCGCGCGGTATATGGGTTGTTTTCGTATTTTTATGAGCCTTGTTCATTCAAGCTTTGAAATGAATCCTATTGAAGTGGGGTTGCAGGGTGATTTTCTTGAAAATAAGAGAATTTTTGGGAAGAAAAAGCTGAATTGTGACTATTGTTTACAGATTGGCGTGGTTTGAAAATCTTTATTGTTTGCAATGTGAGGAAGGTAAGAGGGTGGCAAGGTAGCAGGAATATTATAATTTTTATTATGACGCAAACCATAATGGTCTGTGTACTTTTCTTTATTCCGGTGGTATTTGGGTTTTGCATCATCATAATGCGTAAATTGGAAAAAAATCCAGAAACGAGAAGAGGCAATCTCTGTGTGATAGCAAATAAGCTCTCTGTCGCACGGGTCTTTTCAAAGAGAGAGGGGAATACATGAAGGAGCAAAATTGGGCATCAGAGCAAGAAACGCATAAAGGAGTGCATTCTTTTTCGCTCCAGCACGTGTTGCTCTCAGCAAAGGATTATAAAATTATCTTTGCTATTGCTGTTCTCATTATCATGTGGAAAATGGTGCTAGAAATACCAGGTGTATTGAATTGGCAGCTGACAGGGTGGCAATATGTTGTGCATGCCGTTCTCTTTAAAACAACGGACATCATAACGGTCTGTGTTATTATTTTTATTCCGGTTATGTTACGGCTTCGCACCAAAGTGACGGGTGAGTTGCGAAAAAATATTCAGAAACTAGAAGAAGCAATCTCTGTAGGAGAGCACATAAGCTCTCTGTCGCACGGGCTTTTTTAAAGACTGAGAGGGGAAAAATGAACAGTGATCCTATAGCCGTATTTCTATTAGATCCCGGATTCTGGGTGATGATTGTTATTTGCATGATCATTATCATGCTTATTTTAGCTCTTTATATCTCTGTCTTTAAACGGATGAAAATGAATTTCCAAGTGAAAGGCGAGCTGGAAAGAGTGCTTAAAGAAAATGATCTTGCAACGCAGCAGTTTTGGAAAGATGAAGCTGTGGTGCAGGAGAGGCGTTTGCAACTAAAGGAAAAAGAGTTCTCTGCCGATTATGATGATGATGATGAAATTCTCACGATAGAAAGTGCAACAGGGCTTTTAAAAAGCTTGGGATGGTCGGTGGAAATCGAGGGAAAGGGAGATTACTTGGCAACCCTCTTTTTACCAGATCGCGAAGTGCAGTTTCTTTATAACGAGCAACGAGTGGAAGAGTTTTCGCCTTTTGATCGCGGACTTTTAATTATGAGCGGTATTTTTGCGGCGGCTTGTCAGACGATTAATCCTCATAATTCTGGGGTTGTGCCAACGGTATTTATGAATTTTGTACCCAATGGATTGGAAATTTTTGAAGAAAAAGTGAGCGTCCAGCTTTTAAAGAAAGCACTCGATAAAACTTTAAAATGGACAATGGAAGATGATTCTTTGCATGAAATGTTTCGCTCTCAATATGGTATTCCCCCTTGGGAAAAAGACTCTTTATCTTGGGCAACGGATGATGACATAGAGCTCGCACCTTATGCTTTGCTGCATCTTGCTGCTCTTGCCTTACTTGGCGATGTTGAGACTTTAGCTTCTTATGACGAAAGTTTTACGGCAGGGGAGAAGCTTGGCTTTGATGAAACCATTGAAAAAGTCCATTTGGAACGCGCGATGGTGATCGCTCAAGAAGTGAAAAGGGAAGGAAAGTTCAGTTACGATCTACTGGAACGGGTTGCTGAGAAGTTGTCTATAGCCATGGACTATCAGCTTTTCAGAGTGAGATCCCCTAATACGTGTAATCAAAAACGTGCTTTTCATAAAAAATTAGTCGAGGAGAAAAAACAAGAATTAAGGGAACAAGGATTTGATGTGAGTGATGAACAGTTCGTGTTTGAAGCAGAGGGGGTAAAACATGCTCCTGATATTACTTATATTAAAGATGGTGAACCTGCATTTATGGATATAAAAATTGATTAGTGTTGTACTCTCCTGTTGAAGGAAAGCACTCTTATTTAAAAGATGTGAAAGCGCCATGATTGAGACGCTTTCACACCTTTCTTACCAGAGCCAAATAAAGGGCTCGAAAAATCAAGAATAATAGCCAAGATTTTAAAAAATAGACTGGAAATAGCTTGATCCTCAAGAATAGGGGGAAAAATCAATTATAAATTCTACTCTCTTCTTTAAGACTGTTCTGTTGTTTTGTTAGAAAATGCTCATAAATTATCGCTTATTCAAGTGCCTTATTCAAGCGGTATGAGGGAAAGATCCATTGACTAAAGCGCTATGGGGGGAGCTTTAAGGGTTAGAGCCTTTAAGGGTTAGAGCCTTTGTCATTTGAGGGGAGAGGAAGGCAAAAAATGGCATTTTTGAAGGCTGTGATATTTGGCCAATAAAAATAAAAACACAATAAAAATTAAACTAAAACAAAGGAAAAATTAAACTAAAAAAGGCCCCATTTAAAAAGGGCCTTTTTATTTAAGTTTTACAATATATACAAAATGTATATAACTTTACTTTAAGAACTTTTTGTATCTTATACTCTAGTAGAAACAAGTTGTATGAAATATATAATAATTGATCCTAAAAAACTAGCTATTGCATTCAATAAACTTTTTCCTTTCTCGTATATATCGTTTATTGATGCTTGTTCTGATGCGCTTCTATTACTGACTCTCAGTATATTCAATGTATCCGATGTGTCCCTTACTTGTTTAACAAACTGTAAATTTGTTTTCTCAATAGTATAAGGTGCAACAATAGGAGAGGGCTGTTTATTGACTATACGATCAGATTTTTGAATCGCGAGAGCTAAACCACTTGTGATAGCCCCCGCTATGAAAAAATATCTGATATTCATAGTTTTTCTCCTATATTTATTTCGATAAATAAATATCGATACGTATCATATATAAATTCGATTTAAATAACTATAGTAAAAATACAACAATCACAAAAAAGAATAAACTTTGTCTATATTTTGACAAAATTTACCCTTAATTGCCTTAATGAATTCTTTTAGATTCGATTTTATGAAGGCGTAAAAAGGTTTGAAAGCTCTGTAGGCAAGTGGAATCCCATAAGATGGGTGATACGGCAGTCGCTAGAAAACTTCCTTTTGTGCCTTTGACCAAGGATTCATAAAAATGAGGGTTCATAAAAATGAGATGCGATGAAAATTGAGTAAAACCCTTGAAGGGAAGGATGCACTCTTTTGAAGGCGGAGTGCATCCTCTTATGGATTGGATACTGCCTTTATGAGGGTTTGGCAGTTTCCGTTGAGGGGAAGGATGCCCTCTTTTGAAGGCGGAGTGCATCCTCTTATGGATTGGATACTGCCTTTATGAGGGTTTGGCAGTTTCCGTTGAGGGGAAGGATGCACTCTTTTGAAGGCGGAGTGCATCCTCTTATGGATTGGATACTGCTTCATGAGGGTTCGGCAGTTTCCGTTGAGGGGAAGGATGCACTCTTTTGAGGGCTAGAGTGCATCCTCTTATGGATTGGATACTGCCTTTATGAGGGTTTGGCAGTTTCCGTTGAGGGGAAGGAT
>NZ_JBHINT010000036.1:0-78546 GCF_042195145.1 Bartonella sp. CL434QHHD | reverse complement strand
ATACGTAAAGCATGCTGGAAAATGGAAGGAGGTGTTTGGCGGGGAGGTCGTTAAAGCTTGTTTAGACGTATTGGGACAAAACGGGGGGATTTTGGGAGCTTTTGTGTTGTGCCGTGTTTGGGGGCGCGATGAAAGTCCCTCCATGATGGCGAAGTTGCCGGACAAGTGCTTTTTCATTGGAGAGGAAATGGTTCTTGTGGTACTTTTGTTCATTAAGAAAGAGTCGTTTGAGGGGCGTTTTTTTTAGCCGATATGGGAAAAGGATGTAGGGGCATGAGAAAAAGTCTGTGTGGAGTCAAGTGGGCTTGTTGGGGAAAGGTTGGGGGCAGGTTGTGGAAGAAAATAGAGGGGTGGAGGAAAGGGGAGAATAAGAAAAGAACGGATAGAGACATTATAATCTTTATGTTTTTCTACACTACCTTGTTATAGAAAATCAAAAATTACCACACCTTGTGAATTCACTGTGGGGCTGATCTTAAAGCTCTTCAAAAGCACTGATCAATAGATACTTCTCCATATAACTTTGATAAATGATATTAGTATGATCCCGAAGATAAATGCACCAATATTTACCAAATATCCTTTTATACTGATGAAAATTAATAACCCTATACTTATTATTCCTAGTGGTATATTCCACGTAAAAAACGAAATTATATAACACATTATAGGTATTATTCCACAAATAATGAAAATTACATTCATGATACTACCAATTACATGCTCGGTATTATCTTGTCGTCTGTTCTCTTGGTTTCTACTAATTTCAGAAGCCTTGTCATTATCTTTAAAAGTTTTATGATAGAACTGATTGTAAGCAGCTCTCTTTTGAGGATCTTTAAGAACTTCATAGGCTTCACAAATTTTTCTGAATTTTTGTTCTGCTTCGGTACTAGAATTATGATCAGGGTGGTATTGCAGAGCTAATTTACGAAAAGCAGATTTTATCTGTTTATCGTTGCATGCGTAGCTTACACCAAGAATTCCATAATAATCGTCTTCATTTATTATCATTAAATACAGCCACTTTGTGTATTGCTCTTATTTTATAAGATCGTTTAATTGATCCCCTTTGAATGTATCGACATGTGTTATTTTTATGTTAGAAATATGGTGAAAATTGTATTGAATGGTGGGGCTGTACTTGGGGCTATTGTATCTAAATGAGGGGAGATACAGTTCAAAACGCTTGAAAAAGCAGGTTTTTTTAATGTTTTAGAAGTATTTTTTAAAAAAATAGATTAAAAGAGAAACGATAAATCAAATATAAAGGGACGGCAATAATAGCCAAGGTTGTCATTATTGTAAATAAACAGGCAGGAACCTTAAATCTAAAACGCCAAAGTAAACTAATGGGAACGGACGTTATCGTTGTTATGATGAATCCTACGATAAACCATTGCATGAATAAGTACATTATATTGATTTTATCTTTATTAAAACGATTTTGTTTGAGTTCTTCCTCTGAAATACAATCGATAATAGAAAAAACAGGGTAAACAGGAAACTCTCTACTTGGACAAGCAATAACAGCAAATTTTTCAAGCTCTAACCATTATCTTTCGCGTTCTTTTTCCAATATCTTCTTTTCTATTTTTTGTTTTATATATTCTTTGGAAATACAATTGATCGGAGAAGTATTCCCAACAAAAAATTCGTCTTTTCTACATCCACGGGTTGTATGATGCGTGAATAAAAAAAGCGCTTATTGCTATAGCAAATAAAATAAAGTGTTTAAACATAGGGTATTTATTGTCTTTTGTTTCTAACGAGCTTTGATAAGTAATTTCTATTGAATAAATCAATATATGTTATTTTTATGTTGGTAAAATAAAACAAATTGTATGTACTTTGGCACTTTGTATCTAAAGATGGCGATAGATAGTTCAAAATGCTTGAAAATGCAGAATACCCTTTGAGAAGCACTTTTCATAAAGTTATGGAATGAATAGATCAAAGTTTATGGTAATTTTGTATACTCTATGATAACTCTGTATAAGATCTCAATTTCATGATCAAGTTTCTCAAGTTCTTTCTTGTTTTTAGCTATACGCTCTTGATATGTCTCTATGTGTTTCATACTGTTTGAGAGACGGGTATGCTCATTAGAGTGTTTTGCTTCATTCACATGTCGCATTGCATCTATTTCTAATTCTATAAGGCTACACAGAGTATTAAATACATGATGTCGTTTTTTGATTATATTCTGCCATTTTTTTATTATATTGACATGTTTTTCATAGAGAGGTTGCGATAACCGCCACTTGTTTTCCAAAAAAAATGTTTTTTCTATCCAGAGAATTTGGTAGAATTTTTCTGACCACCAACTACTTCCATTAACGAGGAAAATGCGGAACAATCTCTCTCTTTCTGTAATCTCTTTTGAAGAGAATAGTTCATTCGAATGAGTATATCCCTTTGAAGAATAAAAAAGATGCGTTGTTAAAAGGGCGATAATTAAGACGTTTCTCAATAAAGACTGTTTAATTAACATTTTTTTTATACCCTTTTTGTGATTGATTATAGTCATTGTGAGAGGGCTTAATGGTTCTTTAGAAGTATTTTGAAAGGCAGTTTTATTATCCGTTTAAAGATTTTTTAAATACTGCTTCCATTTTTCAAAAGTGCTATATCTTACGGGCGGTTTTACATTTTCTTTGGGCATCATGGCAAGGTATACCTCTCTAGCCATAACGCACATTGTTGCTGTGTTTCTAAAACGAGTGAGTTCATTGCCTATTATGAGCAGCTCTGTCTGGAGAGTTTGTTCTTTTCGACTAATGCCATTAGGGGAATCCAAAAATTTTTCTGCGTACGCAAACATTGGATCATCAAAGTTTGTTTCAAACTTTGCGTTGAGGAAAATATTTTCTATATAATCCCAATTTTTCCTGTATTTCATCCCGTTAGCTTTAAAAGCCCTAAGTCTTGTTGGTAAGTCGTTAAAGGTAAGTGTGGGCATCGTTTTATCACCTTGCCATAAATCAA
This sequence comes from Bartonella sp. CL434QHHD, assembly GCF_042195145.1. Lineage (NCBI taxonomy): Bacteria > Pseudomonadati > Pseudomonadota > Alphaproteobacteria > Hyphomicrobiales > Bartonellaceae > Bartonella > Bartonella sp. CL434QHHD. Next base: position 75,558 of record NZ_JBHINT010000036.1, on the reverse strand, counting down.
AAAAACGTCCACAAAAAACAAGCAATATGTGATAATGTTTAAAAATATTGAATTCTGGAGGATTACTGGGCAATGTTATTAAATGCCTCCAAAATTGACTTTTGTCATGGGGTATGTCTACAGTCCATTCCATATACGCTTTTAAATATTCTACCTCTTTTTTTGCTTTTTCTAATTTCTGAGAATATGCTAAAGGAGTGTAATTTTCATGGACATATTTTTGGTAAAGCCTATCGTATTCAGCGAGATCGCTTACTTGAGTACAACCCAATAATAGGGATACAGAAAAAAACGTTATAAATATTATGACGTACGTTTTGAATAATAATTTCATCATTTTAACGTTTAATGATTTTTGTTGAATAAATCAATATGTGTTATTTTTGTGTTGAAAATATATGTAAAAAATGTATTTAATGAAAACAGCGATAGTGATCATACTGTATCTAAATAAGGGTGTAGTACAGGATAAAACCCCGCACATGCGGGGTTTTATTCGCTGAAGAAGACAAGGACAGAGGAGACAAGGACAGTAGAAAATATAAGGGAGGTCCTGTCACCAAAATGTTTGTTCTAGGGCGGGAGTGGGGAATATCCAAAATGCTCTAAACGAAATATACTTGTTGTGCATAGTCATGCGCTTGTTTTAAAGAGACATCTTGCTCCAAGCTCTTTTTATACTCATTTCATGCCCATTTCATACCGGCGTTCGTGAACTTCATGCTGGGGCTTGTAAATGGTATCGTGAGAGGTAACGATAAAACCTCGTAGATTATAAATATTACACACCTCATCTTTACTTTATGAAAAAGTAAGTTGGTATCATCTTGAGCTCGTTCTCAAGATTGCGACATGGGCTTTAGCTCTTGGGATGATTCATAATCTCATTCACTGTGGGGGGGACTTTTCATAAAAGGTAGGCTTTTCTTGAAAAGTTTTATGCCATACGGATCTTTCTGCTTGTGAACTGTAAGCCTTGTGAACTGTAAGCGAAGAGGGGTGTTTGATTTCAATAGAATAGAGGGGAAGAGAATTCTTCGCTCTTAGGGTTCTTCTGCAAGAGGAATAACGCTATCCGTATAAATTAAAGTATTCGTATAAAAAAGAGCGTCTTGAAAGAGGGATGGCTTAGAGCACGTGGAAAATCATAGTGTATAAAATTGGTAATGAGGGATCTTCTTTGAAACGGCGGGCTATCAATTTTCTGGTATATGTGATGCCTAGTATATGGGGATGTCTGTCATATGAGATGTTTGCCATATGGGAGCGTGGGGTGACTTATTGAAAGCTTTATTGAGGGGGGGCTTTATCACTGTTTGGTTTTTTTCTTTTGGTAAGGGGTGGGGAGAATGGGGAAGGAATTGAGTTGAGAGGAGGTTCTGGAAATGGCTCTGTTAGATTTGTTGTAAATGACGAATAGGATCGATGAAGCTTATTCTAATTTTTAGAGGGAATACTTGTGTTGCTTGAGGTGGATAGAGAGGCTAGAAAGATAAGATTATTCGTTTTGGGGCGGATAAAGGTATCAATGGGATATGTTCAAACAATGAGTTTATAATAATTCATTATTGAGATTTAATTTGAATTTCAATGAGAGCCCGAAATAGTGTGAGATGTTCTTATTTCAAACCTTCTTATTCAAACGCTCTTATATTGAAACAAGTAAAATCGTTTGTCTGCATATTATAAGTGGGGTGAGCTTGTGGGGAAAAATATTCAAGAAATAAAAAAGCCTATACCGTCTCAAGTGTTAAGAAGATGCAACAGTGAGGTTTGGCAAAGAGAAGGATAAGGGGGGTGTCTTACAGGAAGGAAAAAGGGGGAAGCCAATGGGAGGGGGGCTATTCTTTGGGGTGTGTCAATTTCAAAAGCCGCTCATAAAGCATTTTGGAGATTAAGCGTGTCATTGAAGCCATTGATTTTGACGCCATTGAAGCGCATGGTTTAAAGGATGGAGGATTTGATGAAGCCAATGGAGGCTGGGGGAAAAAATTGAGGCTTATAGAGAAGGCTTATAGGGGAAAGAAGAGAGAGGCAAAAGAAGAATAAAATGGTGCTGCGAGAGAGGATTGAACTCTCGACCTCTCCCTTACCAAGGGAGTGCTCTACCACTGAGCTACCGCAGCCCTTTTCAATCTTTGCGCTGTCTTGTGCCATATTGTCAGAAAATAGGCAAGAGAACATTTGTATATTCTTGCAAGAAAACGTATCTTATGTCATGACATATGTTTCTTATATGCTTAAATATTTAAGGTTATGAGTTGCTTGGATAGAAGCTCAACACTGTTTAAAAGGTTGCGCAATGACACAAATGTATCAAAAACAAAAACAAAATGAAATGAATCATCAAGATGAAAAAGCAAAACGACGTCAAGAAAGATTGGCGCAACAATTGCGTCAAAACCTGAAACGTCGAAAAGAACAATGCCGAAAAAGAGCACAAACAGAGCTCTAAAATGCAAAAAGCTCTAAAATGCAAAAAAATGTTTTTTAGTGAAGCTTTGCAACCAAACTTCTCAATAATTTGTTCTCATATTTAGAATGCGTTCTAAAACGATTAATAAAGCATAACTTCCCGAAGGGGGACAATCCTTTGGAAGGGCAGGCACAAAGGAAAAGAGGGAAAACACTATGGATTCTATTCAAATTGTTGGGGGAGAAAAACTTAAAGGAACAATTCCTATATCAGGAGCAAAAAATGCTGCCTTGCCTCTTATGATTGCGGCGCTTTTGACAGAAGAAACGCTTACTTTAGAAAATATTCCTCATCTGGCCGATGTCGAATTGCTTATTCGTATTCTCAATAATCATGGTGTGGGATATGCCGTTGATGGACAAGAGTTTAACGATGAATGTGTGAATTCAAGAACAATTCATTTTACGGCGCAAAAAATAGCCACAACACGGGCGCCATACGAACTGGTGAAAAAAATGCGTGCAAGCTTTTGGGTTATCGGACCTCTGCTTGCACGATGCGCAGAGGCTTATGTTTCGCTTCCTGGAGGATGTGCTATTGGAACAAGACCTGTCGATTTTATCCTTGAAGGACTCAAAACTTTAGGCGCACAGATTTCGATCGAAAATGGATATGTTCATGCAAAAGCGCCAAGGGGCTTAAAAGGTGATCACTATCGTTTCCCTAAAGTCACTGTTGGGGGAACCCATGTGCTGCTGATGGCGGCGACAACGGCAAAGGGAACAACCGTTCTTGAGAATGCGGCTTGTGAGCCAGAAGTGACAAACCTTATTCGAACCCTGAATGCTATGGGGGCTCAAATAACCGGTGAAGGAACAACAACGCTTACAATTGAAGGGGTGAAAAAACTTAAAGGGACAAAAATACGCGTTATTGCTGATCGAATAGAAGCGGGGACATATGCAATGGCTGTTGCTATGACAGGAGGAGATGTCTTTCTTAAAAATGCAAATCCTAATCATCTCACAAAAGTGCTTAAGGTGCTCCAAAAAACAGGACTCGAGATTCAAATAGAACCTCAAGGAATTCATGTTAAGCGAAATCCAAAGAACACCAAAATTATGCCCGTTGATATTAAAACAGGACCTTATCCTGCTTTTCCAACCGATCTCCAAGCCCAATTCATGGCGCTCATGACACGGGCTGAAGGAACCGCGCATATTACAGAGACGGTTTTCGAAAATCGTTTTATGCATGTTCAAGAACTCAATCGCTTAGGAGCACAGATAAAGCTTGATGGGCAGACGGCAACCGTCTATGGAACAGAGAATTTGCAAGGGGCTCCCGTTATGGCGACGGATTTGCGTGCTTCTGTTTCTCTTGTGATTGCAGCGTTGGCGGCAAAGGGGGAAACAATCGTCAATCGTGTCTATCATCTTGATCGTGGATTTGAGAGGTTGGAGGAAAAATTAGTCCGTTGTGGCGCAAAAATCCAACGCATCACAGTGTAATTTCCTTTGAGGGTATTCTTTAATCTCTCTCTTCGGGGGGGATTAATCTCAAGAATCAAGGGTTGTTAATCCTCTCAATAAACGTGGGGTTTATCTCATGGTTTTGGAGCTTTTACGAGCGGGCATAAAAGTTTGAGAGGCGGGTGGGGCTCATAAAACAAACAAATAAAGACTGTTTTTAAATTTTATTGCTAATTTCATGAAATTACTTTATTGGTAAGAGAATGTTTTGGTCGTCTACGCAGCGATCAACAGGGAATGAAAGACCCTAAACTTGAGACACGTATTTATCCAGCTTTATGGATATCCCGGATTTCCGGGAGCTTTTGTTATGTCCAGGTGCTCTCTAGCACTAAAAGCAAAAGGCTGAGTCAAGTTTCAGCTCTTTCAACTCCCGGAATACCAATGCGAGGGCGCTCGCAACCGGCAGGGGAGCTTGAAGTGAAAGCTAAAAATCCACACTTTAACGACATTTCGATAGGTAGAAAAATTCGCTTTAAAAGAACAATGATCGGAATGTCGCAAAAGCAATTAGGCAGTCAGTTAGGTGTGACTTTTCAACAAATCCCAAAATATGAAAAAGGCTCTAATCGTATAGGAGCTGGGCTTTTACAGGAAATTGCTGATATTCTCAATGTTCCCATTTCTTTTTTTTACGCTGATCTCTCAACAAAGGAAAATGCTTTGTATCCTTGTGATGAAAGGATCGGAAGTAAAGAAGAGCAAGTCCTTTTGAAAAGTTTTAGAGAGCTCAAACCTAAGAAACAGAAGGCATTTTTGTGTTTGATTGTCTCATGAGATAAAAACACTGTTTTAAATTTTATTGCTAATTTCATGAAATTACTTTATAAATAACACTGTAACTTTGGTCGTCTACGCAACGATCAGTAGGGTCTGAAAGCCCTAAAGTTCAGTACATAAGATTAGCCTACTCTTGTGGGTTTCCCGGGATTCCGGGAGTTTTTGCCATGTCCAGGTGCGATGAGCACTAAAAGCAAAAAAAGCTGACTGAACTCAGTACTTTCAGACTCCCGGAATACCAATGCGAGGGCGCTCGCAACCGGCAGGGGAGCTTGAAGTGAAAGCTAAAAATCCACACTTTAACGACATTTCGATAGGCAGAAAAATTCGCTTTAAAAGAACAATGATCGGAATGTCGCAAAAGCAATTAGGCAGTCAGTTAGGTGTGACTTTTCAACAAATCCCAAAATATGAAAAAGGCTCTAATCGTATAGGAGCTGGGCTTTTACAGGAAATTGCTGATATTCTCAATGTTCCCATTTCTTTTTTTTACGCTGATCTCTCAACAAAGGAAAATGCTTTGTATCCTTGTGATGAAAGGATCGGAAGTAAAGAAGAGCAAGTCCTTTTGAAAAGTTTTAGAGAGCTCAAACCTAAGAAACAGAAGGCATTTTTGTGTTTGATTGTCTCATGAGATAAAAACACTGTTTTAAATTTTATTGCTAATTTCATGAAATTACTTTATAAATAACACTGTAACTTTGGTCGTCTACGCAACGATCAGTAGGGTCTGAAAGCCCTAAAGTTCAGTACATAAGATTAGCCTACTCTTGTGGGTTTCCCGGGATTCCGGGAGTTTTTGCCATGTCCAGGTGCGATGAGCACTAAAAGCAAAAAAAGCTGACTGAACTCAGTACTTTCAGACTCCCGGAATACCAATGCGAGGGCGCTCGCAACCGGCAGGGGAGCTTGAAGTGAAAGCTAAAAATCCACACTTTAACGACATTTCGATAGGCAGAAAAATTCGCTTTAAAAGAACAATGATCGGAATGTCGCAAAAGCAATTAGGCAGTCAGTTAGGTGTGACTTTTCAACAAATCCAAAAATATGAAAAAGGCTCTAATCGTATAGGAGCTGGGCGTTTACAAGAAATTGCCGATATTCTCAATGTTCCCATTTCTTTTTTCTACTCCGATCTCTCAACAAAAGAAAACGCTTTGTATTGCTGTGATGAAAGGATTTCAAGTAAAGAAGAGCATATCCTTTTGAAAAGTTTTAGAGAGCTTAAACCTAAAAAGCAGAAGGCAATTTTGTGTTTGATTGTCTCATGAGATAAAAACACTGTTTTAAATTTTATTGCTGGTCTCCAGAAATTATTTTATGAACAAGCACCAGGGTTCTCGTCGTACAGTGTGGTTGAATGGTGGAACCCAAAGCCTGAAAATCCAAGATGAAACATTAGCCTGCTTTATAAGTATCGCGAGATTCCGGGAGCTTTTGTTATGTCCAAGTGCGCTCTAGCACTAAAAGCAAAAAAGCTGACTGAACTCAGTGTTTTTGACTCCCGGAATACGCATAAGAGGCGCTCGCAACCGGTAGGGGAGCTTGAAGTGAAAGCTAAAAATCCACACTTTAACGACATTGCGATAGGCAGAAAAATTCGCTTTAAAAGAACAATGCTGGGAATGTCGCAAAAGAAATTAGGCAGTCAGTTAGGTGTGACTTTTCAACAAATCCAAAAATATGAAAAAGGCTCTAATCGTATAGGGGGCGGGGCGTTTACAAGAAATTGCCGATATTCTCAATGTTCCTATTGCCTTTTTTCTACTCCGATCTCTCAACAAAAGAAAATGCTTTGTATTACTGTGATGAAAGAATCGGAAGTAAAGAAGAGCATATCCTTTTGAAAAGTTTTAGAGAGCTCAAACCTAAAAAGCAGAAAGCAATTTTAAGATTAAATTTTCGTTAGAATCAAAAAAAAATTAAAGAGGCTCTTGCTAAATAATAAATTATTATATAAAGCTTTTTCTAGAGAAGGGGGTTAACATTTCTCCTCCCCCCCCCCCCCCCAGAAATGTCCAAATAAAACCTCCTTCTCATCATTTTAAAAATCACGAAAATTTTTATCCTTTATCTTTTATCCTTTTAAAAAGAGTGACTTATTTGTGCTAGAAAAGTTGCTGTATTAGGCAAATTGGAGGGCGGGGTGTTTTTAGGATTTGGGAAGGGCTTGAAAAATCATCTTGCCAAATAGAGTTCTCAAAAGGAAATCTTGGAGAGCAATCATCCAAAGGGCGCACAGTGGAGAGCGATCATCAAAGGGGCGGCTTTAAAAGAAGCTACCAAAAATCCGGAACTTCAGGCTTTAAATGAGGACCAATCCGTACCGCTGAGACCTTTTCTGCTAAACCGGTGCGATCTGAAATCTCAACCGCTAAACCACAAAGGGTGGCGGGACCACACGCCGGTTCAAAACGGTCTTGCTTCGTCTTATAAAGAAAACGGTGTAAGGGTTCTTCTTTATCCATTCCAAGAGAGGAGTTATAATCTCCACACATGCCTGCATCTGTTAAATAGGCGCTCCCACCTTCTAAGATCTGCGCGTCAGCCGTGGGAATGTGCGTATGTGTGCCAACGATAACACTCACACGACCATCCAGAAAATGGCCTAAACATTGCTTCTCGCTTGTCGTTTCTGCGTGAAAGTCAAAAATAATCGTATCCGCTTGCTCCATCAACGAACAGGCAAGAAGAATATTTTCCGCTGTTTCAAATGGATCTTCTACTTTGCACGGCATAAAAACGTTGCCCAACAGATTGGCGACAAGAACACGGGCGCCATTTTTTGCCGTAAAAACACCAGCACCTTTTCCGGGAGTTTCTTTCGAAAAATTGGCAGGGCGTAAAAAACGATCACTCTCATGGGCATACTGCAATGCTTCTTTGTGAGAAAAAGCATGATTGCCCGTGGTGACAACATCAACACCGGTCATCAAAAGATCTTGATATGTCTCTTGCTTAAGACCAAAACCACCAGAGGCATTTTCACCATTTACCACAACAAAATCAAGCTGCCATTTCTCAATCAGTTGAGGAAGGTGTTCAAAAACAGCTTTACAGCCTGTGCTACCAACAATGTCACCTAAAAATAAAAAACGCATAGGCGCTTTAATCACACTTTAACATTTTAAGAAACCTTTTTCTGTAAAAATTCCTTGTACCTGTAGATCATGTTCTGCTGCGGGAATAGAGAAAACCTCCTGACATGAAAACCCTATGCCCCATAATGTCATTTGATGCCCTTGTTTTTCAAGAGCTTCAACCGCACGGTCATAGTATCCTCCTCCATAGCCAAGACGGTGACAGTGACGATCAAACGCAGAAAGCGGAACAATAATATTATTGGGGACAACAACCTCATTGTCGGCACTGGGACCAAAGGTGCCAAAACGCATGGGCTCTAAAATCGTGCTGGGCGAAAATGCACGGAAAATCATGGTGGTGGAATCAAGCACTGCTGGTAAGGCTAAACGTCCACCGCGTAACGCTACAGCATCCAGTAAAGGACGCGGGTCAATTTCCGATTTAATGGGCCAATAGCCTGCTAAAATGAGGCGTGAAAAATCGGTTCCCTTCTTTTCAAGGTATTCAATAAAGTGGCAACAAGCACGTTGCGAAAAGAGTGCGCGCTCTTCTGTTAAAAGAGCATCACGACGCGATAAACCGCTTTTGCGTTGCTGTGTGCGAAGAGATGAAGCAGATTCACAGAGGGGATTTTGTGTCATTGTCTCGTCAATTGTTTTATAAGATGCTGGTATTTTATCCATTGTTGGCGTTTTGTAAATCTCTGTTAGGACAAGAGCTGTGCTCATGAAAAAAAGCATGAAAAAAGTGTGTGCTCTTTATAGGGGGTATCTTGGTGCAACAAGCCGCTTTTGCGTTGCTTGCGTGCGAAGGGGTGAAGCAGATTCACAGAGGGGATTTTGTGTCATTGTCTCGTCAATTGTTTTAATAAGATGCTGGCATTTTATCCATTGTTGGCGTTTTGTAAATCTCTGTTAGGACAAGAGCTGTGCTCATGAAAAAAGCATGAAAAAAGTGTGTACTCTTTATAGGGGGTATCTTGGTGCAACAAGCCGCTTTTGCGTTGCTTGCGTGCGAAGGGATGAAGCAGATTCACAGAGGGGATTATTTTGTCAGTGCTGTCTGTTTTATAAAATAAAGCCCCTCGTCATTTTTATTTCTTGAAAAGAGAGTATCGTCATTGGTCTTATGTAAAAGGACGCTCTCAATTTTAGCTGGAAAAATTTTTATGCAAAAAAGTTATACAAATAAAGGGTGATCCACAACAGCCGATGGAAAAAGCTGATCCCGGGAACCTATACAAATAGGTGGGCGCCATATGAAAAAGCCCACGGGCTTGATCAGGGACAGCTCCCTTGGAGATCATTAAGGTCTCAGGAATACGTTATTTCCTGTCGAGAAGCGCAGAACACCCTCCTTAATATAAAACAATTTCAGAGTTTCTGCTAGAGATAAAATAACCTCGCTCTCTTCTTTTTCATAAAGTATTTCAGGAGAGATTGATGATATTGTTGGTGGTTGCTCGAAATGGCTGTATGATGGATGGCTTATTCAAAGTAAAAAAGCAAAAATATGAGTGGGGGTGGGTGTTTGAGTGACGTAGAACGGTTTATTGGCAATGGCTTGACTGGCTCTTTTGGGACAATGCTTGATTTTTATGTTTCGCGGGAATACTTGGAGGAGCTTTGAAGGGAATATTTCTTATTCAAGAATGTTTGTTCAATTGATATTGCTTCTTTGAAGTTTTTGCCTCGTGGGGAGTATTTTAGGGCTGTTTTATCAACTTTGAGGGGGGGGAGGAGAGCCGATACGGTATGTGCTGCTATGGTTGAAGCTTAAAAATAAAAAACAGATGATGATAGTTTATCAGAGGCGCTAAGCGATGTTGTAAGCTTTTTTAAAAAAGTATTTTTTGAGGATCGTGTTTACAAATTTTTTTTATCCATGATGGAAGGTGTGAAAAGAAGAAACGGCTGAAGAGGACTCAAGCGTGAAGCGTTTGCTTGCTATGAGAGAAATTCTGAAGGAAGTATATTGGAAATGTTTGGACGCTGCCTGCAATACAAAAAAGGTCCAAATTCAAAAAAGACACTGTCAATTGTGTGTGGGGGGTGTGGTTATAAGCAGGGGGCTTTTAGTTTATTGAGTGGAATGTGAAGCCGGCTTGCGTCTTATCTAGGTTTGAAAGGATGCCGTAAAGTGTCTTGTTCTTGAATGGTTTTAAAGAGCTTGGGGTGATTGTTCGTCTAACAGAGCTTGCACGCGCTTTTGAATTCTGCGCATTTGTGGATAGTAATCCAATGCTGTTTCATAAGCTTTAAGAGCAAGTTTTGGACGCTCCGTTGCTTCCATGACAACGCCAAGTTCAAAAAAAGCACTATAATTGCGCGGCTCAAGTTCAAGAGCATGGTTGAGATCAAGCAGGGCAAGCTTGAAATCGTTCAGTTGAATGTGAATCCAAGCACGCCTTACCCAAGCTTCAGAATGAGTAGGTAAAAGTGCAAGAGCATTGTCAATATAATCAAGCGCAAGTCCATAATCATCGCTGTTGAGTGCATTTTCAGCCCATGACATTAAAAGATCAATCGTCTCACTCCCCGATTGGGACCATAAATGTTGAAGTTGTTGACTGATCTTTTTCGCTTTAGCAACATCAGCACAATATTTCAATTCTTTGAGTAAACGTGAAATTTCTGCTTCTTTGCGTTGCTTAACTCTGTCAACATGGGAAAGCTGCTCTTTGTCAAGATCTTCAAGAATAACCGCCGAGGAATCAGAATCGGAGGGCGTTGAGGAAGGGGGAGGAGAATTGGGAATAAGATCATCTAACGGTAAAAGCGATTGTGGAGAAGGCCGATCTTCAGGAAGAGAAGGAGGATTTTGCCCATAGCTCGAGGGAACAAAACAAAAAACGCCAACAAAAAAAAGAAAAAACGCGCGCTGAAAAATACAGAAAAAACGCAGCTGAAAAAATCGAAAGGCTTTTAAAAAAATAAAAGAATCCATAAAAACAAGCCCCCAAAAGATAAATCACCAAATATTATCAAATACTAGACTTGTAATCAACGGACTTATAACCAAAAAAACGCAAGAAAAATTTTTTAAGCCTACAATCAAAGTAGGCATAAAAACATTGACCTTAAAGAAATTAGCCCTAAAAGAATTAGCCCTGACGTGCTCTAAAACGTGGGTTCGTTTTATTAAGAATATAAACACGACCCTTACGACGCACCAAACGATTGTTACGGTGGCGCTCTTTTAGTGCTTTAAGCGAATTTTTAATTTTCATCATATTCACCGTTTAAATAGTTTACGTAACACAACACTATAATACTATAATACAACACTAAAATATAATACCACAACCCCAATAGACTGCTTACTCTATGAGCATTGCATTGCGATATCGTACTTGCATTATAACATCACACGATACACTTTTTCACTGTGATCACAAAAAGAAAAGCGCACTCTTAAGGTACGCATTAACACACTTCATTAGCACAACGATAAGTGAAAATTGCAAAAAAGTAGGAGAGATTTAACAAGAAGTCTTATTCTTGTCAAGGGTATATCCCTTACAAATTCCTTAGGGTGTGTTAATGGTTGCCTTGAAGGTAAAAATTTTCTCGTAAAAAAAGGACACAAAAAAGCACAAAGAGTGGAAAAAAGTAAAAGCCTTTTCAGCTTTAAACAAATAAGCTCTGTTAGGGAGTGTTGAAAGATCAGGAGCGCTGTTGAGCCGTTGGATTGTTGAAGTTGGTGTGGTTTTTTTGTCGTTAAGGGCAAGGGGGGCTTCTTAAAACGCAAGAGGCTTGTTTGTGGGGGCTCGTGAAGCCCTGTCAGGTACGTGCGCCGGCTGAAATGCTTGAAGTTGGGGGGAAAGAGGGGGAGGCGTTGGATTGTTGATTGGTGTGGTTTTTTGTCGTTAAGGGCAAGGGGGGGCTTCTTAAAACGCAAGGGGCTTGTTTGTTGCGGGCTCGTGAAGCCCTGTCAGGTGCGTGCGCCGGCTGAAATGCTTAACGTGGGGGGAAGAGGGGGCGCCGTTGGATTGTTGAAGTGGTGTGGTTTTTTGTCGTTAAGGGCAAGGGGGGGCTTCTTAAAACGCAAGGGGCTTGTTTGTGGGGGCTTGTGAAGCCCTGTCAGGTGCGTGCGCCGGCTGAAATGCTTAAAGTGGGGGAAGAGGGGGCGCCGTTGGATTGTTGAAGTGGTGTGGTTTTTTTGTCGTTAAGGGCAAGGGGGGGCTTCTTAAAACGCAAGGGGCTTGTTTGTGGGGGCTTGTGAAACCCTGTCAGGTACGTGCGCCGGCTGAAATGCTTGAAGTGGGGGGAAGAGGGGGCGCCGTTGGAATTGTTTCTTGTATTTGTGTACGCCGTGCCTATAGTTTCAAACGTCCCCTTATGAAAAATCTCATACCCTCAATATGGGCCTTCAATAACTGGGAATCACATTAAATACGTCTAGAAATATGAAAATAAGAATTATGGTATTTTAATACCACGTTTTTCACGATTTTTTTTATTTATTAATTTCTTTATTCCATTTTTGAATTGCTAAGTTTAGTCCTGTAAGCGCTTTACGGTACAGTTTTCGATATTTAATGGTAGAATAAACAAGCCAAACGGATAATGTTATTATTGCACAACCGCCAAGGATCCCTAGAATGCGTCCTAATATTATAGCTTCAGTCATTTTCTCTCCTTATTGTATTTTGATTAGCAACCGCTTCATCTAGTTGTTTCATTACTTTTTTCAGTTTCTTCTTTACTATGATCCGTAGCACCAAAAAGATTGGTATCGAACCGTACAGAATTAATGCGCATATCAGCCCGATTGCAGTTGCTACATTCATCTGAGGTTTATCCGCACTGCCTAATATTGAGAGGAAAATGTATAAACAGACGCTTATAAAAATTATGAATATAAACTCTCTCAGTGAAACAACACCAGCCTTTAATGTTTCCTTAACTTCTTTTTGGATATCGAGGACTAAGTCCCATTGAGAAGATGTATCATTTTGTTCTTTTGGTGATGCATTTGATAGGTTTGGTTTTGTCATGTTGATATTCGTTTGTTTCTTGAGGGTTTTGTTTTTTGATAAAGCGAATAACTCAGTTTCTCAGACTATTTTTATGAAATGAAAAAAGATTTCTGTACTTGTTAAAATGATAATACGAATGACTTGCTACGTCTGTAGCGCATCTTCCCTTTATTATTATGAGGCATGTACAATTTTTCGTGCCGCTGTATAAAAGATTCGTTTTGTGAGTACAATTATATTTTATCACTAAACTACAGGCGAAGAGGCATTTAATATTGAAGTGTTTAGCCGGTTGAATTTACTTAAGAAAAGCTTGATTGTTGACAGATCGGCACAGGAATCTTCGTCCTTGAGCGCGGTTAGGCGCTCAAATTTGAATAACGTAACTTTATAGGGGAAAGAACGAAGGCGATAGACATAACGAAGGTGACAAATATTACAGATATTAAAGTGAGTGATATTTTAAACGGTTGTTGTTTTAGAGTGTAAGCTAAATTTACGGTTTTCTTTCGGTGTGTAGTTGTATGTTTATCTGCTATTTTAAGCTTTATTGCGAAATGAAATAAGGAGAGACGCTTCAAGCTCTAGAAAATACGACACAGGTAATATCGCCTTATGAGGGGAGAGAGGATATTGCTATGATGGATAAGCTTAGTACTGTAATTATATCTTTGACATGAAACTCAAGGGGTGGTGCGGAGCGGCGCTTGGCACTTTTGTGAAAGAATGAACACAAGAAGGGAGACTAGAGGCAATGAGAACGCATTGTTAGAATGCTCTCTATAGGCTGCAAGAGGTAAGTTTATCCTCTAAAGGTTGGAATTAAAAGGCCTAAAGATTGGCATTAAAAGAAAAATGAAGGGGCTGCGTATGTTATGGGGGAATATTTATGCGGTGGAAGGTGGAGGGGTGATGAACTTGGGGGCTGGTGGATTGTTTTTAGCCGTGGGGGGACTTTTTTGAGAAAAGGAGGAGGGAGCTGTTGGATTGTTGATTGGTGTGGTTTTGTGTCTTTGAGGGTGGGGGCATGGAAGAGAAGGAGCTTGTAGGAGAGCTTTCACGCCCTGTCAGGGGCGAATTAAAAGGTTAGGGGCGCTGTTGAAGCCGCGGGATATCGGTGTGGGGTGAAGCTTTTGTTATGGGGGAATATTTATGCGGTGGAAGGTGGAGGGGTGATGAACTTGGGGGCTGGTGGATTGTTTTTAGCCGTGGGGGGACTTTTTTGAGAAAAGGAAGGGGAGCTGTTGGATTGTTGATTGGTGTGGTTTTGTGTCTTTGAGGGTGGGGGCATGGAAGAGAAGGAGCTTGTAGGAGGGCTTCACGCCCTTTCAGGGCGAATTAAAAGGTTAGGGGCGCTTTTGAAGCCGCGGGATATCGGTGTGGGGTGAAGCTTTTGTTATGGGGGAATATTTATGCGGTGGAAGGTGGAGGGGTGATGAACTTGGGGGCTGGTGAATTGCTTTTAGTCGTGGGGGGACTTTTTTGAGAAAAGGAGGAGGAGCTGTTGGATTGTTGATTGATGTGGTTTTGTGTCTTTGAGGGTGGGGGCATGGAAGAGAAGGAGCTTGTAGGAGGGCTTTCACGCCCTGTCAGGGCGAATTAAAAGGTTAGGGGCGCTTTTGAAGCCGCGGGATATCGGTGTGGGGTGAAGCTTTTGTTATGGGGGAATATTTATGCGGTGGAAGGTGGAGGGGTGATGAACTTGGGGGCTGGTGGATTGTTTTTAGCCGTGGGGGGACTTTTTTGAGAAAAGGAAGGGGAGCTGTTGGATTGTTGATTGGTGTGGTTTTGTATCTTTGAGGGTGGGGGCATGGAAGAGAAGGAGCTTGTAGGAGGGCTTCACGCCCTTTCAGGGCGAATTAAAAGGTTAGGGGCGCTGTTGAAGCCGCTGGATATCGGTGTGGGGTGAAGCTTTGTTTTTTCAGTTCATTGGGAGATAGTGTGAAAAAGCATTTGTATGTATGTGGGCTTAAGATTTGTTGGCTGGTCCCAATAATTGGATGACGTGCCCCATTTTGCGGTGGGGGTGAACAGTGCTTTTGCCATATAAATGGATCGAGGTGTGCTCTTGCTTTAGAAAATATTTTAACGTGCTAAAATTGTTACCAAGAAGATTGGTCATTTGGCAATCGCTATGGCGATAGGGACTGCCTAAGGGAAGTCCGCAAATAGCACGGATATGCTGTTCAAATTGTGAAGTTATGCATGCCTTTTGTGTCCAATGACCAGAATTATGGACACGCGGCGCTAATTCATTCACTAAAAGATGACCATCCGTTAAGACAAAAAACTCAATACAAAGAACACCAACATAATCGAGGGCATCCATGACTGTTAAGCTGATTTCTTGAGCTGCTTTTTGCACGTCAAGTGGAATATGGGATGGAACAAAGGATTTATGAAGAATTCCGTGTTTGTGTTGGTTTTCAGGGCAATCATAAAAAATATGTTCCCCTTGTTTTGTGCGGGCAGAAAGAACCGAAATTTCCGATAAAAAAGGAACTATTTCTTCCAAAATACAAGGCTGTTCCTGAAAAGTCCTTAAGGCTTCGTCAAGGGTTTGTTCATTGGGGTGATCAAGCTTGATCTGGTTTTTGCCGTCATAACCAAAACGACGCGTCTTTAAAAGACCACGTCCGCCTAAAGTATCAAGAGCGGAAAGAAGAGAAGAAGAATTGTCAATAGCGTGCCATGACGCGGTGCCAATCCCTTGATCACGCAAAAATTGCTTCTCAAAAAGTCGATCTTGCGTGATCTCTAATGCTTTGGAAGAAGGATAAACAGGCTTACTCTTTTCTACATATTGAACCGTTTGAAGAGAAAGATTTTCAAATTCATAGCTGACAACATCACATTGAGAAATAAAATGATCTAAAGCTGATGTATCGTCATAGGAGGAAACAATATGGTTGTTTGCTGTTTGAGCGGCTGGGCAATCGGCTTCAGGGCAAAAAATAACGGTTCGAAATCCTAATTCTGCGGCCGCTATGGCGAGCATCCGTGCTAATTGTCCGCCCCCGATTAAACCAATGACGCTGCCTGGAGGTAACATGGTGGAGGGAGTGGTGTTGGCTGAGGGAGTGGTGTTGGAGGAGAGAGTGGTGTTGGCTGAGGGAGTGGTGTTGGAGGAGAGAGTGGTGTTGGCTGAGGGAGTGGTGTTGGAGGAGAGAGTAGTGTTGGCTGAGGGAGTGGCGTTGGCTGAAGGGGTGGCGTTGGAGGAGAGAGTAGTGTTGGCTGAGGGGGCGGCGTTGGCTGAGGGGGCGTTGAAAAACGGTGCCATTTTAAACCTCCGTTACAGGCGTTTGGGCAACATTGGCTGTTTGTTGTTGACGCCAATCTTCTAATCGTTGGGCGAGATCATGGTCATAAACGGCCATAACGGCTGCGGCTAAAAGTGCTGCATTAATTGCGCCTGCTTTGCCAATTGCTAATGTGCCAACGGGTATCCCTGCTGGCATTTGCACGATTGAAAGCAAAGAATCTTGACCAGAAAGAGAATGAGAATGCACTGGAACGCCAAAAACAGGAAGAGGAGTAAGGGCTGCTAACATACCTGGAAGATGCGCTGCACCCCCCGCTCCGGCAATTAAAACTTTAAACCCTGCTTCTTTTGCTTCTTTTGCAAATTGATAAAGGCGTTCAGGAGTTCGGTGTGCTGAGACAATATGCGAACTATGAGAAATACCAAGACTCGTCAAAATATCTGCACTATGGCACATCGTTTGCCAATCCGATTGGCTCCCCATTAAAATCGCGACATCACATGATTTTTTCATCATTCACTATCCTTTTCAAAGGTTCAATGCGATTCTTTATCATTATTTTTTTAAAGTTTTATATTCTCTTTGCAAAGCCAATTGATGACAGAGAAACAGTTATTTTTCAAATAAGGTGGAAAGCTAAAAATTTAAAGGGGGAGACCAAGAGATGAAAAACTAAAGTATTGAAGGCATGAAGCACTTCTTTTTTTGGGGGGAGATGAATTTTGAGGAGAGGTGTTAAGGGGTGGTGTTGGATCCATGAGGCTGTTAAGCTTGCGGCATTGTAAAAGGGAAAAATATATTGGGAAAAATACATTGATTATAAGTTTTTTAAAAAAATGTCTTACTTTTTATTTGCTAAAATAAACAAGATCACCATATGATATAAAATCTGTTGCAATTTGAAACATTGCTTATGAGAAAAAGAGATTTTTATGGCGAAAATGCGTTGCAAAGTGAGGATATTCTTTTGAGAAATAAAGATATTCTTTTGAGAAATAAAGAGATGTATATCTCTCGATTTCAAAGCCTATTTATTTTGTTGTTCAAGTGATTCTTTTGTGAGTGGGGGGATATAATCTTTATAATTGTCAATATATATTTAACAATGGCTGATATTAAGGGGAAGCGAATAATCAACGCTTTTGTGCTTTTAACGCTTTTGTTGAGATCTGTTTCTTAGCGATTATATCGTTTTTCCCTTAAATATAATGGCAATATCAATCGCGAATGACGAATTGTGAATAATAAATCTATGGTCTCTTTTTTGCCCAATTTTGTAATATGGTGAACGCTGAAATAAATAAGAGTTAAACAACGGATGTAAAGGAGATTTAAAAGCTATGTTTCTTCCATTTTTAATCGCTTTAGGTACTGCTGTAACGACTATGTGTGGTAAAAAAAATATAAGTTATGCTTTGTGGGCAATTTTATTCGTTGTCATTCTTCTCACTTTCAATCATCACGCAACTTCTACTTTAAATTTATCTTTTTGAGAGAATAGCCATGGAACATGTTGAACAAAAAAACCCTCACTTCGTCATCTTTATGAATACGCTAGGACTCTTTGGGTTATCCATTGTCTTGGTGGTGGCTTTTTATTATCAATTGGTAAAGTTTGAGTTACCTTGTCCCCTTTGTTTGCTGCAGCGCGTTGGATTGATACTGGCAGGTTGTGGGTTCTTGCTCAATATTCACCATAAGGTGAAAAATACCCATTATGGTATGGTTATTCTCGGTTGTATGGTAACCAGTGCTGTGGCAGCACGACAAGTGTTTTTGCATATCACACCCGATGATTTAGGATACGGTTCAACGTTTTTTGGATTGCATTTTTATACTTGGGCTTTCATTATTTCTGTCCTTTGTATCTTTGCTGTCTCATTTGTCATGATTTTAGGCGAATTGGCACACAAGTTCAAAGAATTTTCTCCTTTTCCAGTCTTGAGTAAAGCAGCAAGTTTCTTATTTGTATTTTTGATTGCGGCAAATTTGATTTCTACCATACTGGAATGTGGTGGTGGGCAATGTGCCGATGATCCTGTAAGGTATGAGTTGTTATCAAGTTGGTTCCCTTCATAGTTTCGAATTTGTTTAATAATCCCTCATCGTAATTTTTATTGTTAAAGAGGCGGAATATTTAAAAATCCGCTTCTTTTTTATTTATTGGGAAGACATTTTAGCAAGATTGTTCGATAATCTGATCTTTTATACTAACGCTGGCTTTTATGAGCGCTGGCGATTGATATTTTTTTTTAGCGAAGACTTGTACTGTGCACCTTTTATGCTGTCTTTTGAGAGAGATGAAGGGATTGATTGGCTTGGAGGCGTTTGTAGAGAAGCCCCGGACTGCTGAGCCACGTGGGTTAAGAAGCCTCGTTTTTTTAGAGCATTAACGATAAAAAATTTTTGTTCTTGATTTTTCGTAACATTGTGTTAAATAAGTTTTTGTATTCATTTTGGTGCTTCTAAAGTGTTTTTATTGCTTCTAGAGGGATTAATTTAAAATTTTGAAAGTTATGTGAATAATTTTCTGCAGAGGTTTGTTTATTAGAGGCAAACCTTTTTTTTTATCTAACTTTTAGATGTTTTCTTTCAGTGTGAAGCCTTTTTTGAGAAAAAGGTAAGCGTCTTGATGATGCCTCTTTTTTTATTAATATATTGATTTATAATGATAAATAACCATTCTTAACATAAAGCACTTCGCTGAATATAATAAAAATTTCTCATCACCAGTTCTCTTATATTAAATCAATTAAAATTACTTGCTTGTACATCATAAGCGGGGGGGCATGTGGGGCAAAACTGTACAAGAAAGGCATGCCTTTAATGAAGAGTCTCTTGAACCGAAGGCTGTCTGCAACATTGGGAGCTGGCAGAGTTTTTGTGATGATGCCAGCCTCGTTCTTCCATAAGCGTAAACTTGTTTCTCCATAAGCGTAAAGATAAGGGGGCTGAAAGGATTTTATACACTTCATGGGGGCTTTAACCATTCCTTTACGGGCGGCGTTTTGCAAAATGGGTGTGACGAGCGTTGAGAGATCTTTCTTTAAAATAAGCGTGTGAATATGCAACGCAAGTCTATTCCTTTTGGTGCGTTTTATATTACGAAAAAATATTGACTTATAAGTATAAGTTATCGTTGCGAATGTTGAATGAGAAAAACGAAAAGCTTCTCTCATCTCAAACTTTCTTATAGTCAATTAATTAAATGTACTCTTCTACGTTACAAAAAGCACTGGATGTAAATAAAAATTCTTTTAAAAGTCGTAAAATGCTTCTTACAACCCCTTTTGATCGCTAGAATTTGTCAAAAAATTTTATGCTGGTCAATACAAATAATAGGGCAGTTTATATCTATGATTTAAGTGAAAATAGGGGGGATTTAGATGAAAAGGGAGGCGAGATTTTAATGACAGTTGTTGAATACGTTATTGTGTAATGCATTTTTTACAGATTTTCTGCTTTCTGTAAATACGTAAAAGCGTAAAAACGGAAATATGTAAAAAAGGAAGCTGGGACTTTATGCGTGGTGTATGATTTTATCATGGTATGGAATGTGGAGAGAAGATTGGGGGGGATGAAGAGGCGGGGGTGTTGACGAGAGAGGAGGGTGTGGGGGTGAAGAGGTGGGTTGTGTTGATGGGAGAGGAGAGAGGGTGTTGGGGGGTGAAGAGGTGGGGGTGTTGAGGAGAGAGGGTGTGAGGATGAAGAGTTTATGAAGGGAAGGGGGAGTTGGGATGAAGAGGCGGGTTGTGTTGATGGGAGAGGAGAGAGGGTGTGGGGGTGGGGAAAGTTGCTTTTGAAGTGAGATTGACCGGTGCTTTGTGTGATCTTACTTTAGGGTAACAAAGGGGCAAGAATATTTTAAAATAGGACGTATCTGTCGCGTTTGATGCAACATTATCCTTTGTGGTGTTGTGATCTGAAGTGCTTGGGGGAGATTGGCTAGGCAAGAAGCTGTATTGTTGACAAACCTATGTTTACAAAGTGGTGCGAGGGGAATTTGAAAGTTTCATTTGGCTGCTTTCTGTAAATGTGGAGAAGCATCAAAACGTTGATCCGTAAAATGTAAAATGATGCGGAGGATTTATGCTTTGTGTGCGCTTTTGCTTAATCAGAAATCAACCACAAGATTGCTTTTTGTTTTTTCGGCTGGAGCTCTCTAAAATTTTTCAAAAGTGAATGTTCTTTTTCGCTGTATGTTTCTTGATCATAGTGTGAGGCATTTTTTTCTACTGAGACATCTTCTTTTGTCACAATGTCTGCATAAAAAAAGCTCATGGGAACTTGTAGTTTTTGGGCGATTTTGAGTAAACACCCTGCGCTTACACGATTGAAGCCTTTTTCATATTTTTGGATTTGTTGGAAACTGACGCCTAAATAGTTTCCTAATGCTTTTTGAGAAAGCCTCATGGCAATTCTTCTTTGACGAATTCTTTTGCCTATCAAAATGTCGATAAAATTTGGATTTTTGGTTTGCACTTCAAGCCCCCCTCCGGTTGCGAGCGCCCTCGCATTGGTATTCCGGGAGTCTAAAAGTACTGAGCTTAATCAGCTTTTTGCTTTTAGTGCGGAAACGCACCTGGACATAGCAAAATCTCCCGGAATTCCGGGATACCCGCAATGCGGGATAAATTTATGTATTAAGCTTTCGGGCTTTTAGCTCCCTATTTGATCGTTGCGTGGACGATCAAAAACACGTGCTTATCAATAAAGTAATTTCAGGAGATTGGCAAGAAAAATCAAAATAATCTCAAAGACTATAAGATTGGGTACTTTTTAAAAAAGTGCGAAATATGGATTATAAATCGCGTTTTTTTGCTATCAAAATATCGATAAAATTTGGATTTTTAGTTTGCACTTCAAGCCCCCCTCCGGTTGCGAGCGCCCTCGCATTGGTATTCCGGGAGTCAAAAATACTGAACCTAAATCAGCTTTTTGCTTTTAGTGCGGAAACGCACCTGGACATAGCAAAATCTCCCGGAATTCCGGGATACTCGCAATGCGGGATAAATTTATGTATTAAGCTTTCGGGCTTTTAGCTCCCTATTGGTCGTTGCGTATACGACCAAACTTACACTTTAAGTGATAAAGTAATTTCAGAAGATTGGCAAATAAAAATAGTTTTTATTTATAAACTTTATTTTTTAATGAGAGGCTTTCCGCCTCTCAAACTCTCCGGAACGCTCACCAAAATCATGAGATCAGACCCGCGTTTAATGAGGGGACTAACAATCCTAGGTTCTTAAGGTCAAGGAGACCATTACATGGCGCCTAACGGCGTCCTTGACCCAAGAACTTAACGGCTTGTTTTGTCCCTCTCACGCGGCTCCGAAATCATGATTAGAAGGGGAGCTTATAGGGGTGGTGATATCCGGCATATCAATTTATCAACGTGTTTTTTTAGAGTGTGATGAATATTTTAGGCTGGATTTTTTTGTCGCGTTTGATGAAATAAGCTCGTTTGAGGGTGGGTGATCTGAAGTGCTTGGGGGAGATTGGCTAGGCAAGAAGCTGGGTTAATACTATTGTTTATAGAGTGGCGTGGGGTGGAAGTTTCATTTGGCTTTATTCTGTGAATCTGTAAAAGCGTGAAAACGTATATTCGTGAAAAAGGAGTAGAGGATTTGTGCTTTGTGTATGCTTTTGGCATGGCATGGAATGTGGTGAGATAAATGGGGAAAGAGTTTCTGTGAATGGAGTGGTAAGCTGGGATGAAGCGGAGGGAGATTGAAGGGAGAAGAGAGTGTGGGGGCGGAATAGGAATGAACAGACTAGAGGGGGTAAGAGGCGGTGGTGCGAAGGGATGCGTGAAGGATGGTGTGAAGGAGATAGCGCTTTGCTTTTATGGTACTTGATGAAGTGGTGTCATTTGAGGGGGATCTGAAGTCCGTGGGTGGGTGATCTGAAGTGCTTGGGGGAGATTGGCTAGGCAAGAAGCTGGGTTAATACTATTGTTTATAGAGCGGCGTGGGGTGGAAGTTTCATTTGGCTTTATTCTGTGAATCTGTAAAAGCGTGAAAACGGAAATGTGCAAAAAAGGAAAGGCTTTATGTTGTTAGGGGCGTTGTGGTTAATGATACGCAATGTATGGGGATCGTGTTTTCGAAGGTAGGGAGAGCAACATAAATGAAAGGAGTGGCTTAGAGGAAATGTGTGGAGAGAAGGAAAATGGGGCAAGGGTGTACGGGAATACATAGAGTGTGTAGGGGGGCGGTGAAGCATGTTGTGAATGGTGTGTGAAGAATGGACAAGGTTTTGAAAAAAGGAGGGGGCTTTTGGTGTGGGGAGTGGTGTTTATCTGAAGGGCGCATGTTTAAGGTGTGGAAGGCGGAAGGTGAGGAAAAGTTGGAGGGAGGAGGATTGTTTGTAAGTTGTGGAGGGATTAGTCAGAGGTATTGGGAAAATGCTTTAGGGGAAAAATTAGCGTAATTTCTTGTCATACTGAAACCAAAATCATCATAAAAATTGAAGGAAATTAGCGGGTAAAATTGGTGGAGAGAAAGTTTTGATTCTTAAGGTGTGAGGTGATGTTTTTTGAGAACATGAGAGAGTAAACTTGAAAAACCTTTCCCTTTTTGTGGAATTTTTATTCACAAACTTAAGAAAATAGGGTATGAACGCTGGAAATAACGCGCAGCTTAACAAAATATGTGCACTGTAAAGGAAATGTTTGTTTATGTCAAAAGAAGAAGTTTTAGAATTTTCTGGTATCGTTACTGAACTCTTACCTAACGCGATGTTTCGTGTGAAACTGGAAAATGATCATGAAATTATTGCCCATACCGCTGGTAGAATGCGGAAAAATCGTATACGGGTGTTGGCCGGTGATAAAATCATGGTGGAAATGACACCTTATGATTTGACAAAAGGGCGTATTACATATCGCTATAAGTAGCCTCGTGGGTGGCTTGTGCTTTTTTCTAAAAGCTATCATATTATTTCTATTATTTTTTAACAGTTTTTTAGTTTGCTTTTCATGAGTGAAAAAAGGGAAGTATTTGAAGGTCCTTGAAAAACTGTAAAATCAATGCAAAAAAAGGATAAGGAGATTAATGGTGCTTAAAGGGGGGCGCTTAAAAGGGGGTGCGTAAAAGGGGGGTGAGAGGGAAGTCAATTGTGAAGGGGTGGAAATGAGAAATATAAGAGAGTGGGGGGAAAAACGTTTGGCAGATACTCTTACAGAAGAAATTCATTTGGTGCTTGCCTCCGCTTCGCCAAGGCGTTTAGCGCTCTTGGCACAAATAGGGATTGATCCGCAGCAGGTTTATGCAAGTGATATTGATGAAACACCAAAATTAAAAGAACATCCTGCAAAGCTTGCCAAACGTTTGGCAAAAGAAAAAGCGCTGAAAGCCCAAGAGATTTTGCGCTGGTACAGTCAGAGTGGTCAAGACGAGTTGCAGAATGGTCAAGAAAAATTACCTGGACAGAAAATGATTATCTTAGCGGCTGATACGGTGGTGGCTGTGGGGCGGACCATTCTCCCCAAACCAGAAAGCGAGGATGAGGCTTATGAATGTTTACGATACCTTTCTGGGCGTTCGCATAAGGTCTATGGCGCTATTTGTGCGCTCAATGAACATGGAAAAATAACCGTAAAATTGGTTGAAAGTCGTGTCCGTTTTAGACGCTTAACCTCTGCCATGATGAAGGCTTACCTTGCTTCAGGAGAATGGCAAGGGAAAGCGGGTGGCTACGCTATCCAAGGAAAAGCCGGTGCTTTTGTTGTCTATATCAGGGGATCTTATTCTAATGTTGTGGGATTGCCTTTGGCTGAAACAGCCGATCTCTTGATCGCTTATCACTATCCACTTTTCACTCACTGGGCTGAAGAAACGCATTAGAAAAACTGTAAGGCAAGTTCAATGCAAGGTGAAAAGCAACAAAAAGAGAAAAAAAATGAAAAAAAAGGAACAGAAGAAAAGTTAATGAACGAGCAGAAGACAAAGGTGCGCCAAGAACAAAAAGAGCTAAATTTGCAAAAAGAGACCCGTCCTCCGCATCCTTGTCCTATTTGTGGTCAAATGTCACAAAAATCTTCATATCCTTTTTGTTCCACACGGTGCCGAGCCATTGATCTTAATCGTTGGCTTTCAGGCTCTTATATTTTACCGCCTCCTCCACAGAAAAGTGATGAAGAAGAATAAAGGGGGCTTCCTCTTGAGAAGAGGACGCTCAGAGCGTTTTTTTGTGTGGGAGCTAAAGGAAGGCGCGCGGGATTATCCTATATCAATGGATTCAAGAGCTGGATTAACGGCTTGGTTATTGTCGTCATTCGCAAAGACGCAGATTAAGTTCAATCAACGATGGAAGTTTTAATACATATCTAAGACTTATCCCCAGTGGTTTCCATGGATAATTATAAATTGCCTTGTTACAGGAAGGTCGATAGTGCTTTGTTGCAGGAAGGTCGTTGATGCTTTTAGGGTGTGAGAAAAAATTGATCATCTAATCAGTATTGCTAAGGAAAAAGAAGGGGTGCGTGTTTTGGTGCAAAGAGGTGGGGCAATAAAAAATCGCTTGTTGGTGCTTTGTTGCGTGAAAGTTGTTGGTGCTTTTAGGGTGTGAGAAAAAATTGATCATCTAATCAGTATTGCTAACGAAAAAGAAGGGGTGCGTGTTTTGGTGCAAAGAGGTGGGGCAATAAAAAATCGCTTGTTGGTGCTTTGTTGCGTGAAAGTTGTTGGTGCTTTTAGGGTGTGAGGAAAAATTGGTCATCTAATCAGTATTGCTAACGAAAAAGAGGGGGGCGTGTTTTGGTGCAAAGAGGTGGGGCAATAAAAAATCGCTTGTTGGTGCTTTGTTGCGTGAAAGTTGTTGGTGCTTTTAGGGTGTGAGAAAAAATTGATAGTTCAATCAGTATTGCTAAGGAAAAAGAGGGGGGCGTGTTTTGGTGCAAAGAGATGGGGCAATAAAAAATCGCTTGTTGGTGCTTTGTTGCGTGAAAGTTGTTGGTGCTTTTAGGGTGTGAGGAAAAATTGATCATCTAATCAGTATTGCTAACGAAAAAAGAGGGGAGTGTGTTTTGGTGCAAAGAGGTGGGGCAATAAAAAATCGCTTGTTGGTGCTTTTGCTGGGTAATGGTATGGTGTCATTTGGGGGCTGGATTGATTATATCGTGATTTTGACCGTATCTGTGTTCACTTGGAAAGCTAATCAATATGATGTCGCTTTTATTGGAGCGGCAACATTATTCCCTGGTATCGTTCTGTCGAAGCCAATTGGAATGTTGGTAAGTCACCGTTCTATGATCCATTGGTTGCGGGCGTCACTGCTGTTACGGGCGCTATGTACTGTCGGTTTATTGCTGGCGACGAGTCTGCAAGGATTTATTATACTGGCAGTTATTCGAGCGACATTCAACAGTCTAGCCATGCCTGCAATTTCCGTTCTTAGTGCAAATTCTGTGCCTGAACACGGACGGACTCGTTACTATTCTGTGCTTAACATGATCAATAGCGCAGCAAAGATGATAGGACCTGCTTTGGGGAGTGCTCTGTCTGTACTTTTATCAGATACCTATACTTTATTATTTTCTGGATTTTTGACATTGCTAGGCTTTATCGTGTTTTGTTGTCTTTGTGCACAACCTGTCTCGTCGCTAAGAATAAAAAAAGCGAATACCACGCAAGCACAGCAGAGGCTTTATGGGACAGCTTGGTATGCCTATGTGGCGGTGGTGTTTGTGTATTTTTCCATGGTCTTTATGGTGAATAATCAGTTGCCCGTTATTCTCAGCACAATGAAAATGAATAAACAGACTCTTGGAATGCTGGTATCTGCTTCAGCGATTGGTAATTTTCTCTATGGGTTTTGGCGTGTGAAACAATCAAAGCATAAACCCCTTACAGGCAAAATATCGGAGTTGTTAATGCCGGCAATGTCAACAATGATTGGTTTTGTCATGATCTCAGTGTGCTTTTTTTACTTTGATTTACTCCGTATTGAGACTTTGTTGCTCTGTTTTTTCCTTATTGGAATGGTTAGTGCTTACTTTTCCATATCTTCTAATGTTTATCTGGTAAGCAATTTCAATGAACAGATTGGATTGGCTTCCGGCTGGGTGCAGTCTATACAAAATTTAGCTATGTTGGTGGCGCCGTTTGTTGGAGCGTTTGTTTTAGGTCACACTTCGGCTGGAAAATTGTTCCTTCTTTCTGGATTGAGTGGATTATTCTGTTTATTGGCTATCAGGATATTGGTGAACCGTTCTTTGTCTATTGTTCGATCTCAATGATTGGCTCATCAACGAAACAAATGTTTTAAATCATTTTTCTGAGGTTTAGAGGACGTGGAGATAATCCAACATAGAGCAGCTTTTTCAACGTTATAGATTCAATTTTTAATTTTTACTTAACCGCTCATATTTTTGTTTTTTTTCGGGGCTTTGTTTTCTTGACACTGTTCTACCGTCTCGTAAACTCAATAGGGGGCATGGTTTTGAGCGATAATGTCATTTTTGTTTAACTCCGCTTTGCTACGAATAGTCAAACTTAAAAACTCAGCTGCTAATCCTCAATCAGCTTGGCTTGACGCAATAATGGAAACAGAAAACAAGCTATAGTGTGAATTATCTTATATGCCATAAAACATCACTCTTGGAGGTATGGTGATATCAGGTATGGGAAACTTTAGGCAGAGGGGTATGTTAATTGTTGCTCTTTTTCCTAATCAGAAATCAACCACAAGATTGCTTTTTGTTTTTTTGGCTGGAGGTCTCTAAAGTTTTTCAAAAGAGTGTGTTCTTTTTCGCTATAGGTTTCTTGATCACGGAGTGGGGTATTTTCTTTTGTTGAGATATCTTCTTTTGTAGCAATGTCTGCATAAAAAAAGCTTATAGGAACTTCCAGTTTTTGGGCGATTTTGAGTAAACATCCTGCGCTTACACGATTGAAGCCTTTTTCGTATTTTTGGATTTGTTGAAAACTGACACCTAAATGGCTTCCTAATTCTTTTTGGGAAAGGCTCATTGAAATGCGTCTGTGGCGGATTCTTTTGCCTATCAGAATGTCGATAAAATTTGGATTTTTGGTTTGCACTTCAAGCCCCCCTCCGGTTGCGAGCGCCCTCGCATTGGTATTCCGGGAGTCTAAAAGTACTGAATCCGAGTCAGTTTTTTTGCTTTTAGTGCTTAAAGCACCTGGACATAGCAAAAACTCCCGGAATTCCGGGATACCCACAAAAGTAGGCTCAATTGTACGCTCGGATTTAGGGCTTTTAGTTCCCTATTGATCGTTGCGTGGACGATCAAAAACACGTGCTTATCAATAAAGTAATTTCAGAAGATTGGCAAGAGAAATGAAAATAATCTCAAAGACTATAAAATTGGGTACTTTTTAAAAAGTGCGAAATATGGATTATAAATCGCGTCTTTTGCTTAATCAGAATGTCGATAAAATTTTGATTTTTAGTTGGCACTTCAAGCCCCCCCTCCGGTTGCGAGCGCCCTCGCATTGGTATTCCGGGAGTCAAAATACTGAGCTCTAGTCAGTTTTTTGCTTTTAGTGCGGAAACGCACCTGGACATAGCAAAATCTCCCGGAATTCCGGGATACCCACAAAAGTGGGCTCAATTGTACGTTAGGTTTAGGGCTTTCAGTTCCCTTTGGTCGTTGCGTGGACGATCAAAAACACGTGCTTATCAATAAAGTAATTTCAGAAGATTGGCAAGAGAAATGAAAATAATCTCAAAGACTATAAAATTGGGTACTTTTTAAAAAAGTGCGAAATATGGATTATAAATCGCGTCTTTTGCTTAATCAGAATGTCGATAAAATTTGGATTTTTGGTTGGAACTTTACACCCCCTCCGGTTGCGAGCGCCCTCGCATTGGTATTCCGGGAGCAACAAGTACTGAACCCTAGTCAGCTTTTTGCTTTTAGTGCGGAAACGCACCTGGACATAGCAAAAAACTCCCGGAATTCCGGGAAACCCACAAGAGTAGGCTCAATTGTACGCTAGGGTTTAGGGCCTGTTTTCCCTGTTGATCGCTGCGTAGACGATCAAAATGACACTTTAAGTGATAAAGTAATTTCAGAAGATTGGCAAGAACAATCAAAAATTTTCTATTCTGTTATGCCATAAAACGGCGCTATTTGGAGGGGTGTGATATCAGCATATCAATATTCACATTTAGGCGTTTTTTAGAGTGTGTGATAAATGTTTTAGGCTGGACTTATCTGTCTAGTCTAATGAAACAGTTTCGTTTGTGGGGTGGGTGATAACTATACAAAGTGATCAGTAGGGGGCCTTTGAGATAAGACGTTGGATTGTTTACAGAACAGTGTTTACAAAGCGGTGTGGGGTGGTGAACCTTTCGTTGGCTTCGTTCTGTAAAGATGTAAAAGCGTAAAAATGTATATCCGTAAAAGTGAAGCGGAGGATTTGTGGATTTATATATTGTGCGTGTTTTGGTTACGTTGGGCTTTTGTCTGACATAGAATGTAGTGAGAGGATTGGGGGAGGTGCCAGACTGGAAGAGAAATGAAGAGTGTTGTTGAGTGCGTTGGTTGGAGAAGAGTGTGGGAGGAATGGAAGGTGATCTGAAACGAATGCGTGGTCAGTGGTGGAAACTTGCTAGACAAGTATTTGAATTATTTACAGAACAGTGTTTATCGAGCGGTGTGGGGTGGTGAACCTTTCGTTGGCTTCGTTCTGTAAAGATGTAAAAGCGTAAAAATGTGTTTGTGAGAAAGGAGTGGGGGGCTATGTGTTGTGTGTGTTTTTGTCATGGTGAGAAATGTGGCGAGATAAATGAGGGAAAGAGTCTGTGAATGGAAGTTGGGAGGAAGAGTGCTGTTAAGTTGTGAGTGTGTGACGGGAGAGAAAAACGGGAAGGGAGAATGGAGAGAGTGCGCATGGATAGGAGAAGAGTGTTGGTAAGGCGGTGGTGCAAAGAGATGCGTGAAGGAATGGTGATTTAAGGAGATAGAGCTTGATTTGTTGAGCCTGATGAAGTGCTGTCGTTTGAGGAGGGGAGTCTGAAGACTGTAAGGGGGGTACTAGGCAAAAAGCTGGGTTCTTTTACAGAACAGTGTTTACAAAGCAGTGTGGGGTGGTAAGCCTTTCGTTGGCTTCGTTCTGTAAAGATGTAAAAGCGTAAAAATGTGTTTGTGAAAAAGGAGTGGGGGGCTATGTGTTGTGCGTGTTTTTGTCATGGTGGGCTTTTGTCTGACATCGATGGGAGCATTGGGGGTGAAGAGACTGTAATAGTGGGGCTAGGCCGGTTGGGGTTGGGTTGGTGGGGAGGCTGGGCTGGTGGGGAGGCTGGGCTGGTGGGGCGTATAGGGGAGTTGCGGTTTTTGTTTAAATTGATAGCGTATTTTTTTCTCCCTCTTGCTATGAGGCGTGTAAAAACCCATATTCTTTTTAGCACTACGGTTCTTCTTCATGCGGCATCATTTGCGGTGTTTTGTGGGGGGTGGGCTGTCCTTTGAAGATGTCTCTTTTGTGGAATGTTGGGGGAATTTAAAGTGCGGTGGTGGCTTGAGATTTAAGGAAAAAAAATGAATTTGGAAAAATATAGCGAACGCGTGCAGGGTTTTTTACAATCAGCACAAAGTGGTGCCCTTGCTTCTGATCATCAGCAGTTTTTGCCGGAGCATCTGTTGAAAGTGTTGTTAGACGATTCTCAAGGATTGGCAGCATCACTGATCCAAAAAGCGGGTGGTGATCTTACTCTTATTCGAAAGGCGCTTAACGAAGCACTTGATGCTTTGCCTAAAGTGCAAGGGGGGAATGGACAGCTCTATCTCTCTCAGCCGTTGGCAAAAGTCTTTAACATGGCGGAAGATTTGGCGAAAAAAGCCGGTGATCAATTTGTGACCGTTGAGCGTGTGTTGCAAGCGCTGATCATGGAAAAGACCGCAAAAACTGCTGATATTCTTACAAACGGAGGGTTGACAGCGCAGGCGCTTAATGAGGCTATTAATGATTTGCGGAAGGGAAAAACAGCAACAAGCCCCCATGCCGAAAGCCAATATGATGCTTTGCAAAAATATGCCCGTGATCTCACAAAAGATGCCCGTGAAGGAAAACTCGACCCTGTGATTGGGCGGGAAGAGGAAATCCGCCGCACTATTCAGGTGCTTTCACGGCGGACCAAAAATAATCCTGTGCTTATCGGTGAACCAGGGGTGGGGAAAACAGCTATCGTGGAAGGGTTGGCATTGCGCATTGTTAATGGCGATGTGCCTGAAACTTTGCGGGATAAACAGCTTCATGCGTTGGATATGGGAGCGCTTATCGCTGGTGCAAAATATCGTGGGGAATTCGAAGAGCGCCTCAAAGCGGTGTTGGCAGAGGTGCAAGCTGAAAATGGGCAGATCATTTTGTTTATCGATGAATTGCATAATCTCGTTGGGGCTGGAAAATCTGACGGTCCTATGGATGCTTCCAACTTGTTAAAACCTGCTCTTGCACGCGGAGAACTCCATTGTGTGGGGGCTACTACGCTCGATGAATATCGAAAATATGTCGAAAAAGATGCTGCTCTTGCACGACGCTTCCAGCCTGTCTTTGTACCGGAACCCTCTTTGGAGGATACTATCTCTATTTTGCGCGGTATTAAGGAAAAATATGAACAACATCACAAAGTGCGCTTGGCTGATAGTGCTTTGATTGCGGCGGCGCGTTTGTCTAACCGCTATATTACGGATCGCTTCTTGCCGGATAAAGCTATTGACCTTATCGATGAAGCGGCGGCACGGTTGCGCATGCAGGTCGATTCAAAGCCGGAAGAACTCGATGCTGTTGATCGGCGTATTTTACAGTTGAAGATCGAACGGGAAGCTTTGAAAACAGATGTCGAGCCAACAGCAAAAGAACGTTTGGAAAATGTGCAGGAGGAACTCAAAACATTGGAACAACAGTCCGCTGAGATGACAAGTGCTTGGCAGGCTGAGAAACAAAAATTAGGGCATGCTGCTGATTTGAAAAAACAACTCGAAGAAGCTCGTAATGCTTTGGCTATTGCACAACGTGATGGACAATTCCAACGCGCTGGAGAGCTCGCTTATAGCGTTATCCCTGAACTCGAAAAACAATTGAGCATTGCGGAAAATGATGATCAACAAAATCATCTCGTTGAAGAGACGGTTACTGCTGAACATGTGGCGCGGATTGTTTCACGCTGGACCGGTATTCCTGTTGATCGAATGCTGGAGGCAGAACGGGAGGCGCTGTTGCGTATGGAAGATGAAATTAGCAAACGTGTGATTGGGCAGGGAGAGGCTGTTCAAGCTGTTTCTCGCGCTGTACGCCGTGCGCGCGCAGGGTTGCAAGATCCCAATCGCCCGCTTGGCTCTTTCATGTTTTTGGGTCCTACCGGTGTGGGAAAAACCGAATTAACCAAAGCACTTGCCGCTTTTCTTTTCCAAGACTCCAATGCCATGTTGCGCATCGATATGTCGGAATATATGGAAAAGCATGCTGGGGCGCGGCTGATTGGGGCGCCACCTGGATATGTTGGATATGAAGAGGGTGGGGTGCTGACCGAAGCTGTACGTAGAAGACCTTACCAGGTCATTCTATTCGACGAAATTGAAAAAGCACACCCTGATATTTTTAATCTCTTGTTGCAAGTGTTGGATGAGGGACGTTTGACCGATAGTCAAGGACGTACCGTCGATTTTCGCAATACCTTGCTGATTATGACTTCTAATCTTGGTGCTGAGTTTTTAACTGCTTTGCCTGAAGGGCAAACCGTTGAGCAGGCAAAAAATGATGTCATGAATGTCGTTAAAGCGGCTTTCCGTCCTGAGTTTTTAAACCGTATTGATGAGATTATTCTCTTTCAAAGGCTGCAACGTCACGATATGGAAGCGATCGTCGATATTCAGATAGAACATTTGCAAAATTTGCTCAATGAACGCAAAATAACTTTGCAAATCGAGCCAGAGGTGAGAAAATTTCTTGCCGATAAGGGCTATGATCCGCTCTATGGTGCGCGTCCGCTTAAACGGATTATCCAAAAAGAAATTCAAGACCCACTGGCGGAAAATATCTTATTTGGAAAAATTCATGATGAGACAACGGTGAAAATTACAAAACAAGGAGATCGGTTGGAATTTTTGCCTGAAGATTAAGTGTGGAAAAATTCACGCTATAAAGGGCGGTGATAATCCTATTATGCGATAACACCGCTCTTTGAAGCGTGCTGATTTAGAAAAATTCACGATGAAACAGCGGTGTTTTATTGCAAAGCAAAGGGAGTGGTCGGTGTTTTTGCATGTTAAATGAGCGTTCTCGAATATCGTAGGATTCTTTTACTTCTGTTTGTCGTGAAAGCTATTTTCTTACAATGTTATAAGTGAAGTCACAAGCGGGATTGCTTTATTGCTTTGTGCGTAAAAGCGTTAAAGAGAAATGCCGTTTATCCGCCGTAAAATATTGCTCTTTGAGGGGAGCTGGTTTGAATTCGACTTAAGGGGAATATGAATGGAATAATGTTGATCGTTGCGCTTTTGCTTAATCAGAAATCAACCACAAGATTGCTTTTTGTTTTTTCGGCTGAAGTTCTCTAAAGTTTTTTAAAAGTGCCTGTTCTTTTTCGCTATAGGTTTCTTGATTGTGGTGTAAGAGAGTTTCTTTTGTTGAAAGATCTTCTTTTGTGGCAATGTCTGCATAAAAAAAGTTTACGGGAACCTCTAGTTTTTGGGCGATTTCCAGTAAACATTTGGCACTTACACGGTTTAAGCCTTTTTCGTATTTTTGGATTTGTTGGAAACTGACGCTTAAATGGCATCCTAATTCTTTTTGGGAAACTCCCATTGCAATGCGTCTGTGATGGATTCTTTTGCCTATCAGAATGTCGATAAAATGTGGATTTTTAGTTGGCACTTCAAGCCCCCCCTCCGGTTGCGAGCGCCCTCGCATTAATATTCCGGGAGTCTAAAAGTACTGAACTCGAATCAGTTTTTTTGCTTTTAGTGCTGGGAAGCACCTGGACATAGCAAAAACTCCCGGAATTCCGGGATATCCGCAAAAGTGGGTTCATTCTTATGTATCGAGGTTTCGGGCTTTCAGCTCCCTATTTGACCGCTGCGTATACGATCAAAAACACAGGTCAATTCATAAGGCAATTTCAGAAAATTGGCAAGAAAAATTAAAATAATATCAAAGACTATAAGATTGGGTACTTTTTAAAAAAGTGCAAAATATGGATTTTTGGTTGGCACTTCAAGCACCCCCTCCGGTTGCGAGCGCCCTCGCATTGGTATTCCGGGAGCCTGAAAGCACTGACCTCGAATCAGCATTTTGCTTTTAGTGCTCATCGCACCTGGACATAGCAAAATCTCCCGGAATCCCGGGACACCCACAAAAGTGGGTTCATTCTTATGTATCGAGGTTTCGGGCTTTCAGTTCCCTATTGATCGTCGCGTATACGACCAAACTCACCCTTTAAGTAATAAAGTAGTTTCAGAAAATTGGCAAGAACAATCAAGAATTTTCTATTCTATTATGCTGTAAAACACTGCTCTTTTAGGGGGAGTGAAGAGCTAGAATATTTGAGGGCAGGGCTTGATTTGTTGAGCCTGATGAAGTGTTGTCGTTTGAGGGGGGGTGTCTGAAGACTGTAAGGGTACTAGGCAAAAAGCTGGGTTCGTTTATAGACTATTGTTTATAGAGCGGTGCGGGGTGGTAAACCTTTCGTTGGTTTCGTTCTGTAAAGATGTAAAAACGTAAAAACGTATATCCGTAAAAGTGAAACGGAGGACTTATGGATTTATATATTTGTGGATTTATATATTGTGCGTGTTTTTGGTCACTTTGGGCTTTTGGGGGCGTGGAATGTGGTGCGAGGATTGGGGGGAAGTGTCTTCGTGAATGGAGGGAGACGTTTAGAGGAAGAGGGGTGTTCAGTTGTTAAGTGTGTGATGGGAGAGAAAAAGGGGGAATGGAGGATGAAGAGAGTCCGCATGGATAAGAGGAGAGTGTGGGTAAGGCGGGTGTTGCAAAGAGATGTGTGAAGGATGGCGGCTTAAGAAGATAGGGTTTGATTTGTCGAGCCTGACGAAGTGCTGTCGTTTGAGGAGTGGGTGGGTGTAAGCTTTATTTTGTGGGGAAAGCTGCTTTTTGACGTGGGATTGTAGATTAGTGCTGGTTGGGAATTTTCATTCTTTGAGACGTGGGCTGGAAGTCAGTGTACTAATATAGCAGATTTTGATCTCATAATTTTTACATTCTTTCTTTTTTTAAAGCAAATAAGCAAGAAAAATTAATATATTACTTGATATTAGAGTAAATGCTTATATCAAGAGAGTATTTCTTTAAAAACTTTCACTTAACTTATTAAGCGATTTATTAGAATAAAAGACTCTTCTGAAGTTCATATCACCAATTGTATCGAAGGAAGTGTAACTTTAAGTGTAGAAAAGTTTAATATCGGATGGTTGATATGAATTTGTTTTTAAAAAAGAGTCCATTAGCTCTTTTTTGCTCTCTCTTTATTTCCAAAGTTGGTGATTATGCTTATGAAGTTGTTTTTATTTTACTGGTCTTAGAATTAACAGATAACACCTTTTTTACAGGTCTTGTGTATTTTTTTCGATTTATCCCTTTTCTCTTTTTTGGCCCTATAGGAGGTTGGTTAGCGGATAATTTTTCTTTGAAGAAAAATATGATCTTAAGTGAAGTTGTTAGATTATTAGCTTCATTGTTTGTTTTTATAACTTATATAACAGGTACGGCACATATCATTGTTCTTATTTTTGCAGCAATATGTACAACGATAGGAAGAAGTATTTTCCAACCAAGTTTTCAAGCTGCTATTCCCAGAATGTTTTCAATAAAAGATCTTACAAAGGCCAATAGCATTGCTCAAATTATCATGGAAACGGCAGCCGTCATTGGCCCTTTGGTTTGTTCCATACTG
This sequence comes from Bartonella sp. CL434QHHD, assembly GCF_042195145.1. NCBI lineage: Bacteria > Pseudomonadati > Pseudomonadota > Alphaproteobacteria > Hyphomicrobiales > Bartonellaceae > Bartonella > Bartonella sp. CL434QHHD. The sequence goes on along the minus strand of NZ_JBHINT010000036.1, from coordinate 40,626 downwards.
CTTTTTTTAGCAAATAAATCGGCAGTACTCATTTTTGATTTTTTTACCTATTTTATATCTATTATCATGTTATTTAATCTCATGAATTTAAATTCAAGCGAGAATAAATCATTCAATTTTATAAAAATTTATCGAGAAACAGCTTCATATCTTAAATATATTTCTACAGAAAATAATAATTTATTTATTACGCTCGTTGGATCGTCGTTTGCTATTCTCTTTACGGGTGCAATTTTAAGATTTTTAATTCCAGCTTTTGTTCTTTTTGTGGGGGGAGAGGAAAGCTTTGTGAGTTATATTTTTTCTCTCATGGCTGTTGGAACTATTGTTGGTGGTTTGTTATATAGTAAAATTATATTAAATATTACTTCGTTGAAGCTCATGATATTTTGGCTTCTTTATGGGGTTATTCTGTTTGTTATGCCCTTAGCTGCAGAAATTTATTTAAAATTCCTTCTCGTGTTAGCATTTGTTTTAGGATTTATTGGTGCCTTTGTGGATATTGGTTTAGTCTCAGCTATTCAATTATATTCTCGTCGTGAAGATTTTGGTAAGAGTTTTGGAACCTTTTCAACTTTAGCAAACTCTGCGGAAGCAATGTCTGGCTTTATTGCTGGACTTTTGGCACTCGTGGGATTGTTAAGCTCTTTTTTAGCGATGTCCGCATTAATTATTTCCACGGGAATTATTGGCGTTGTAAAAATTAAGAAAAATAAAGAGTTAACACCTCTTAACACGACAGTCGATGACGACCATTGATATATTTGATATCTCCATGCCGTTTCTTTTTTTTAAAGACGGTTCGCTCATTATCTTATTCATGAGGTAAAAACACCGCTTTTTGAAGGGGGTGATCTGAAACGAATGAGTGGTCAGTGGTGGAAACTTGCTAGGCAAGCATTTGAATTCTTTACAGACCGTTGTTTATAGAGTGGTACGGGGTGGTGAACCTTTCCTTGGCTTTGTTCTGTAAATGTGGAGAAGCGTAAAAATGTGAATCTGTAAAAGTGAAGTGGAGGATTTATGGGTTCATATATTGTGCGTGTTTTTTGTCACTTTGGGCTTTTAGGGGCGTGGAATTTGGTGCGAGGATTGGGGGAAGTGTCTTCGTGAATGGAGGGGAAATGAAGGGTGCTGTGCGTTGGTTTATGTAATGCAACACACCATGAAAGTAAGTATACATATACTATATGCTTTACATGTGTTTTTTCGTACTTTTAACATATATATTTTGTGTCTTAAACATAAGCTTTGAGTACTATGAGAGATGGTGGTCGTTTTTTTAAACAAGCGAGAAAGTGATTAACTAATGCTTGATAGTAAAGCAGTATGTTGTTAAGGCTATTCTTTGAAAGGATGCTCTTATTTCTGGTGTAGGAGCTTCTCAGAAGAGAATACAATTAATAGGGGAGTTAAGATGTCAAAATATTTATTTCCGTTGCCTCTTGTCTTGGTGGCTGGTTGTGCATCTATCAATAATTATTCATCAAGTTATGTTAGTCCAAATATTACGCAAGATGATATAAAATTAATTGCTAACGATTTTGTTCGTAATCTTAAAAAACCTTTACCGCCCGCTACAACAACACTTATTGTGAAAAAAAATAAAACAGAAGACAACTTTACTCCTGTATTTATTGATCTCTTGCGACGGAATGGATATAACGTGATCTATACAGATCAACCAAACAAACAGCAAAATGGTGTAATCTTGACTTATCAAATAATGCCAATAAAGACAGGTATCTTGTCTATGGTTTCTTATGATGAGGTTGGAGTAACGCGTTATTATATTCGCACTTATAATAGATGAAACCCCTTTGCCGGTTTGTCTCAAAGAAGTAGATAATGAAGAAATGTGTTTCAGGGGAAGTGTTGGGATTAAATTAATCAATAAAAATTTGCAGATATGAAAATTGCATATTCAGACGACAATTATTCGTCGTCTCGTTTACAATTTCAGTGTTGTAACGAAGAAAGATGTCGTTTTATCTGTTTGCAATCCTTCATGTTCTGTCTCAGTTATATAGCGCTTTTATCGTTTCTGTCTTATAGAAAATTACTTTCTGTTCTACGGCTCTATATGCCAATCTAATAGTCAGATCTAAACAATCAAATTCATATGAACTCTTTACAGAAATCTGTTGTTTGAGATTGTTGGAAAGGTGTTTTGTTTTTATCAAATTGTCGCGTGGTGGTTTGGGAGTTTCCTTTGGCTGCGTTTTGTAAATGTGTAAAAGCGTAAAAATGTGAATCTGTAAGAGTGAAGTGAGGGATTTGTGGATTTATATATTGTGCGTGTTTTTTGTCATGGTATAATGATAAATCCATTGAGCACCCCTATCTTTACACTTATGAAGAAGCAAGCTGGGTATTATCATTATATTTGCTAGCCCCTAATGTTGTGACAGCTCTTGGAAAGGTTCATAAGAGCCATTTTTACTCCTTTCTTAATAGTTTTACACGGGCTCTCCTCGCTTTTAACGTGGAAGCGAATGATTTTGATTGATTCAACATGGGAGGGACTTGAAATGAGAGAATCTTACGATATTCGGAACTCTCAATCAATATAAATAATGCTAAATTATCATTATAAATCAATATATTGTTATTGTATGGAGTGGTGAGAAGGATTGGGGGAAGTGTCTTCGTGAATGGAGGAGAAAGTTGGGATGAAGAGGGGTGTTAAGTTGTGAGTGTGTGATGGGAGAGAAAAAGGGGGAATGGAGGATGAAGAGAGTGTGCGCATGGATAGGGGGAGAGTGTGGGTAAGGCGTTGGTGCAAAGAGATGCGTGAAGGATGGCGGTTTTTAAGGAGATAGGGCTTGATTTGTCAAGCCTGACGAAGTGCTGTCGTTTGAGGAGGGCGTCTGAAGACTGTAAGGGGGGTACTAGGCAAAAAGCTGGGTTCGTTTACAGACTATTGTTTATAGAGTGGTGCGGGGTGGTGAACCTTTCCTTGGCTGCGTTCTGTGAAGATGTAAAAGCGTAAAAATGTGAATCTGTAAAATGAAGCGGAGGATTTGTGCTTTGTGTGGGCTTTTATCATGGCATGGAATGTGGTGAGAAGGATTGGGGGGAAGTGTCTTCGTGAATGGAGGAGAAAGTTGGGATGAAGAGTGCTGTTGAAGTGCGTTTTCTGGAGAAGAGTGTGTGGGGAATGGCTGTGAACAGATTGCAGAGCTGATGTGTAAAGAGATGTGAAGAGAGAAAAATCGTGGTGGGCGTTTATATTCTATGCGGAACTTAACAATTATAGTTGCATCTATATTTGTATGGGGGATATCCGTGAAATGGGTGTGAGAAGCATTGAGAGGTGTTTTTTAGTAAGCGGGTGAATGAGCAATACAATGAAATCCTATTTAGAGGGGAAATCCTATTAGAGGGAAGCCCATTTAGAGGGATACCTATTTAGGAAAAATCCTATTTTAGCTCTTGTTGTTTTAGACATTGTGTTTTGTATGAGGGGCATTTTGCAGGAAAAGTGTTTTGAGGGATGTGGCTCCCTTAAAGAAAAACACAAAAATATCAAAAGAAAAATATAAAAACTTGACAAGGTAAATGTAAAAAGGTATCATAATGATACAATCGGAATTGTGCGTTTAAATCAGAAGAGATCTTTTGATAAGATTCTGTGAGAGGGGTGGGGATGTTTTTCCAAGGTTTTGGTGTTTTTATCCTATTTTAAAGTTTGTTATCCTATGATGTCGTAAACCGGTGCCTAAACCGTTTTTTGAGATGTGGTGGTATCAGGCGGCAAGGCTTTAGGCAGAGGGGAATATTGGCGAGGGATGTTGATGGGTGTGCTTTTGTCTAATCAGAAATCAACCACAAGATTGCTTTTTGTTTTTTCGGCTGGAGCTCTCTAAAGTTTTTCAAAAGTGCGTATTCTTTTTCGCTGTATGTGTCTTGATCGTGGTGTAAGGCATGTTCTTTTGTGGGAATATCTGCTGTTAAAAGGTCCGCATAAAAAAAGTTCATAGGAACCTCTCGTTTTTTAGCAATTTCGAGCAAACACCCCGCGCTTACACGATTTAAACCTTTTTCATATTTCTGGATTTGTTGAAAACTGACACCTAAATGGCTTCCTAACTCCTTTTGAGAAAGTCCCATTGAAAGTCGTCTATAACGGATTCTTTTACCTATTGAAATGTCATTAAAATGTGAATTTTTAGTTTGCACTTCAAGCTCCCCTCCGGTTGCGAGCGCCCTCGCATGAGTATTCCGGGAGTTTGAAAGCACTGAACTCAAATCAGCCTTTTGCTTTTAGTGCTCATGGCACTTGGACATAGCAAAAACTCCCGGAACTCCGGGATACCCACAACGTGGGGTAAATTAACGTTTGAGTTTTCGGGCTTCAACTCCCTATTGATCGCTGCGTAGACGATCAAGGCACCTTTTGAGTGATAAAGTAATTTCAAGGGATTGGCAAGAACAATTAAAAGATTTGGAAAATGAGAGCATTTTTTTGTATCTTAAAAATTATCTCATTATATTCTTATGCCTTATGCCTTATGCTGTAAAATATTGTCATTTGAGGTAGGGGGAGATGGGGCATTAGAGGCAAATATATGCCGTTGAGAGACCTTCAAGTACATCAATTTATACGGTGCTTTTTGTGAGAGTGTCTGGATATTGGAGGGTAGGGGTTATCTGTCCGTGTCTGGTGAAACAGCATTCTTTGAGGGGTGGTGAGAGGTGGTTGCCCAAATGCAATGTGCTCGATAAAAAGTGGGATTGTTAACAGACTCTTGTTTATTGAGTGGTGGGCTGGTTTGGAAATTTCGTTTGGCTGCTTTCTGTAAAGATGGAAAAGCGTAAAAACGTGAATCCGTAAAAATGAAGTGAAGAATTTATGTGTTGTATGCTTTTGTCTTGGCATGGAATGTGGGAAAGGACTGGGGAGCAAGTCTGCAAATGAAGTGGAAAGCTAGGATGAAGCATGTGAAAATTGGCACTGTGGGAGAAGCTTTTTGGTGTGTGTGTGAAGCTTTGTCTTTTGGGTGGGGTATTTGCTTCGAAGCGGAATTGTTCGGTATTTGTGGGAGCTTTCGCTCTTTGTGTTGGAGAGGGACGAGTGTAAGAATATTCAGAAAAGCCTTGCTTGTTGAATCCGTTGTTTGAGGGGTATGGTATGCTGATCTGTCTGAGTGATTGGTAGGAGGAAACTGCTACAAGATGTCGGATTCTTGACAGAGCAGTATATAAGACGCTGGGAGAACAGTTTCATTTGCTGCCTTTTGTAAAGATGGAAAAGCGTAAAAATGTGAATCCGTAAAAGTGAAGTGAAAGATTTATGCGTTGTATGTTTTTGTCTTGGCATGGAATGTGGTCGGAGAACTAGGGGACGCATTTGTGAATGGAGTGGGGAAAGCTGGGATGAAGAGGGGTATAAATCGCGTTGACTGGAGAAAGGTGTGTGAGGGAATATTTTAGGGCAGGGCTTATCTGTCTTGTCTGATAAAATTGCCTTCTTTGAAGTGTCGTGATCTGAAGCTTATATTTTAAAGATGTTGGATATATTGGGATGTTGATGGGTGCGCTTTTGTCTAATCAGAAATCAACCACAAGATTGCTTTTTGTTTTTTCGGCTGGAGCTCTCTAAAGTTTTTTAAAAGGGCGTGTTCTTTTTCGCTGTATGTGTCTTGATCGTGGTGTAAGGCATGTTCTTTTGTGGGAATATCTTCTGTTAAAAGGTCCGCATAAAAAAAGTTCATAGGAACCTCTAGTTTTTTAGCAATTTCGAGCAAACACCCCGCGCTTACACGATTTAAACCTTTTTCATATTTCTGGATTTGTTGAAAACTGACACCTAAATAGCTTCCTAACTCCTTTTGAGAAAGTCCCATTGAAAGTCGTCTATAACGGATTCTTTTACCTATTGAAATGTCATTAAAATGTGAATTTTTAGTTTGCACTTCAAGCTCCCCTCCGGTTGCGAGCGCCCTCGCATGAGTATTCCGGGAGTTAAAAGTACTGAGTTCAGTCAGCCTTTTGCTTTTAGTGCTGACAAGCACCTGGACATAGCAAAAGCTCCCGGAATCCGGGAGATACCCACAAAGTGGTATCGATTTTTATGTACTGAACTTAGGGCTTTTAACCCCTCTTGGTTGTTGCGTAGACGACCAAAATTGCCTCATTAGTAAAGTAATTTCAGAAGATTGGCAAGAAAATTAAAATATTTTTTAGTCTGTTATACTGTAAAATAGGGATGTTTGGGGGCGGTAATCTGATGTTAGTAGGGTAAGTAATCTGATGTTAGTAGGGGAATTTATTGGGTAAGAGGTTGGATGATAGTTTAAAACCGGTGCGGGGTGGAAGCTTTATTCAGCAGAGGAAAATTTGCTTTTTGAAGCCGAATTGTAGATCAGAGCTTATCTGGCGTGTTTGATGAAACACCATGCTTTGAAGTGTGGGATAGCCATATGAAATAATCAGCAGGGAAATCTGATAGACGAGAAATCAGCTTGTTGACACACCCGTGTTTACAGAACGGTGCGGGGTAGTGATTTGAGCGTTTCATTTGGCTGCGTTCTGTAATGATGTAAAAGCGTAAAAATGTGAATCTGTAAAATTATGCGGAGGATTTGGGCTTTATGTGGGCTCTTATCTTTTTGGGTGTGTCCCATTTTTTAATTGTTGAATGCTTGGCAAATTTTGTTGCTGATTTTTATGTCATTTTTTGTGTTTGAGGTTTTGGTTTCTCTTTAGTTGGAAGGAACATGATGATGGTAGATGAACATTGTCTTCCCTTACGTCGAAGAGGGCGGAAAAAAGGGGCTTTAAATAAAACAACAAAGCGATTTAATGAAGCTCTTTTGACAGCGGCGGAGCAGGCTGGATATCACTATGGTGAAGATGGGCTGGTGTCTTATCTTCAGTATCATGCTCTCAATAATCCCGTACCGTTTTTTTCGCTGCTGGCAAAAGTGTTGCCTCTTCAGGGGGCTGGAGAAGGGCAGGTTAAAACAGTTTCGCGTATTGAGATTGTACCAGTGAATGCAAAAAATAGCGAACCGGAGAAGTGTGATACTTCGATAACTGAGGCTTGAAGAAGGCGCTGTGATGTTTGGGCATTTACTGGAGAGCAGAATATTTTGGTGGGAGATATTTGGGCTTCCTACGTGGAGACGCCGGATTTTATGGGCGATGACAGAGGGGCGTGTGCTGAAGAGGTGATACTCGAGAGGTACAATGCTTAGGGGGCGTGGTTGTTATCTACTGTTTTGGATTTTTGTGAAGGTTTGGTCTTTTCTCGTTATTGAAGGTGTGGAGATATCTAAAACAGTTTCGCGTATTGAGATTGTACCAGTGAATGCAAAAAATAGCGAACCGGAGAAGTGTGATACTTCGATAACTGAGGCTTGAAGAAGGCGCTGTGATGTTTGGGCATTTACTGGAGAGCAGAATATTTTGGTGGGAGATATTTGGGCTTCCTACGTGGAGACGCCGGATTTTATGGGCGATGACAGAGGGGCGTGTGCTGAAGAGGTGATACTCGAGAGGTACAATGCTTAGGGGGCGTGGTTGTTATCTACTGTTTTGGATTTTTGTGAAGGTTTGGTCTTTTCTCGTTATTGAAGGTGTGGAGATATCAAAAACAGTTTCGCGTATTGAGATTGTACCAGTGAATGCAAAAAATAGCGAACCGGAGAAGTGTGATACTTCGATAACTGAGGCTTGAAGAAGGCGCTGTGATGTTTGGGCATTTACTGGAGAGCAGAATATTTTGGTGGGAGATATTTGGGCTTCCTACGTGGAGACGCCGGATTTTATGGGCGATGACAGAGGGGCGTGTGCTGAAGAGGTGATACTCGAGAGGTACAATGCTTAGGGGGCGTGGTTGTTATCTACTGTTTTGGATTTTTGTGAAGGTTTGGTCTTTTCTCGTTATTGAAGGTGTGGAGATATCAAAAACAGTTTCGCGTATTGAGATTGTACCAGTGAATGCAAAAAATAGCGAACCGGAGAAGTGTGATACTTCGATAACTGAGGCTTGTGATATTGAAAAATGTTAGGCTGAGGTGGGTGATGTGGGGTGATGTCTTGGAAGGGGGCTGCTTTGGTGATTGCCTATCTTGAGGGAATTGAAGCGGAGGCTATCGTGCTTGTGGGCGCTCGTGATACTGGGAAGGGGCTTTGGTGAATGATGCCGTAAGGGCCCGTGTGCTGGAGGGGATTTGGTGCAGGGTATTTGTGTGGTGGATATGGAACAGTGTTTTGATAGGTGAGGGCATGAAACTTGAGAGAAGTGTTATGCTTGCGGGATACATGTGTTTTGGTGGGGGTATCTTGGGGGATAGACAAGTGTGAGGATTGGTGATGCTTGAGAGGGCATGATATTGGAGGATATTGGGCTTTGGATATGCCCGAGAGCTATGTGCTGAGGCTATGATTTGGGTGGGGGATACCGTGCTTGTGGTTGGGGGATGACAGGCGCGGTGTTTGAGGGGCGGTGATGGGGGGAAATAGGGACCCCTTGGAGATAATGATCTTTGGGGGGATAGGGACTTTGGGGCGCATAGGTGTGGTCAAGGGGATCTCATGCAAAAAAAGTGAAATTTATTGAATATTAGGATGAAGGAAGGTAAAGCGCTGCTTTTGAGAAGGGCGTTTTTCGTTCAATTGCTCTTTTCGCTCAATTACTCTTTTCCTTCAATTGCTCTGGGATAATTAAACTTGGGATAAGCAAAAGAGTGAAGCGCAATTATTGCTAAAATATGAAAATTTATAATGACAACTGTTCAGAAAATTTCTCAAAAAATTGAGCAGAATACGGCTCAAGTGGCTCTTATTCCAAAGCTTATTCCTGTCTTTACTGGAAATGCCGATGTGCGAGCCGCTTGGGGAGGACGGGGCTCTGGAAAAACACGTTCTTTTGCTTTGATGTCGGCTGTTGTGGGATATCGCCATGGAATGGCTGGAGAACGCGGGATTATTCTTTGTGCACGGCAATTTCAAAATTCTCTTAATGAAAGTTCTTTGGAAGAAATTAAACGCGCTATCGAAGCTTATCCTTTTTTACAAGACTATTATGAAATCGGTGATAAATATATTAAGTCAAAAGATGGACGGATTGTCTATGTGTTTGCTGGGCTTGATCGCAATATCGCAAGTATTAAATCAATGGGGCGCGTTTTCCTTTGTTGGGTCGATGAAGCAGAGCCCGTGACTGAGACTGCTTGGCAAACACTTATTCCAACTTTGCGCGAAGAAGGAAAAGATTGGAATGCAGAATTATGGGTCACATGGAACCCGTGCCATGAAAATGCAGCCGTGGAAAAACGTTTCCGAAATGTCGATAATCCTCATATCAAAGGGGTGGAAATCAATTGGCGTGATAATCCGCAATTTCCTGAAAAACTCAATCGTGATCGAATGGACGATTTGCAGCAAAGACCAGAGCAGTACAACCATATTTGGGAAGGCGAATATCTCCAAGCTGTCCAAGGGGCTTATTATCAGAAATGTCTTCTCGAAGCCGAAATGGAAGGGCGGATTACCACTGTTCCACGTGATCCTTTGATGCAGGTGAGAATCTTTTGGGATATCGGGGGAACAGGCGCAAAGGCTGATGCTACCGCATTGTGGGTCGCGCAGTTTGTTGGACGGGAAATCCGAGTGCTCGATTATTATGAAGCCCAAGGTCAACCTCTCTCAGAACATGTGGGGTGGGTCTTTCAAAGGGGATATGAAAAGGCTCTTATGGTTTTGCCTCATGATGGCGCAACAAAAGATCGTGTCTATAATGTGAGTTTTGAAAGTGCCCTTCAACAAGCCGGTTTTCAAACCAAAATAATTCCTAACCAAGGAACAGGCGCTGTGAAAATGCGTATCGAAGCCGTAAGGCGGTTGTTTCCTGCACTATGGTTTAATCGTGAAACGACATGTGCGGGCAGAAAAGCGCTTGCTTGGTATCATGAAAAGCGCGACGAACAGCGCAATATCGGACTAGGCGCTGAACATGATTGGGCAAGCCATGGGGCCGATGCCTTTGGACTGATGTGTGTGGCTTATGAACAGCCAAATGCTAGAGCGCGAAAAAAACCTTATCGCTCGTTTCACCATTCTCAAACTTCATGGATGGCTTTTTAATGAATAGTTCTACAGATTCTTCTTTTAATCAAATCGAAACGCTTGAAAATCAAGCTCTCTTTAAAAAACTCGTGGGTTGGTATCAGGATGATATTGATCATGTCGAAAAATGGCGAAAAAATGCCCAAGAAGATTACGATTTTTATAATGGACGGCAATGGAATGAGCAAGACTTGGCTGTCTTACACGAACAAAACAGACCGGTTATGACTTTTAACCGTATTGCGCCTTTAATTAATGCCGTGATTGGGGCTGAGCGCAATAATAAAAGGCAAGTGCAATTTATTCCACGACAAGAAGGAGCTGCCTTTGCAAACCAGATTTTAACAGGGGCGGCTGAGTGGTTTCGTGATGAAGCTGATGGGGAATACGAAGATTCCGATGCCTTCCAAGATGCAATTATTTGCGGAATGGGCTGGACAGATACACGCCTTGATTATGAACAAGATCCGCAAGGAAAACCAATCATTGCACGTTTAGACCCGATGAAAATGGTGTGGGATGCTAGTGCTGTCAAGCCTAATCTCATTGATGCACAACGCTTATGGTATATTGATGAAAAACCCCTTGCTGTGGCGCAGGAAATGTTTCCCCATGTTCATTGGAGTGACCTTAATGCTGATTGGGTTAAACATCAGAGTTTTTTACATTCAACCAGCGATGGGATGACACAAAGTTATCAGTCCGAGAGGGGGTATCAAGGAGAAGAGGGGAGTGGTTATCAACGTCCTAAAATGGTGACATTGGTAGAATGTCGCTGGTTTGAACGCGAGGTGGTTTATAAAGTTCTCGAGCCTCTAAGTGGAAAGTTTGTCGATTATTCAGAGCAGGATTTCCAAAATTTAAGCAAAACCTTTCCTCATGTTCAAGCAACAAGGTTGAACAGAAAAATTGTCAAACGGGCATTTTTAGGTAGAAAGCTGCTTGAAGCGCCTGATAAGCCTTTGGTTCCACCCAATCAATTGGGATGGGAGTGTATTACCGGTACTTTTGATAAGTTAAGCCGGCAATTTTATGGAATTGTGCGCCCTACAAAAGATCCGCAACGGTGGGCAAACAAATATTTTAGTCAAGTGATGCATTTGCTCAATAGCCAATCAAAAGGCGGAATTATGGCAGAGCGCGATGCTTTTGATGATGATCGACAAGCCCTCGAGAGTTGGGCTAGAGCCGATAGTATTACTTGGTTGAAAAGTGGGGCGGTGTCTGGGGGAAGAATCCAGCCTAAACCCATGGCACAATTTCCGCAAGGGTTTTTCCAATTGTTTAATGAAGCAAAGAGCGCTCTCGAACAGGTGACGGGGTTGTCTTCTGAATTTATTGGGACGCGAGCTGTCAATCAGCCTGGCATTCTTGAACAACAACGGCGACAATCGTCACTTAATCTTTTGGCTTCCTTTTTTGATGGGTTGCGTCGATATCGGCAACGACAGGGAAAAATTATTCTCTATCTTATTCAAAATTATCTGTCCGATGGGCGGTTGGTGCGTATTGCTGGTGATGAAAATGCCCAGTATGTGCCGCTGACACGCGAAATGGTGACAAGCTTGGAATATGATATTGTCGTGGATGATGCACCAACAAGTCTTAATGAAAAAGAGCGTACTTTTGCACTGATCATGCAATTGCTGCCTTTGATGCAAAATTTTACAACGCCTGAGATTATGCTCGATCTCTTACGCTATTCGCCTTTACCGGCTTCACTTATTCATAAAATTGCGATAAAGGCGCAAAACTCTTTTCAAGAAGAGCAAAATGCCTCAGCGCAGATGGGGGATAATGTGGGGACAGAGCAGATAATGCAGATGTTGCAGACAGCAAAGGCTCAACAATAGGACACTTTGTCATGCGTGACTTCTGATAAACGCCATATATCATAAATTGCTTATCGATTTTCGTAGTGCATGGGCTCCCTTTTCTTAAAAGACCTGTTTTATAGGGCAGTGTTGTTGGGGGAACGCAAGGTAGAGAGGGAGTCTTGCCCGTCATGTGGGGTGAACATGGTGGGGAATGGTGATGCTAAATGATGAGAGAGCATTGAGGGGATAAGTGCTTATGGGGCTGTTTTATCTGAAAAATTTTATTTTATTGTTAAAAAAAAGAGAAGGCTAATGTCATGGATCAAGAACACTTAACGCCGGCAGAACAAAACCAATTGAAACAAGATTTTCTGGTCTCAACACAAGAGGGAGAAAATGGTGAAATTGGAAGAGAAGAAAAAACTCTTGAAGATAATTTTCAAGGGCAAATGCTTCAACAACAGGACTCTTCGCAAGAGGCTGGAAAAGAGGTTCAAGGGGGCGAAGATGCTGCGCCAGATCCGCAAAAAGACTTTATGGGCTATATGCAATGGTTGGGAAAAACACTCCAAAAACAAGGGCTTGTACATGAAAAACAACAGCCTTCTCTGGCTCGCGAAGCAGAACAGTTGCATGCGTTTTTTCAGCAGTCTGTTGCAAGTGTTAAACAAAAGCATCATGATTTTGATCAAGCAGCTGATTTTATTTATGAAACACGGGCTAAACAATTGGCAGCTTGTGCTTTGCTCTATCCTGAGATGGCAGATCCCAAAAATATTGATGCGTTGATTGGTGATGAATTGAAGCAGATCTTGCGCGATTGTGCGCAAAAAAATCAAAATCCGGCTGAAGTGATTTACTCTATTGCACAAAAAATTGGCTACACAAATGTTCCCAATAACATGGGTGAAAATTTACAGGAAAGACACAATTCTGCACGTACTCTTGCTGCTTATAACGGCTTGACGCCAAATGGGCCGATTTCTTTGGATATGCTTGATAAAATGTCAGAAGCAGAGTTTAGCGCTTGGGTTTCTGATCCTAAAAATAAAGCCGCTTTTAATCGTTTAATGGGGGGAAGAGAATTTTAAAAACAAGAATGTGGCAGGTGTTTTTTTCGGGAACGTTAAGAGGCTTTTGGCGCAGAAGAATGCGGGGGAGTGTTTTTTGCGGGAACGTTAAGAGGCTTTTGGCGCAGAAGAATGCGGGGGAGTGTTTTTTGCGGGAATGTTAAGAGGCTTTTAGCGCAGAAGAATGCGGGGGAGTGTTTTTTGCGGGAACGTTAAGAGGCTTTTGGCGCAGAAGAATGCGGGGGAGTGTTTTTTGCGGGAATGTTAAGAGGCTTTTAGCGCAGGAGAATGCGGGGGAGTGTTTTTTGCGGGAACGTTAAGAGGCTTTTGGCGCAGGAGAATGCGGGGGAGTGTTTTTTGCGGGAATGTTAAGAGGCTTTTGGCGCAGGAGAATGCGGGGGAGTGTTTTTTGCGGGAACGTTAAGAGGCTTTTGGCGCAGGAGAATGCGGGGGGATTTCTCACAGCACGGATGTGGTGAGGAGAGCTCTTATAAGGGGGAGGCAGACGCTAACAGAAATTAGATAAAACTCACAAACAACCTATTCACCATTTGAAATGAAATGTGGTGTTTTAACAACCGGCGCTTTGCCGGGTTTTTTATGTCAATAAAACTTTTAGAGGACAAAATGACTGTAACTTATATCGGACTTAATGACCCAATGGCAGTGCGCACATGGTCTAAATTACTAAACCAAGAAGTCTCAAAAGCACTTCCAATTGCACCGTTGATTGGAAATGATTCAAACAGTATCGTACAATTAAAAGATGAAACCACAAAAGCAAGTGGGGATGCTATTAGCTTTAATTTGCGTGTGCAGTTGCTAGGCGATGGGGTGAGCGAAGGGCAGACATTGGAAGGCAATGAAGAAGCTTTACAGTTTCTCAATGATCGCTTGGCAATTAATGAACTCGTTCATGCCGTGCGTGTCAAAAATGAGGGAACGATTGATCAACAACGAATTCTCCATGATTTGCGCACCGAGGCAAAAAATGGTTTGGTTGATTGGTATGCAGATCGTCTGAGTATGATGTTCTTCATTCAAGTGTGTGGTTATACCGCAAAAACAATTAACTTTGAAGGACGCACGATTACCCTTAAACCTGTTCATTATGGGTTTAATGCGCCAACGGCACCAACCAATAAACGCGTGGTACGTCCTAACGATAAAGCAAAAGATGAAGACTTAAAAGAAGACGATGTTTTTGATCTCAGCTTGATTGATAAAGCGGTTGAACGGGCTAAATTGGCAAATCCTAAAATTAGACCCGTGCGGATCGATGGGGAAAATGTTTATGTGCTTTATCTTCATCCAACCCAAGTGACACAATTGCGAACCAATACTGATGCGGGGCAATGGCTCGATATTACTAAGGCAATCTATAGTGGAAGTCGTATCAAAAATCCGCTCTATGATGGGTCTTTGGGCATGTATAATGGTGTGGTTTTGCGCGAAGCTGAACATATTACTGAAGGGGTCGAAGCTGGAACCGCTAATAAAGCTGTGCCAAATGTGCGGCGGGCTGTTCTGCTTGGTGCGCAGAGTGCTGTGATTGCTTTTGGTAAAGATCGAGGGGCGACACGCTATAAATTGGTGGAAGAACTCTTCGACTATGAAAGAGAATTCGGGGTTGCGGCAAAAACCATTATTGGTATGAAAAAAACTTGCTTTACCTTGCCAGGAAGTACGCAAGGGGCTCAGGATTTTGGCACTATTGTCATCCCAACTTATGGAGCACCCGCTTAAAGCGAATGTTTGCTCTCTTCCCCCAACAAGAGGGATCTGTTGGGGGAAAAATTTAAAATGCTTCCAGAAACAAGGACAGGCTTATGACCACTTTATCCACTGATCCCCAAAATCTAAACCTTACACATTCAGACCATTCTAAAACTTTTGCTTATATGGTCGCGCTTATTCAAGATGAAATTGATGATACAACAGCGGAATATTCCCTGCAAATTCAAGATTCAATTTTTACGGCTTTGCGTTTGTGTGAACGCGAACCCTTTTTCTTTAATGAAAAAAGAGAAAGGACGTTTAAAACACAGAGTGGTAAAACATGGTATGGGCAAGAAGAGGGGGTTTTTATTGAAGCAGAAAAGAGTTTGGAGGGCGTCTTTTTAGTAACAAAGAATGCAACACCAACAAAGTTGTTCTTTAAGCCCTTGGAAGTGTTGCATCAACAATATGGTATGCATCCTGCGCTAGGAACGCCATTCTTTTATACGTACCTTGATCAAAAAATAGGACTCTTTCCAACACCAGAACATGTGGAAACTGTACAGCTTTCTTATGCTCCTGTTCATTTTGCTGATGAACAGCTGAAAGAGGATGATAACCCTTGGTTGATTTATGCTTTTGATCTTATTAAAGCACGGGCAAAATATGAACTTTATAAAAATATCCTTAAAGATCCTGAATATGCCGCCGTTTCTTTCAGAGATTTTCAAGAACAGCTTCAAGCTTTGCGCATTGAAACATCGCGCCGAAAAGGTTCTTCAAAGATTCGCCCAATGCGTTTTTAAAAAGTTCATTTCAAATCGTTTATGGCTGGCGTTGAAGGTTGGTTTGGCACTGATGGCTGGTTTGTCACTTATGGCTGGATTTGCGCGTTGGGTGTTGATGGTGAAGGGCTGGTGGATGGCGTTGGGGTGGCCATTATTTATGGTATCGTTTTTTTTTGGTGCGTTAAACAACTTGAGGTTGTTTATTTTGTTGAATTTTATGCCTTTAGAGTTTTTAGGGCTTTTGTGGTTTTTTATCCATAAGCCTTGGTATTTTGAATGGCACTGAGCTTTTCAAAGATTTTATGGGGGGGCTCTTGATGGCTCTTTCCCCCGTCATTGTGGGGGTTGATGTGATTGCGGGCAGTTGATTTTGGTTTGGCGCTGGTGGATGGCGTTGGGGTGGCCATTATTTATGGTATCGTGTTTTTTGGTGCGTTAAACAATCTAAGGTTGTTTATTTTGTTCAATTTTATGCCTTTAGAGTTTTAAGGGCTTTTGTGGTTTTATATCAATAAGCCTTGGTGTTTTGAATGGCACTGGGCTCTTCAAAGATTTTATGGGGGTCTTGATGGCTCTTTCCCCCGTCATTGTGGGGGGGGGGTGATTGCGGGCAGTTGATTTTGGTTTGGCGCTGGTGGATGGCGTTGGGGTGGCCATTATTTATGGTATCGTTTTTTTTGGTGCGTTAAACAATCTAAGGTTGTTTATTTTGTTGAATTTTATGCCTTTAGAGTTTTAAGGGCTTTTGTGGTTTTTTATCCATAAGCCTTGGTATTTTGAATGGCACTGGGCTCTTCAAAGATTTTATGGGGGGGCTTTTGATGGCTCTTTCCCCCGTCATTGTGGGGGGGGGGTGATTTGCGGGCAGTTGATTTTGGTTTGGCGCTGGTGGATGGCGTTGGGGTGGCCATTATTTATGGTATCGTTTTTTTTGGTGCTGTAAACAATCTAAGGTTGTTTATTTTGTTGAATTTTATGCCTTTAGAGTTTTAAGGGCTTTTGTGGTTTTTTATCAATAAGCCTTGGTGTTTTGAATGGCACTGGGCTCTTCAAAGATTTTATGGGGGTCTTGATGGCTTTTTTCCCAATCGCTGATTATCGACCCGATGTGGCGGATATCAATGGAATTTTTACCGATGAACTTGTTAATGTGCTCCCGGCGGATGGCTCCTATATCCCTATGCCAAGTTTTGAACCTTTATCAGAGCCTTGTCCGGAGCCAATCTTAGGCACTCTTGCGGTTAAAACAAAAAATGGGGTTTCTATTATTGTCGGGACAAGAGATAAAATCTACTTACTTGATAATACAACAATGAACTGGAAAGATATTAGCCAAAAAGGAAAATCTTATCTGGCTAATGTTGATGCTCCGTGGTCTTTTGCTTTGTTTGGTGATTTTATCATTGCTGTGAATGCCAATGATAAACCACAAGTGATTGATATTAATCATGATAAAACATTTAGAAATTTAGGAGGAAATCCACCACAGGCAGGGATTGTTCGAATCTGGGGAGATTTCGTTTGTTTGATGAAATTAACTGAGTATCCAAGACGGGTTCATTGGTCTGGATTAAATGATGCTGAATTTTGGACCGTGGGAAAAAAAAGTTGTGATTATCAAGATTTTCCTGATGGCGGATTCGTCCAAGGGGCAACGGAGACAACAAATCCAATTATCTTTATGCGTTCTGCAATCTATGCTGGTTCTTTTATCCCTGGCTCTAAGATTATTTTTAGTTTCCAAAAAATCCACGATAAACGAGGCGCAAAAAATGCTGAATCAATTGTTTGTAGAGGCGATTTAGCATTCTTTGCCGATGAGGGCGGGTTTTATCAAATAACAAATGAGGGACAGATTATACCCATTGGGTTCGAAAAAGTCGATCGAACGATGACCGCAAAATCAAGGCAGGATAATCTGTACACTCTGTCTGCTGCTATCGATGGGGTGTATAATCGTGTTTATTGGATGGTTGATTCTGATGAGAACCTTCATAAACGTATCTTGCTCATTTATGATTGGGGATTGCAAAAATGGACAAAAGCTCTCGTCGATATCAAAATGATATTGCCTATTTTCTTAGCAGGAACAACCCTAGAAGGTCTTGATTTTGTGACTAAGAATATTGACGATTTGTCCTTTTCTCTCGATAGTAAAGCTTGGAAAAATGAATCGCCTATTCTGGGGGCATTTGATCAACAGGGGAGACTGGGTTCGTTTTCTGGGGGTCCTATGGCTTGTGTCGTGACATCACAAGAAATGGGGCAGACAAATGGCATGATAACACGGGTGAAAAATATTATGCCTCAAGTCAATAGTGGAAAGTTTTATTTGTCTGTGGGAATGCGCTTTCGACAATCTCTTGAAGAGGAAACTGTTTGGTTGCCAGAAAAACAGCCCTCTTATAATACTGGACAAATTCACTGTCGTGCAAGGGCACGGTTTTATCGTTTTAAATTGCGTATTCCTGAAGGGGTGAATTGGACTCATGTCACTGGATTTGATGTGGAATTGACGCGGGCCGGCATGCGATAGGCATGCCCTTTTGTAATATCATGCGATAGGCTCAAGCCTCTATTATTAAAGAACAAATGCCCCATAGGCTTCCCAAACCTTTATAAACAAAGGCACAATGCGATAAGCTGTGTCTTTATAATATGAAGAACAAGGTGGTGCGTTATGTTTCATGCTTTTCTGCGATAAAGGAAAATAGGCTGCACCATGGTTTATTTTTATAAAGAAAAAAGTTCCCTCTTTGTTGTGACAAAGGGATAATGGGGCTTTTTTTCTTTTATTGTGCGGGGGGGCATGGAATGCGTGAAATGCGTAGACGGAATGTTATTTGAGGGGAGATGAGTGACAAAGCTAAAAGAGCTAAAATTATGATACAAGAGAGTCAAGATTTATATTCTGCTCATCTGACAGAGCAGTGGCCATGGGAAAAAATAGCTCCCTATCAAGAGGCTCTCAATGCTGCATTGAAAAAATATGTTCAGCGCTTTCCGGATGATGTTTGTCTGGAAAAAATTGCTGAAGAAATCGCTACAGGACAAGCACAATTGTGGCTGGTCTTAAAAAATAAAATCCAATTTAGTGCTTTTGCAATTACCAAAGTTGAAATAACCCATACGGGAAAAAAATGCGTCGTTCTCTCTGATCTTGCTGGAGAGGGAGGGCTGAAATTGGTCAAATTGATTGATGAAGTCGAAAAATGGGCGCGAACAATTAATGCTGAAGAAATGCACATGTTTGGAAGAACTGGATGGGCGAAAAAGCTCGCTCATCACGGATATTCTCGTAATCTTATTCAATATAGAAAGGTTCTGAACCCATGAGTAGAAAAACCACACCTCAAGTGCAGACAACAACACAAACAAATGCTCCACCTGCTTGGGCGGCTGATATTCTTAAACAAGCCAGTGCTGATGCACTTGGACTTTATAATAAAGGAATTGGCGGAAACGTTTATCAGGGAGACAGAGTCGCTGGTCTTAGCAATATGACAAAAAATGCGCTGACCGGTTTACAACAAGCAGCAGGGCTCTATAACAATCCAACGGTAACGCAATGGTTGAATGCACCAACCAACAGCGCTACAAATCTTTCCGGTATGGCTAAGGGAAGCTGGATTGGAAGCAATAGTAAATTTAATACTGCATTGCAAAATGCTCTGAATAAAACGTCCGATGCAATTAATCAATCGATGTCTGGGGCAGGACGTTATGGCTCTGGGGCTCATACTGGTGTGCTGGCCGATGAGTTAGGCGCCTTGGCAACAAATGCTGCAGCACAGCAATATAATCAAGATATTAACAATATGATGAATGCAAACCAGATGATTGATCGCTCTCAGAATGATCAAGTTAATGCGGCAAATAGCTATTATCAAGGACAGAGTAACGTGCAAAGCAATGCTTTGAAAGGGGGCATGATTCAAGATATAAACCGCCAAAATGTCTTAGATGCTGAACGCCAAAAATGGTCAGAAAAAGATAATCAAGATTGGAACCGATTGCAAAGCTTGTTACAGGTAGGGACACAGGCTGCTGGAAATTACGGAACGACTTCAGGAAAATCCACGACAATGCCTTCTGTGACAAAAGATCCATTGCGTGATGCGCAGCAAGTGCTTGGATTGGTCGGAGGAATTTTAGGGCTTTGTGATGTGAGAGCAAAAGAAAATATTATCCCTGTGGGGCAGAAAAAGGGATATCCACTTTATACCTTTAATTATAAGGGAAATCCACAACGTTATCAGGGCGTTATGGCGCAAGACGTGTTGCGTGTGAACCCTGAAGCTGTTTATGTCAATGCGAAAACAAAATTATTGCATGTTGATTATGACAAAATAGGCCTGAAAATGGAAAAAATGAAAATGGAGAAAATGCCGGCATCTAAAAATAAAATTGCGGCTTTCTTTTCTTCATTTTTTGCTCGTTTTCCCTTTTTGAATAAAGAGTATCTTCTATGAGTTCGATTTATGATTGGTCAATTGTTGCATCAGAAAATGCTTATGTCGACGAGAATATAAACTGGGCAGAAGGGCAACCGCCAAGCACAGTCAATGATAGTGCTCGCGCTATGATGCAACGCATCAAAGAATATTTGTTGGATAATGGGGGCGTGATTGAAACACAGTTTACTGTCGATGTGAAGAACGAGAGGACATCACTTCGTTTGGCAACAAAGTCTTTTTTTGAGACTTATATGGATGGCATTGTTGTGCGCTTTAAAGCACAAGGCGTCAACAGAGGAATAACAAATATTTCTTTAAATCAATTGCCGCCAAGACCAACTTATATGGCAACGCCAGAGGGTATTATGCCTTTAAAGGGCGGGGAAATTCAAAAAGGGGGGCTTTATGAAGTCGTCTATACGCGTGATATTGCCGGAAAAAATGCTGATGGCTGGTTTTTAACCAATCCTACTATAAAACTTCCTGAAATTCCGCCCTTTCCTCCTTTACCGGAAACGTTTTCTTCTGGATTTATCGGGACTTTTGCTACAGAAAAAATACCCTCTGGATGGTTACTGTGTGATGGTAAAGAATATTCGCGAAGGAACTATGCCAATCTCTTTGCTGTTCTGGGAGAAACATGGGGAAAAGGAGACGGGAGAACAACATTCAATGTTCCCGATTTGCGTGGAATGTTTTTACGGGGGCTCGATAGTGGAAAAGAAATTGATAGAGGACGTCGCTTGGGAAGCCGACAAGAAGAGTCTTTTCAATCCCATACCCATGAGGGAAAAACAGATTCAACAGGTAACCACCAGCATAGTTATCCAATGTTTGACAAGCTAGTTTGGGATATGAATCACGGTGAATATTATAAAAATCTGGCTCAAGTTTACAATAAAGATCGGTTAACGAAGGCTGCGGGAGAGCATGAACATAAGGTCTTGTTGCAAAAAACAGGGGGGGATGAAACACGCCCCGTCAATATGGCGGTGGTTTATGCCGTCAAAGCCTGAGAATGAAAGCTGTGTGAGAGAAAGATAAAAATGCTAAAATGTTTGTTATGAAAAAAAGTCTTATTGAATATATTGTGTAGAAAGTTTTGAGGCGCTTTAGAAAAAAACTCAATTCTCTTTATTATTTTATTTTTTGTGCTGCCTTTGTTGGATGTGTAACGGTCAGTTTGCCTATTGTTCTTTAGAGGATCAAGACAGTGATTATTGAAGGTAGAGGGAGAACAAAAAAACCTTCTTTATTCATGGCGTTTTTTACTGAGGAATAAAGATTTTATCCCAAATGCCTCTCTCTTGTGGTGTCGTGATCCATTATTTCAAGTGCTGGGTTTAAAGCGCTGCTGTGCGATGACAAAAAAACCATGGGTAAAATTTATCCTATTATACCGTAAAACACCGTCATTAAAACACTATTATTGAAGGTGGTTATATCAGTAAGATAGCTTAAAGTATTTAATACATTAGCAATTGTTTAGAGAAGGATTTGCTTGGTTAAGTATTATGCAAGTGAATCATATAAGTGAGCAGCAGACGGAATCCTTTCAGAAGAGTTGGATTGTTTACAAACCGATGTGGGCTAAAATCTTCGTCCTTTTAGGTGGTGGAAAGAGGTCAACGGATATGTTTATTTAAAGCGAGAAAAGGCAAAATGGAGCGCTTTCTTTTTTGGCAAAGCGTGTAGGAAAAAAGGGCTCTTTGTTTTCAAAATGGGTGCACTGTTGGCAAGAGCAGCAGGTTGGCGATGCGTTGTAGTACATGGTGAGGCATTGAACCCTCTGAGATGGCATTTTGTGCTTATCAGGCAACTTCTTGAAACGGGATGAGAGTGATACGAGAAAATCTATAAGACAATAGTTTATCCCGTTGTGTTGTAAAATAATATTGTTTGAGATGCGGTTAAAATTTTATGCATGGGATGCCTTTCGTCTGTGCGTATTCTTAAAACAGCTTTTTTTGTAGAATAACTCTGGACAGGGGATACATTACAAGGATGCATTTGCAGGGGGAAGCCAAGTCAAATCTGTTAGATAAGAAGCCAGATTGTTTACAAACCATTGTTTATTGATTGCCATTATTTAAAGACCGGTGTGGGCTTTGTCCTTTTGGGGAAAGCTGACACAGCGTGCAAGGTGACATGCATTTCTCTTTGGTTTCAGGTGATAAAATCAACATTTTAGGTGGAAAACAGAATATAATCTAAAAAAATACCTTGTAAAAATTTTTGATGAGGAAATTTTTTTCAAAAGCTTTTCATATGGTTTTCTGAGGTTTTCTGAGGTTTTCTGAGGTTTTCTGAGGTTTTCTGAGGTTTTCTGAGGTTTTCTGAGGTTTTCTGAGGTTTTCTGAGGTTTTCTGAGGTTTTCTGAGGTTTTCTGAGGTTTTCTGAGGTTTTCTGAGGTTTTCTGAGGTTTTCTGAGGTTTTCTGAGGTTTTCTGAGGTTTTCTGAGGTTTTCTGAGGTTTTCTGAGGTTTTCTGAGGTTTTCTGAGGTTTTCTGAGGTTTTCTGAGGTTTTCTGAGGTTTTCTGAGGTTTTCTGAGGTTTTCTGAGGTTTTCTGAGGTTTTCTGAGGTTTTCTGAGGTTTTCTGAGGTTTTCTGAGGTTTTCTGAGGTTTTCTGAGGTTTTCTGAGGTTTTCTGAGGTTTTCTGAGGTTTTCTGAGGTTTTCTGAGGTTTTCTGAGGTTTTCTGAGGTTTTCTGAGGTTTTCTGAGGTTTTCTGAGGTTTTCTGAGGTTTTCTGAGGTTTTCTGAGGTTTTCTGAGGTTTTCTGAGGTTTTCTGAGGTTTTCTGAGGTTTTCTGAGGTTTTCTGAGGTTTTCTGAGGTTTTCTGAGGTTTTCTGAGGTTTTCTGAGGTTTTCTGAGGTTTTCTGAGGTTTTCTGAGGTTTTCTGAGGTTTTCTGAGGTTTTCTGAGGTTTTCTGAGGTTTTCTGAGGTTTTCTGAGGTTTTCTGAGGTTTTCTGAGGTTTTCTGAGGTTTTCTGAGGTTTTCTGAGGTTTTCTGAGGTTTTCTGAGGTTTTCTGAGGTTTTCTGAGGTTTTCTGAGGTTTTCTGAGGTTTTCTGAGGTTTTCTGAGGTTTTCTGAGGTTTTCTGAGGTTTTCTGAGGTTTTCTGAGGTTTTCTGAGGTTTTCTGAGGTTTTCTGAGGTTTTCTGAGGTTTTCTGAGGTTTTCTGAGGTTTTCTGAGGTTTTCTGAGGTTTTCTGAGATTGTCTGAGATTGTCTGAGATTGTCTGAGATTGTCTTGAAGAATGCAAGAGCCGTACAACGGAAAAAGATATTCAAATGCTTAATACGCGTTTAGCTTATCAAAAAGGGGGATATAATGGCACTTTTTCCATTTTCTATTGCTGATATTGATGATCCGGAATGTATTCGTGTGGTTCTTTATGCTAGCGGAAGAATGGGACATGCTCCTTTGAATGCTCTGTTGAAGCAAACACGTCAAGATCTCCAATGTTTTGATAAAATACAGACTCAAAATATTCTCCAACTTACACAGCGTTTGGATATTTTAGAACAACAATTGAAAACGATTATCAAAGATCTTGAAGATGTGAAACACAAACAAGACGCTGAAGAAGCGGATAAAAGTAAAACGATGGGTGATTAACCATCTCGATTTGTGTCTCTATGGGATTTAGCTCCTTTAAAGCAGTGAGATAGATAGTTGTGAACAGGATAGTTATTTGCCTGTCCATAGAGCATTTATTTTTTTGATCAACCAAAAATGAAAAAGAGGTATTCTATAATGAAAAAATTGATTTTAATATTTTTAGCTTTGTGTCTTACTGGACCAGCTTCTGCACGTTTGAGGACTATTTCAGATGATTGTTCAGATATCGGCGGAACAATGGTTCGATCACAAATCATCAATAATATTTCTGTCATTCCATATAAAAATTTGCAAGGGGTAAATATTCTCTCTGTTTTGGAAACGAGGCCTACAGAAGAGCCAGAAATGTCACAAATTACAGGAAGAACATTTCATATTCAAAGTCCTGAGATTGTTGAGCTGGCCTATAGAGCTTACAGTACATCGCAATTCGTTGATATTTGTTACAGAAGTAACTATCCAATCAATGTTATTCGAGGGCTGAGAGTGCGTGATAATTAAGCGTATTATCTGTATTCGTTGTGACTTAAATAAGTGATGCTTGGAAAATGGTCAATCTTCTACACTAAGGTTATTTTAACCCTAGCAGTTTTCTGATTTACAGTTTTTACTCAGAGTATAATCGTTCATGTTTTACAGAATTCATGAGTGATCGGTATTGAGGATCTATCTTAAGATATTCAACTACAGTTTTTTCTATTTTAAACTGAGTAATTTTGCATCAATCGTCGTTTGAGCTTAGATGGCAATTTCATTCTAGCGTTTGGTGTTAGAAAGATTTTAAGCGTAGTGAGGCTGTAAATACTTGTCTTAATTGTCTTTGTTGACAGTATGCCGCTTGCGATAGGCAATAAATCATAGACACATTTTGAATCCGTAGAATGCACGTACATTAACAATGGCAGACATTTTCAGTGGTAGTATTGCCAATGATAGAGCTTGTGCATGCGATGTTTTGTTGTGTGAATAAGTCATCATTCACGCGGCACCAATAAGGGAAGGCTTTGCTGTAGAGCCTGTAAAATAAATCGTGCAACAGCGGGGTAGGGGTCAGAATAGACTGAGATGAGGCAGCCTTATCACGGGCTAAAGCTGGTCAAAATTCTCGTCTTTAAGGAGGCGAGGAGGCTAAAAATATCCATTAGATTGCATGGGGATGCATTTCATGTCCGTTGCAATAAATTTAAAAGAGGTAAATTATGAAAAGTTTTTTGAAAAAAATATCCATTGTTTTGGTGATGATAGCATTAACAACAGGTGTTTCTCATGCTGGAGTTTATGAACAAAACGGTTATCTCAATTCGGTTCAAGTCGTTAGCGCAGGAGCACAATGTCGCCTAGAGCTCAGATACGGTATCAGCCCTACTTCAGACATTCAAAAAGGTATTTGGGGCTGTGATAACATTGTTGGAAAAAGTATTTTGGATTTGGCAAAAACCGCAGTCATTTTGAACAGAAAAGTAATGGTTATTTTTGAAGCGGGTCATGTGCCAGCAAAAAGGGTTTTAGCCATCACTTTAAAATAAGATCAATAGGGGTTTTTCTCCCTTTTTATATCTGTAACGCTTCAAGAGGTTACAGGTATAAAATATGGAGTGTATATCAAAGGTATAAAAATGTTTCAAAGAGCATTCTCAGTATTTTTAGTGACAGTTTTATTTTTTTTCTTTTCAGATGTAAATCTGTCATATGCTATTGATCCTCCCCATATGGTTTTCCGTATAGATGATCGCTCTCCATCTGTTATATTCTTTGGAGGAGGTTTTGCCCCTTGGGGGGATGATCAGGATATCATACATCATGTAACTGGGCACTCTATTGCTCAACAGACTTCAGCATTTGTGTCTACAACTGCAAATATGGATGCAGTTTACAGAATGGCGCGGCAACAGATTGCTAATAATCCTGATGAAACGTACTGGCTATATGAAATTATTCCAGATATAAATTTTTATTATGTTCCTAACTCACTCTTTGATACAGCCATGTCTGCTGACAACGTTGTTCAACATGAACAAGTTATGGATCTTTATTATGCATATTTATGGCAGGATGAATGGGCTTCGCTGGGGGCAATCAATACAAATCATATATACTCTGCAAGAAGTATTATGCAGCAAGCGAATGGTGATATTGTCATTGGTCCTAGAACCTTTAATTCTCTTTTTGTTGCCGCTCCATCACAAGTAAATTCGGGGACACTTCCTTCACAAGATTACACTTTTTTATCAGCTTATTATTCTGATAGCGAGGATGCGTTATCTCCAATGTCACTGGCATTTCTTGTAGAATCCTGTAACAGCTCTTCATCCAGTGGTCATATGGAGCGTTCTGGGGATTCTTCCTGCAGCACATACAAACATTCTGTTGATGATATTATGTATAAAATGAATCTATGGTATGAAGCTCTTTAAAGAATTACAGCTATATCTTGCTATTTAATCAAAAACAAAAAAGTAGGGAGATAGCGCATTTCTGTTTTATTTGATTGGTTCTGATGCGCATAGTGCGTAGGGCAGAGAAAATTTTTCGGTATTATGAAGTGTGATAGGGGTGCTATAAAGCATAGGTGTGACATCATCAAAAATGGAAGCGTTGATTTAACAGTATTTGTTGATCTCGATTATCAAGTCCATTCTTTTCTTTGTTTGGAGTTTTACATTAATAATCTCTTATCTTGTTTTAGCGACTGCTTTTTGAGGGGGCGGTAATAGAAGGCGTGTAAGATTTTATATATGAAGTGTTTGTGTGGTGAATAACGGTAAATCCATTGAGCACTCCCATCTTTACGCTTATGCAGAGGCAAGCCCGCACCATCATTGTATTTGCTCGCTCCCAATATTACGACAGCCTTGGTTCGTGAGACGCTTC
The DNA here is from genome assembly GCF_042195145.1 of Bartonella sp. CL434QHHD. Lineage (NCBI taxonomy): Bacteria > Pseudomonadati > Pseudomonadota > Alphaproteobacteria > Hyphomicrobiales > Bartonellaceae > Bartonella > Bartonella sp. CL434QHHD. Next base: position 14,208 of record NZ_JBHINT010000036.1, on the reverse strand, counting down.
ATAAGAGGCATATGCCTTTCTTATACAGTTTTTAATCCACATGCTAGCTCCGCTTGTAACTTGTAAGCGACATGGTTTTGGTTGATTTAACATAAACAGGTTTGAAATGAAAGAATCCTATGGTGTTCGGGTCTCTCATTCAACATGCAAAACAATAAATACTCTTTATAAATCAATGTGATGTATCTTAAAGAAGACGAATTGTTTATAAAGCCGCATGGATGAAGAATCTTCGTCTTTTAAGGTGGTGAAAGAAAATCATCAGCCCTATTTTTTCATAAAGGGCATGAGAAAAGTATTTTACAAGAATTTTATACGATAAAAATTATACGATAAAAAAAGAGGGGCTTTTGACATAAGAGTCTTGATCGTTTGTTGCTATAACCTGTATTGTGTACACAAATACTTCTATCATTTTTTGCTGTAAAAGCTTCTCTTGGGATGTTAAAGGGTACAATCTTTATGGAAAAAAGAATCCGAGCAAGACAAAAGGCTTATTTCAAAAGATTATATCGCAAGATTGCTTTTGTTTGCATAATACTTTTTTGTATAGTGTTTTTGTGTTTTGTTGTTGCTAAGGTGGTTAGTTATTTTTCTTCTCATAAAAAAGTAACACAACAAGCACCCGTTGAATTGGTTATTCCTGTTTTTGATCTGCGCGTATATTGCAAGGAAATTTCTGCTTCCGTTATGCCCGATATGAAAAGAGAAGTTTATCAGCATTGTCTTAATTTGGAAAGTGAGGCCTATTTTGCTATTCGTGAAATGTGGGATAAGCTTTCTGATAGTGCTAAAAAACAATGTTTGACGATGGTCCGTCCTGGGGATGGAAATTATTTTCTCTTACGAGACTGTTTTCTCAATGAAAAAGAAAATAAAACAGGCAAAAGGCGCAATTACTTTTAAGTTTTTATACGGAAAGTTAAAAGGAAGCGAATTTTTATAAAAAAATAAAAGCCTCTTAAATGACTATCTGCCTCAAGATCAATAGCCACCTGATTTATTTATCTTGTTATATCGCACTTCTTATTTAAGGTGTGGCGACATAAGGTATGGATGCCGCCTTAAAATGTTTAAGGGGGCGTGGTGGAGTTTCAGAAGGATTTGTTGCGCTTTTTAAAGGGAAATAACGAGTGTGGGAAATCCATTTCATAATGGTTTTAGTGAATGGTATAATCCTCATGAAATATATAAAATTTATAGAGTATGTTCATCTTTATGGTTTGAAAAAGAGTAAGCCGGTACTATCTCACACTTTGCTTGCTCCCAATGGTGCCTCTCGACAGCCCTTTAGCCTTAGAGACGGTTCATAAGAGGTACTTTAAGTCTTTTTTATTGTTTTTACTCCACGCAGGTTTTCCCACGTGTAACATGCAAGAAAAAGAGATTGATTCAACAGCAAACAGATAGAAAATGAAAAATCCTACGGTATTAAGTTTTCTTACTCAACACAACAAATATGAATTATCATTATAAACCAATTCACTGTACGAATTTTATAAGAATTTTCATTGTTGACAGACCAGTGTGACTCGAGAATCTTCGTTCTTTGAGGGGGTAAGTCAATAGACATGACTAAAATGAGTAAAAAAACTTCCTTTTATAAACATTCAAGGCTTCTTCATGCGTAAAACGCTGTGCTGGGTTTACAAATGTGCTTGTTTTATAATTCTAGTTTTCTTTATCAGAAAATACTTTATCAGAAAAGATAAGTGAGGAAATGCGTTAGGCCATTCTTATTGATAGGCTTTGAGGAGGGTATTTTGTTGAGAAGAAACTGATTTTTTAAAAAAAGTTTGATATATTGGTCGGGTTTTTCATAATTTAATATTTTTTTGTATTTAAATATTTTATTTTTAAGCTCAATTTGTTATAAATAAAAACTGTGATTAACTTAAAAACTCTATGGGTTAAAATAGAAATTGATAGTATCGTTAGCTTATTTGGAAAAGAAGATTGATCTCTTGGTGATTATAGGGCTTGAATAATACTTCGTGTTAATCTATCTATAAAAATCAAGAGGTTTTGTGAAGCGATCGTGGATTATCGCTCGCAAGGGGTTGCTTTAGCGATGAAGAGAGGCTATATTTATAAAATAAAGAGGTTCGCGCAGTGACTCGTTGGGATGGAAGTGCTTGTGGTTTAAATGCACGAGGGGTAGAGAATATCGGCGTTTTTAAGAGCTGTGGTTTTAGAGCAAAAAAGGAAGCTTCTAATATTCTCTGGCAGGAATTTTTTCTTTGTCAGGTATGTTGTGTGTGTGTTTTCCTTTTTGTTTTCCACAAGATAATTATTTTTTTAGTGAAATATGGTTTATTTTAAAAAAAACACTTGGCATTTTACGTGAACATCATTAGATTTCTGCTGTTTGACAGAGAAAAAGGGAATTTTTGATTTACGATTTCCCTGCTGTTTTGTGATTTTCAAGAAAATATATGCTTTTATCAATATCAGTAGGGTTCGTTTGAGTGAAATAAACGCGGATAGCTTGATAATCGTATGTTAAAAATGATCAGCATTATCAAAAGATAATGTAATGAGGAAGCGTCAATTAAGACACACAATAAGACAAACACTCCAAAAAGGGATAAAGATGAGGCCACAACAAAATAGACGGGTACGCGGTCGCAATAATAACAATAATGGTAATAACAATAATAATCGTCGCGGTCCTAATCCGTTGTCTCGCAATTATGAAAGTAGCGGTCCGGATGTTAAAATTCGCGGGAATGCTCAGCAAATTGCTGATAAATACATAAGCCTTGCGCGTGATGCACAAGGTGCAGGCGATCGTGTTATGTCGGAAAATTATTTACAACATGCCGAGCACTATTTGCGTATTATTTTAGCAGCAGCTGGGCAAATGTCTCAATCGGTTCGGCGTGATGAAAATCGTGGTGATGAAAACGAAAATCGTGATGAAAACAATGGGCAAGAATGCGGTGAAATAAATCTTGATGGTGAAAAAAAGGATACTGTTGAGGGTGATACAGATGTATTACAAATGTCGTCGCAAAAAAATGGCAATGGCCAATATGATAAAGCGCAAAATGGGGATGCGCGTGAAAACGCTTTAGAGGCTCTATCGGATGGAAAAACAGATCAAGAGCACAGTCTTTCTGAGAAAAATGTTGAACCCGTCAAAAAAACACGTCGTTCTCCCCGTCGACGTACTGTACGGACTCAAGATGAATCATCTCTTGAGCTTTCACTTACAACAGCAGAAAGCTCTAGCAATGGAGATGCATCAACAGCAACAAAAGAGGATTCTTCCTTGCCTGGATTAGGTGAGGGGATACAGAGAAAACCACGCCGTCGCCGAGTGGTCAATCTTGAGGCAGAGGAAAATGTTTAAACCTGAAAGGTGCTGTATAAGCGCTTGTGGTGATGTTATTGGTATTATGATAGTAAATTGTATATACTCAAGAAGCCTTTTGCGCTTTCTTTAGATTTTCACGGGCAGTATTGGGACTTAACAAAGGGTGTTGACAGAAAAGATTGCCTCTTTGCTGGGATTTAAGTAAGGGAATACAGGGAAAGATACGTCGTCGCTCGAGTGGTCAATCTTGAGGCAGAGGAAAATGTTTAAACCTGAAAGGTGCTGTATAAGCGCTTGTGGTGATGTTATTGGTATCATGATAGTAAATTGTATATACTCAAGAAGCCTCTTGCGCTTTCTTTAGATTTTCACGGGCAGTATTGAGACTTAACAAAGGGTGTTGACAGAAAAGATTGCCTCTTTGCTGGGATTTAAGTAAGGGAATACAGAGAAAACCGCATCCGTGTATTTTAAGAGGCAGTTCTTTTATGAAGAACGCAATGTCGTTGTTTTATTTAATTCACACTTATATTTAATATTGTTCAATGTATTTATGCCCATTTCGCGTTGGTGTTCATGAATTCTATTATGTGAAATTCATCGGCTATCTTTGCTTAATAAAAGATGTAAGCTGGGCGTTATTGCTTTAATTTTCAATGTTGCAACAGTTCTTCTTTTGATACCGGATCATTCATAAGAGGTATTTTTATTCATCCATTTCCTTGCTGGGATATGTAAAGAAATGATTTTGATTCAGTTTCTTACGAACAGATTTGAAAGGGAGAATCTTATAGTATTTGAGATTCTCGTTTGACATGCAAAATAAATCATCACTATAAATTAATATGTTGAATTTTTGCACTCAAGAAGAGGTATTTCTTGCACGTTTATTAGCTTTTCCCAAGTGATGTCAGTTTTCTTAAAAATGGGAATGCGTTGACAGAAAGGTTTCTTCTTTTCCAAGATTTAAGTGAGGGGATACAGTAAAAAACGCGCCGTCGCCCGTGTGGTGTATATTTAAGACTTATCACATTGATTTATAATAATAATTCATTGTTTTGAATATTAGGTGAGAGCCCCTAAGCCCCTAGAATTCTCTCATGTCCAAATTTGTTCCATGTTGAATCAACAAAAAACATTCGCTTGCACGTTGCAAACGGGGAGAGCCCGTGTGGATAAATTTGTATAAGAAAGGAATAAAAATGGCTCTTATGAACTCTCTCTAGCGCCAAGGGCTGTTGGCAACACCCACGAGTTGGCAAAGCGTGTGATAGTGTCGGCTTGCAGAAAATGTTAAATCTTCAAGGATGCTATGTTAAGCGCTTATTGATGTTAGTTTTCTTAATGAGGCATTATCTTCGAACTCTCTTTTGTTGTTTCAACAGAAAGAACGGCGATTAGAGCACCGGTATGATAATTGTAAATCATAAATTTTGTTTGTCCATCAGGGGTTAAAACTTTCAGTACAATATTGTGTTCTGAGAGGCTTTGCGACAAAATCTGTGTTTTTTCCGGTAGAGAGAGCGTATGATGGATAACGTGTGGGTTTTTGCTGGGAGAGGAAGATAACTCGGTTTGTTTTGGCGCTGATCCGGTTGTTATCACTTTATAAACAATTAAAAACAGTACGGTTAGAATAAGGAAAAGCGTTATTAAAACGGAAATAATCATTAAACCCATAAGTTTTTTTCTCACTCGTTCTACGGCAGGGTCTAAAGGGAGATCTTGAGGCAGAGAATTTTGCTCTGTGTGATGGTCTTTTGAAGGTTGCATTCGCTTATTATCCATCATGTCTTTCATTGATTATTTTTTTGAGATCTGATGGGTTTATGCTTTTAAAGTTTTTTGTGCAAGAGGTTTGTGGAAGAAGAATGCAAAAGAGGAAGCGATGTTGGTAAAATATCTTCTTTGTGGACTGTAGACACCTTGTCCTTTACGTTTTGGCTTTTAAGAAGAAAATTTCCATGGTTTGTTACAGACCAGATCAAGTTTACTTCTTGTTGATGCAAATTTGCATGTACGTTTATACATTGGGCAAAAATTTGTTGTCCATAAAGTGCAAACTTTTTTGTGGACGGTACCATGGCTTGTTCACAAGCTTGAGCCGTTGGATAGATTTTAACCATTGTATTGTTCGAATAGCAACTATTAAAATCATCTGTACATGAAACTAATAAGAGGATAAAAACAAGGGGATTCATCAATTATTTTCCAAATGAGAGGTTGACAGAGCGGACTGCAATTTGTCAGCCTAGGGGCTTCTTCACTGTTAAACGCTTTCAAAGTTTTTTAGTTCCCCTTTGAGATGGGTTTTCCCCTTTATAGTAAATTAATCAAAGTCATTGGTTTGCACGTCATAAAGGGGTGTGTAGGGGGGCTTTGTATCAATGAGAAGTATTTGAAAAAAAGCCTAAAATGCCTCTTATGGACGCTCTCAAAGGTCAATGGCTGTTGTAACATGAAAGACAAATGGTATGATGATGCTCAGCTACTACTTTTATGAAGTGAAAAGGGGCATGAAGGTAAAGAAGGATATGGCGTAACAAGGGGCGGGTTTGATGGTTCACTTTACGGGGGCTATTATATCTTATTTACAGATACTGTTTTGAAATGAGCGTGGATGCGCTGGGAAATATTAAAAAAGTGCGTGAATGAAAGACATAAGTGTATTCTGTTTTAGAATGTCCTATTGTACCTGAAGAGAATATCTCCATTATAGAATGCGATATATAAAAGCGTAAAATATGCAATTTTCATCAATTAATTGTCGTTTTCGTGGAGGCTTTAAGCCCGTAAAGCTGAAGAATGATGATGGATGTTAGCTTTACTCCTTGAAATTGCATATTATGCCAAAATAAAATTGTATGCGCATTGCGAAAATTACACAAAAAGAGATGGGTAATAGGCTCGCTTTTATTTGGCATAGTAAAAGTTGAAACGGTTTGCTCTTTATCGTTTTGGTTTCTGTTTTAAAATATGCCGGTTATATGAGGGATGGAAGTTGATTAACAGCGGGAATGGATTTTATGTAGCTTTCAGTTCTCATCGTTAAGGTTTTTCGTTAAGGTTTTGGGGAACTATTGGGGGACTATAGAGGTTGGTTTAAAGAGGTTGGAAAATATCTTTGTGCTTAATAAACAGATGAGACATTTTACTAAAAAAGGGGAAACTTCTCTTGTTCATTGTTTAAAATGCTCTTTTAAGAAAAAATATCAAAATAAGTATCAGGAACAGAGAGGCAATAGACAATTCCTTCTTGTGTCAATTTGAGGGAGGCTGAACCATTCACGGAAATGGGAACGATTTTTTCGAGAACGGCACTACCAAAACAGGCTTTTTTATTGTTTGTGGGAGGGATGCCGGATTCAAAATTTTCATGCCAAGTGATGATAAGTTGCGTTTTGCCATTCAGTTTTGTTTCGATTTCACAGCGTACACAGATGCTCCCCTTTTCTTGGGAAAGGGCTCCAAAAGAAAGAGAATTGACAATCAGTTCATGAAAAGCCAAACCAATATGCAAAGCGGCATTGGGAAAAAGATAAGGATCGACGCCTTCAAGTGAAAAACGTTCTGTTTCTTTCATTAAATAGCCTAAAGCCTGCGTTTGGACCAATTCGCGAAATTGAGCACCACGCCAATCGGAATCCGTGATCAGATCTTGAGAATGAGAAAGAGAATGAAGACGACCTTGAAATTTTCGTAAAAAAACTTGAAGAGATTCAGTATAGCGGGCGGTTTGACTGGCAATACTTTGAATGATCGCTAGAAGATTTTTAGAACGGTGACTGACTTCGCGAAGAAGGATTTTAAGCACTTGTTCACGGCGGCGTAAGCCGGAAATATTGACACCGGTGGTGATAATACCAATAATGTCTTCGTTATCATTGCGGTGGCAATCAATAGAAAATTTGTACCAAATCTCTTGTTTGTTTGTATCTTCAAAACGTGCTTCAACAGTTTGCATTTTGCCACTGGCTAAAACTTGCAGTTTGATGGTTTCCATATTGTCTGCAAGGTCAAGCGAAAAAAAGTCGCTGTCACGACACCCAACCCGCCATTTATTGTGCAAATGGTGGGGCAAGTTTTCAGCCCATAAATAAACCAGATTTGTTGCCTGATAGAGAACGCAAATATCCGCACCACGAATCGCTTGCATGAGCGCACTCATATGAGATTTATCCATGGGAGGCTTTGAAAGAGGCGTAACAATCATAATTTTAAGATGTTACCCTGTTCTAAGCCGCTTTAGAAGCATTCTCTTGAAAAAATAAAGCTTGGGAAATAAGCGCTTTCACCATATCTGGGTTAAAAGGTTTGGTCACTAAAAAAGTTGGTTCTGGACGCTCGCCAGTGAGAAGCCTTTCGGGAAAAGCCGTGATGAAAATCACTGGTATACGGTCATTTTTCAAAATCTCGTTGACCGCATCAATACCTGAACTGTTATCGGCTAATTGAATATCAGCCAAAATCAACCGTGGTTTTTTCTTATGATACATAATGACAGCTTCATCACGCGTGCGCGCTATTCCTACAACATGATGACCTAGGCTTTCTACCATTTGCTCAATATCAAGTGCAATAAGAGGTTCATCTTCAATAATCATGACTTCAGTGGCAATTTGTTGAGAAATATCAATAGATGCTTGGTTGAGAAGCTTGCGGAATTCTTTCGTATCCAGATTCATGATTTCGCTGGCTTCTTGTTCATGAAATCCTTCAACGGCAATGAGCAAAAATGCTTGGCGTGCACGGGGCGTGAGATAGGATAATTTGGCACTGGTTTTTTGTTCAAGACCAAATTGAGGCAGGGGTTCTGGGATGTTCGGTGTGGTTTGGTCAAAAAGATGGCAAAAAAGCCAATAGGTACCAATTCGGTCAGTGGAGGCTTTGGGAAAAATGGAGATGTCGGCAATGAGTGCTTCCAACATCGCTGACACATAAGCATCGCCAGAGGATTGGCTACCGGTGACAGAGCGGGCAAAACGCCGAAGATAGGGAAGATGCGGGGCAATACGCGTTGATAATGACATAATTTATAACTCCTTTGACCTTTCAAGCACTTTGTTGGTTGAAATTCTCAACCGATAAAAAAGTTCCTTGATTTGTATGGAACTTTTTACCGACAGCTATATTTACAACTATAAGGCGAAAAAATTCTTCGCGGTGCTACCAATATTATATGGATTAGGGGGATGAAAAATGAACGACCGTGATGAAAAAAATCTCACCACACAATTTACAGTTGGAGATGATCTTCTCGGGGTCAATAGCGAAATAGCACGGAAGTTACGTCAATTTTACATGGAAATTCAAGAAGAGGCACTGCCACGGTGTTTGCTTGAGCTTTTAGAGAAGTTGGAGCGCGCAGAGCAATTTGGCTTAAACAATGTGGAAAAGGTTTGAATCCTTTATGTCAAAGCGCGCGAAAAACTTTAAACAAGAACTCCTTTCTGTGTTGCCGGCTTTACGAGCTTTTGCTGTTTCTTTAAGTGGCAAGCACGATAAAGCTGAAGATTTGGTTCAAGATACTGTTATGAAGGCATGGGCTAAGCAAGATAGTTTTGAGATGGGGACTAATCTTAAAGCTTGGCTTTTTACCATTTTGCGCAATGAATTTTATAGTCAAATGCGTAAAAAGGGAAGAGAAGTTCAAGATACCGATGGCGTGTTTACTCAAAATGTCGCTGTTCATCCTGCTCAATATGGATCGCTTGATTTGCAAGATTTCAAAAAAGCCTTAAATTTGCTTTCTGCCGATCAAAGAGAAGCCATTATTCTCATTGGCGCATCGGGGTTTTCTTATGAAGATGCTGCGACTATTTGTGGTTGTGCTGTTGGAACCATTAAAAGCCGTGTGAGCAGGGCGCGTAATCGATTACAAGAACTTCTTAAGGTGGATGGTGAGTCTGATTATGGTCCTGATTCTTACTCAGCTGGAAGTACATTGTGTTCATTTAACGGCTAAAAAAGCATAATAATTATGATCGATAGCCTTGTTTTTTTTATTCCCGTTATAGCTATTACAGTAAAGTCAGTATCTGAGGAAATTCAGAAGTTTGGCGTGTATCCTTAGGAACACAAGAAAAGCCTGTATAAAACTTTCTCACGGGCTTTAGGTTTTATGTTCCATAAGGTTGCCTTCCTTTGTGCTGAAAAATGACGACTTTCAAGTTCGCCAATGGACATTCTATGACAACAAAAACAAATTTGATGCCTCAAATGCCTTCTTCTGATGCAACGATATCACGCTGGCGGTGGGGTGCGATTGTTGTTTCTCTTGTTATGGCTCTTTTGGCATCGGTTTTTATTATGTTGCTTTCAAATGCCGTTGATCGAGAAATCGCACAGTTGAATACAAGTTCAGAATTGCGCGAACAGGCTGATTTGGTCCTTATTAGCTTGATTGATATGGCTGTTGCTGATCGCAGCTATGCAAAAACGCGCAAGGCGGAAGATAAAATACGTTTTGAAAATTCAGAGCGGGAGTTGGGGAATATTCTCGACTATATCGCACTTATTGTTTATGCGCATCCGCAGTGGTATAAATGGTTTACGGCTTTTAAAGAAGAGGTTGAAGCACGAAAAGCCTTTATGAATGCCCATATGCATGCTCTTGATGCGATTCCTGAACAACCTTCTCAACCTTCTCATGCGGACTCTTTGGAAGTATCAAAGATTCCTGTGGCACGTTTAGCTCAATTGATGACAAGCTTTATTAATGGGGATGATGTAGTGCGACAAAAACAGCGTGAGGGTATCGCATTGATGCGGGCTGCTTTGACTTTGGCGGCTATTGTTTCCGTTGTAAGTACCTTTATTTCTGCCTATTTTGTTATTAATCGTTTTCATCGTGATATGCGCTCTTTAAAATTGTATCAATTGCTGCTTCATAGCGAAAATATCGCTCTGGAAGCCCGCGTGAAAGAACGAACACAAGAATTAGAAAGAGCACGTAATCACGCTGAAAAAGAACGCCAACGGGTTGAAATATTGTTGCAGGATGCAAGCCATCGCATTGGCAATTCTCTTGGAACGGTGTCTTCTTTGCTGGGGCTCCAGTTAAACCGGAGCAAAAATGAAGAGGTACGTTCTGTTCTAGGTGCTGCACGTGATCGTATTCAGACAATTTCTACAGCACATCGTCGTTTGCGCTTAAGTGATGATATGGAAACGACTTTATTGGCAGAGTTTCTTAGTTCTGTTGTGCATGATGTCGAATTGGCAGTTCCTTTTGAATTGCGTGAAAACATCACCATTCACACCAACTTTAAAGATTGTCGCCTGTCTTCAAGAGATGCGACAACACTTGGAATTATCCTTGGTGAACTGCTGACAAATTCCTTAAAACATGCCTTTCCTGATCAACGGTCGGGTCATATTTATATCTCCTTTGGTCCCCAGAAAGATGGACAATTGATGCTCATTGTAGAAGATGATGGCGTGGGAATGAAAAGCCAAACTTTAAAACAAAAAACAGGACTTGGTCGTGTGGTTGTGGAACAGCTCTGTATGCAATTTGGTGAAAAACCTCTGTTTGAAACTTCTGCTTTAGGAGGCACAAAGATTGTTATTCCTTTGCCAAAACTTAGCATGAATAGTTCAAAAAAAAGCTCTGACTGATTTTTTTAAAGGGTTAAACTCTTTGCTCGTGGTAAGCTGCCTTTCATTCATCGTGAATGTATGGGGAGGGCATCTTTTCACAAGAAGAAGGAAAAATACGGCTTCAGTAGCGCGAACACAGCACCATTCATATCAGATTGTCAATTGCTTTTAAGAGAAGCAACCTTGCTTCTTCATCTTTTGGTCTCGTTGTTTTTTTGCTTTATTGACTCCGATGATCGGCTTTCAAAGTTCTCCTTGTCTTAGAGCTTTGAAGTGCTTAAGTGAGCCTTTAAATTTATTTTGAATAAGTGCTCCTTTAAGCCAATAATAATACTTATATTCGTAAGCTCTATTTCTTTGCGAAGAGATTGTTTTTTTTAAGTTTTGTTATTTTTTGTAAGGGCTGTTAAAACTTTAAATATGGGGTGTTTTTGTAAAAGTGTGTAAGGAATATTCTCTTAGGTAAAACTTGCTCATAAAGTTCATGAAACACCGTCCTTTAGGGCTATGAACAGCATACATTCAACAAGTGGAATCTATTCAACAAGAAGTCGGGTTGTTTATAGAATGATATGGATTTTAGAATCTTCGTTCTTTAGAAAAACTCACCTTTGATTTAAGACTTTATTGCATGGAAAACAAAGGGATTTTTATCGTTTTGATAAAATAAACAAGAAGAGTTAGCCTTTTTGGGGTTCATATTTTTCACTTTTCTATTGTGCGTAAACCTGAAAAGGGGAGGGCGTTTTATTTTTAATCATTGTGATGCGACCTTGGGTGGTGGCATATTTCGACGTATCCTTTAATAGATATTTAAAGTGCGGAAATCTCTTTGAGAAAAGTAAGCGCTAAAGCATATTTTTAGATGTTTTGAGTCGTGAAAATGCCGATGCTTTCATGCTTTAAGTCTCTTCGGAGGGTGCTATCGGGCTGTTGATCAAAGAATCAATATTGTTTTTTTCTTGTAGGAATGTTTGTAGGTCTTGATTGGTTAAGGCTTTGCTATCCGGTATACGAATGCGCATGGGATCAACTTTGACGCCATTGACAATGATTTCAAAATGACAATGGGGACCGGTTGCCATTCCTGTTGATCCAACATATCCAATAATTTGCCCTTGTCGTACTTTCACGCCTGGTTTGATGTCTGGTGCATAACGACTTTGGTGTGAATAACTGCTGACATATCCATTGGCATGTTGAATTTCCGTGTGATTTCCATAGCCGCCTGTTACGCCTACTTTTGTGACAATACCATCTCCTACAGCAATAATGGGCGATCCTTTAGGAGCAACCCAGTCAACACCCGTATGCATGCGAATATAGCCTAAAATAGGATGTTTGCGTGGACCAAAGGGGGAGCCAAAAATCCCATTTGGTGTGGGTTTGCGCAGCAAGAAAGGCTTTGAACTCTTCCCTTCAGAATCATAATAATCAACGCTTCCATCTTTTAATTGATAACGGTAATATTTATAAGTTGTATTTCCAAAAGTTGCGCTAATATAACGAATTTCTGGATCAGTGTTTTTGGATGCTTCCTTTGCTTTCAAGTTCTTTTTGCCGTTTTTGTTTTCTTTATCGCTTTGTGGTACGGCATAAAATATTTCGATCTGATCATTGGGTGTTATCGGACTTTTCATGTCAATATTGGTGGCCAGCAGACGAATAAGACGATGAGAGAGAGATTGTGATATATTATGGCTTAGCAAAGCACTATAGAGTGCATCATAAGCCGTTGGTAATTGCGCGCTATTGATGTAAGAATGCGGAATACCATTTTGAAAAGCCGTTTTAAGCGCTTTAGACATTTTAGGCTCTGTGCTTTCAATGAATTGGCCTTTATCATTCAGGGCAATGGTGAGAACATGATGCATCCCTTGATAGATACTTGCGCGTACGAGATGGTCTTTTTCACCAGCTTGTGTCACGATACCAATGCGTAAAAGGCTTCCCTCTTTAAGAGTATCGGAAAGGCTTATTTTTTCTAGCGTTTTTACAACCTGGTCAATTTGCTTTTTTGTATAACTGGTTTTTTTGAAAGCATCGGCTATCGTTTGTTTTTTACGAATAGGAATAATATCTTCAACATAGTTTTTCGTCAGATCGATACGGTGGCTTTGAGGAGAAACGGTTACATTTTCTTGAACGATTCGAACTTCAGGGGATTCTGTGCCTTGGGAAGGGGAGGATGCATCTTCTAACTTTAAAGGATCAATCAATGTGAGAACTGAAAGAAGTTCGGTGCTCTTTTCTAAAGTAAATCCAGCTTTTTGCACTTCTTGTTGTGCCTCTTCATCTGTCAATGTGTCGCTGTCATCAAAATCGAATTGATTTACCTTAAAATCATAGCTGCGTAAGGTGAGTTTTGTTTCGATTTTTGCACCGTAAATCTGCCCAGAATCTTCTTGTGGTGCAATATTTTGACTTTGCGAATCACTGGCAAGAATGCTTAAAGAATCAAATTTTGGATAGCTATATTTCTGGGGGCGATTTTCGGCTAAAGCCATACGAATCCATTCAAAATGTTGTGTTTGAATGACTTTTTCATCGCCTTTTTTTTGTAGAATCGATAGTTCAAATTGACGTTTTCTGTCAAAGCTTTGCCGTGCATGGGTGGGGGAAATACGATCACCTTTATACCCATTGGCCTCAGGGTCTTGTGATTCTGATAGGTTTTCCTGCGTAAACCATTGTGGCGGTGTTACCAATCGCTGTTGTTCATCAAGAGCTGTAAAAAGTGCAATACCCATAAGAATGCAGGAAGTGATTCCTGTCAGAATGGTTCCCGTAAGCCAACGAGCAGAGACCTGTCGGCGCGCAGGCCGCAAGCGTTTGACGACAAGAGCAGGGTCCTGTCCAGGATCGTTTTTTTGTTGTTCGTTATCCCACATAGATTTATAAGAGTACTTTTCAATATTAAATAAAGAAAGCTAGATAGATAGCTTAGCATGCTTCTACAGGAATTTGATTCTTTTTACAAATTACAGATCATGCGATTCTCTTTATACAGCAATGTCTTTATAAATCGTACCTGTGCAGAAAAATTTCCTTATTAAAGTAGCATAAAACAAGCGTTATTGAGATTAACTCATTCTTAGGCAACTTCCTATTTTCATGCATTGCAATGGGGTGCTATATTTTACTTTAAAGGCGCCATGCTCTCTTTGAACTCCTTTTGTTTTCATGTTTTATTTTTATGAAGGCAGATTTTTCCAATAATGTCTTGAAATAGGATTTTTTGTTACAATATTTTATTGGAAATGTTTGGGTTATTTTATTTAAAAAAA